>JBLIMM010000263.1:0-6777 GCA_047638635.1 Pseudohongiellaceae bacterium | reverse complement strand
GAGCCCGGGGAGTTCACCAAGGCCACGATGGAGTCCACAGCGATTTCATCAGGGTTGATGAAGCGAGTGATGCCCAGGCGAATGGGATCGACCAGGGAGTGGCTGCTCACGAAGTCAGGGTTACGCACTCGCGCTAACGTGCGCCTGACTCCCATGGTACTCGCCGCAGCGCAAGCCACCATGTTCACTTCGTCTTGATCCGAGACGGCAATGAACAAGTCGGCTTCAGCAGTACCAGCGGCTTCGAGAGCAGCACGAGACGTGGCACTGCCTTCGACAGTGAGAACGTCGAGGCGGTCGCGCAGGTACTCGAGCTTGTCCTCATCGATGTCAATGATCGAGATGTGGTGCCCCTCGACGCCCAGTTCTTTTGCGAGGTGGAAACCCACCGCCCCAGCTCCAGCAATGACGATTTTCATCGGTTGCCCGTGTCTCCGTTGTCGTCCGGCAGATCGACCACGTCCTCAGCAACCACGGGGCTTGGCGTGACCTCGTCCGGGCCTTCGGTCTGTGGTGTTTCGATTTCGGGTTCGAGGCCTTCGTCGCCGGTGCTCACCTCGGCTGCCACCCGATCGAGCTGGTCGAGAGCGACCGCCGCTTCGGCGAAGATCTCTGGGGCGGTTTCCACAACGCGCAGCTGCAGGCGTTCCAGGAGCGAACGCGCTTCGTCGACTCGCCCGCCTGCCACTAACGCTTGGCCGTACCAAAGCATCAGCTGGTTGTCGCTAGGCTGAGCACCGTGCAACGACTCGAGTAACTCTAGGCCTTCGTCGTAGCGACGGGCGGCTAGCAACTCCCCGGCGAGGCTCCGCTGCAGCTCATCGAACCGCGCATCAGCCTCCACCCGTCCTTCAAGTAACAAGGCCAACCAGTCGGCGGCTTCGCTGTGCAACGAAAGGTCGCGACTGGTCTGGGCCAGCAGATCCCAACGGAGTTCACGGGAAGGAAACGCCTTGCCTTCGTCTTCGAGCTGCAACAACAGATCGTGCGCGTCTTCGGTGGCACCCACCGCCACCAGCAGCTTGGCCTTCAAGCCCCGTGCACGATCAGCCACGTCCGCTTCAATGACCAGCCCTTCCGCACGGGGAGCCAAGACTTCGTTGATCACTCCCAGGCCAAGGCTCGGCGCCTCCGCATCTGTGAGCGCCTGAGCCATGGTCAGCCACTCCGTCCATGGACGTCCCCGCCCGATGGCGCGCAAAGCTTCCCGCGCCCGTTCGTTAAGCGCAGCTCCGTCTGACACTGTGTCGTGAGCTTGAATCCAGCCAATGGACGGAACGCACTCGAGGCTACCCACTTGCCCGAGGGCCGAAACGATTTCGAGCAACACCGAAGCAGACACCTCGTGCTTCGCCCGTTCCGTGAGCAGAGCTGCGCTCCCGGGATCACCGCTTTCCCCGAGAGACTTGGCCGCTTGGGCCCGCACGCTCACGTCTGCATCGCTGAGCAAACTTTCTATCACGCTCACCATGCCTGGGCGCGGCGCTGCGTCCAGGGGCAGAGCCTTCACTCGTTCGCCCAGCCATTGAGCCAAGGCGAAGCGCACTTCGAAGGGCTCAGAGCTCGTCTCCAACACGCTCAACACGGCCATGGCCTGGCCCAGCTCTTCAGAGGCGATCATGGCCTGCACGAGCACCGCCCGTTCGTCCCCAGCTCGGGCCACAGAGAGCTTCGTGCTCAGCTCATCAAAGACCCCCGCGGGGTTGTTGCTAGCGATGATCTCAAGAACCTGCACCCGGGTTTCCGGGTCGAGTTCCTCCCCCGTCAGAAAGTCGAGCAAGGGGCGCACCACCATGGGCTGCCCTTTGACCTTCGCCAGTGCGTCCACCGCTGCACGAGCCACGGCAAGGTGGTTCTCTGACAGCTCCGCGAGCAGGCAAGTCATCACCTCGGGACGATCCCGACCCAGGTTGCCCAAGGCAGAAACGATCGTTGCTCTCACGCCTGGATGCCTCTCGACCCGCGCCTCGCCGTTTTGCGCACCGTTGCCAATGAGCGAGTCTTCGCCATGGCCGAGCAGTTGCAGCAAAGCAGGGATCGCCACCGCAGCCTTCTCGTGCGCCGGATGATCAGCCAGCCCCTGGGCCGCGGCCCTGCGCACCTCGGCGTAGGGGTCATCGAGACCTTCGATCAGCCGATCGACCAACTTGCCCATGGCCGCGATGCGCGCTTCGGCAACCTCTGACTTGAGCCCCTGCAAATCTCGCTTCAGGCGTGCTCGTTCGTCATCCCACGCTCCGCTCGTCTCCGACCAGGCTGCCTGCTGCAAAGCGTAGCCAGCCTCAAGCAGAACATCTCGCCCCAGCCCCTGCTGCTGTTGTTGCGTCCACAGGTTGTTCCAGAAGTCATGAGCATCGGCGCCCTGAGGCAAGCTGTGCCCGGACAACTGCTCAAACGCGCCCAGAATGGCAGCCTCATCTGCGGGCTCGATGCGCAGCTCTGGCTGCCCCTCCCAGTAGGTCAACAGGGCCGGGACCACCGTCAGCTCGCGTGTTTGTCCCAAAGCCCCTATGAGGGTTCTGGGCAAGCAATCGTGGAGACCCTCGTTCGAGGCTGCTGATGCGGCCAGCATGGCTACGAGATCGATGCGAACCTGCTCATGCTGCCTCGCCTGATCGTTCACCAAGGTGCCCGCTTGAGCAGCGATAAGCGGGCGTTCTTCAGAGCCAGCCAGCTGCAACAAGGGCTCTACGAAGCGCACGTCGTCGTCGAAGGCCAGGGTTTCCATGATGACCTTCGAGACCACCGGATGCCCGCTCAGCAAGTGAACGCTCAGGGTCTCTAGATCGTCCGCGGCCAGCAGCGCAGCCACATGGCGCCCGAGTTCGTACTCCGTGGCCGTCCCATCAACCAAGGCGGCCCTGGATGTGTCTAGGCTCTCGCTCGCGGCGTCTTGCAGCGTTGCGCCATACGCGCCGGGTGCCGCAGCGAACAGCCAGACGGCCAACGCCCAACACACGGCTCTCATTGCCTTGCTGCCATCGTCTTTGCGCTGTGTCATCCATGCGACCGGAACGGCCATCCATTGAGTTCACCGAGTATAGATCTCACGTCCGGTGAGGACAGGGTGATTTGAGCCAGTTCATCATAGGAAGATCGCCGTTCCTCGCTAAGAGCCACGAACTCGTCCTCAATCGATCCGCCACAGAGTCGCGGCCTGGGGCGAGCACGCGCCCGTTCCAGCAACAGAGCCAGGGGTACATCGAGGAAAACCACGCAGCCCGTGGCAGCCAGCCCGGCCATCTCGCGCCGGTGCAGCACAGCCCCACCGCCGGTGGCGATGACCGCGCCCCTGAGCTGTGCCGCTTGCAGGAGCACAGCCCGCTCAATGTTTCGAAACGCAGGCTCGCCCTGGTGAGCCAGAACGTCATCAGCGGACTCCCCCGCCAGAGACGCCAAGCGATCATCCAGATCGACGAACGGCCGCTGCAGCGACGCCGCCAGGTCTCCCCCGAGGGTGGTCTTTCCTGAGCCGCGTAGGCCCACCAAGATCAAATTCTCGTGAAGCCCTAGCACCCTGATCTCCCAGCACCGTGATCTCGGTTACGCCCGGCAAGGCCTCGATGATATCGCTGACATCGCTGACATCGCTGACATCGCTGACATCGCTGACATCGCTGACATCGCTGACATCGCTGGTATCGATGTCCCGTGGTTGGGGCCCAAGGGCAGGCCGCAAAGCCCTCTGAAGAGCTTGGGCGGGGTGAGATGGTAGTCCCAAGGGGATTCGAACCCCTGTCTGGTGCGTGAGAGGCACCTGTCCTAGACCTGGCTAGACGATGGGACCGCCGGACCAACGAGGGGAGATTCTCTTGGCTCCGGCGGGAAAATCAACGGAGAATCCAGCGAGGTTCTTCTTTGCTGCGTCTAGGTACCCATGGCCAAGCCCACTTCACCACTGCCGATTATCCTCTGCACTTTGCTGGTGCTCGCCGCTGCCGCTGCCGCTGGGCTGTTTCTGCTCCCAAGCGAACATCCCGAAAAAGCGCCGCCTACGGTGGTTTCTCTCCTCGTTGAGGCCGAAGAAATCACGGCGACCGCAGACATCGACGCCTTTCAGAGGCCCGCAGACCAGCCGCAGCGGCCCAACCCGGCCGCCGTCCCCCAACTAGGAAGCCTCTCTGGCCAGCTGCTCAACCCCGACCGCCGGCCCGTCCCTGGGGGACGGATTGAACTTTTAGAGGGCAACCCTTCTCCCCTGGGAGGCACAAGTTCGCTGCCTCGCCTTGGCCCCCGCTGCGAGGTGGGACCGGACGGCCGCTTCGAGTTCCAAGACGTCCCGGTCAGCGATCGCGTGGTGGTCCGAGCCATCGGCGACCAGTTTGCCACCACCGAGTCTGGCCCCCACGTTGTCCGCGCAGGGGAGACCTGCCAAGTAGGCATGATCATCGTTGCCCCGGGGCTCACGGTTCACGGCACGATCAGTGATGCTCGCGGCCGCGGCATCCAAGGCGCGCAGGTGGGCTTGTCCCGAGGCCTGCCCTTGGCCATTGGCAGAGACGGCGGCACTCCTGAGCGCATCGTGGTCAGTGACGAGAACGGTCGCTACCTCATCCCCCACGCCTCTCAGGGGCCATTCCAGCTCATCGTGTCTGCAGCTGGCTTCGGCAACAGCAACATCGCCCAGGGGGTAATCCTCGGGCAACCCACGGACGTCGAGATCAACGTCCACCTGCAGCTAGCAAGCCCCCTCAGCGGAGTGGTCCTTCTGCCTGGTGGCGAGCAGCCTGCCGTGCACGTAGAAGTTCTAGCCCAGGGGGGCGAGCAGGGCATGGGCGCCGACCTGGTGCGCACAGACAGCGAAGGCCGCTTCCTGTTTGAGCAACTGGCCCACGGCCCGCACCGCTTGCAACTCGACCCAGTGGGTTACCTCCCCGTCAGCAAAATAGTGAACCCCGAAGCCGCAGACAGCGAGATCACCATTCTGCTGCGCGAGGCCTGCAGCCTCAGCGGCACGGTGACGGACTCGGCAGGCAAGCCCCTCAAAGCGTTCGACCTGCAACTGCGGCAATCGAACAAGCGGGGCAATGTGGGCGAAACCGTGGGCGCGAGCATGCGTGTTCGCGATTCAGACGGAAACTTCGAGGTCAGCGACTTGGTGCCCGGTTGGTATCTCGTAGAAGTCTGGGCTCGGGATCACAGCGTCACATTGAGCGATGCGGTCCGTGTCTTGGGGGGCTCCCGCCCGAGCTACATCTCGGTGGTCATGCAGCAAGCCGCCAGTCTTGCCGGTGCTGTCACCGACGACCTGGGACAGCCCATCCCCGGCGCCAAAGTGTCCCTTCATTCTAACAAGACACCGACCTCTGGTTTCTTGCGGGCCAGCGCCGCTCAGGGCAGCTGGCATACCGCCGGCCAAACCGACGAGGATGGGCTGTTCAAGTTCGAGACGGTGACAGCGCGCACGTACCAGGTCGAGGTCGACCACCCGCACTATCCCATGAGCCACCAAAACGATGTTCGTGTCGTGGAAGGCCAAGAGACGGTCATGGAAATGATCGTGCTCGCTCGCCCTGCTACCTTGCAAGGCCTCGTTACCGATGCAAACGGGCAGGTGCTCAAGGGCATCAAAGTGACGTTGGGCGGCGGCACCAATCGGACCACCCGTGACGTCATCAGTGACGGGAACGGACACTACCGCTTCGAGAGGCTCGCTCCAGGCAAGTACCAGGTGCACGCGTACACCTCTTCTGCTGGCCCCATGGATGTGTTGTTCTCCAGTATTCACCGCATCAAAGTGGGTGCGGACGGCAAGCCGGCCATCCCAGAAGACGTCTCCTTAGAGCCCGGTGAAGTGCGGGAGTACAGAGTCATCGCCCAAGGTTGATCTGACTCGCTTTCAACATCCCACGATCGCGCAGCTGGACAATCGTGGCCCTCAGGCAGGCGTCGAGATCACCGGCTTTGAACTCTAGTTCGCCTTCTGCGCGGGTGGTGTCGAACCACATCCAGCGCCCGAATGCCGCGCACAGATCAGGGGTGAACCAAAGGGAGTCAGGCACGAACGGCTCGATGCAATTCATCGCAGCTCGAGCAGGCTGCGCGATCCATGAGGGCAAGACACGGGGGGACAGTTTGCGCCCCGCCGCCAAGCCCACGCGCTGCACTAGCTCCGCCAGGGACAAGTTCTCTCCGCCCAGAATGTAGCGACGTCCCTGCTGCCCGCGAAGGCCCGCAGCAACGACTCCTTCGACCACGCTGTCCAGGGGCACCACGTTGATCCCCCCGGGAGGGATGAGCGACAACGGGCTGGTGAGGATGCTCGCAATCACCCGGCTCGAATTCGATGGGGTCAGAGCGGCGCCGTAGATCGCCCCGGGATTGACCGTGGTCACGTGCAAGCCCTGGTCCACCGCCCGGGCCACCTCGTCTTCTGCGGCCAGCTTGGTGTCGAAGTAGGCAGCGTCCAGTGGGTCAGGGTCAAGCTCGGAGTCTTCATTCAGCACGATGGGCGTGTCCGCGATGCCCACGGCAGCGATGGAACTCACGTGCACGACTCGCCCCACCTGGGCTAGCCGCGCAGCCTCCATCACGTTGCGGGTGCCGATCACATTGACTCGCTGCATCTCCCCCCACATGCGACGCCGGTAGCCAATGACCGCCGCGGAGTGCACCAGCAAGTCAGCGCCGTCCATGAAGCGCTCCAACCCTGCACTCTGAGTCACGTCGCCGTGATGCAAGCGCACCCCCAGCTCGCGCAGCCAGCTTACCGTGGCACTGTTGGTGCGGCCTCGCAACAGCCCCTCCACCGAGTCACCAGCCTCGACATAGCGGCGG
>JBLIMM010000262.1:0-6824 GCA_047638635.1 Pseudohongiellaceae bacterium | reverse complement strand
GCGTGTGCACCCGGCCCGGGGCCCGCCGGAGCTGTTCTGAGAGGGCCTCTCGGCCATGGCACGACCCGCGAGGCGGGCCGTGGGTGGGGAGGGTCCGGGTGTCGGGCGTGACGAGCGCAGTGGGGGCCGCCGTGAGGTCGCCGCGCCTTGCTGTGGCCGGGCATGTCGGGCTCGTCAGTCGCCTGGGCGCGCCGCTGCGCTGGCTGATCGGCGGTGCGGAGTGCCTGCGCGGGCGGGCAGGGGGGGGCTTTGAAACGCCTATCCGCGCCATTCGAGCAGAGTGGTCATCTCGGCGGTGATGTTGAGGGCCTCGATGGACATCTCGCCTGTCATGCGCAGGGGGCCCAGGTCCTTGGCCAGCTCGAGCTGGTGGGCCTGAGTCACTTGTGCGGCGAGGTCCTCTACGCTTGGCAGCGAGGCTGCGGGCTCGAAGCGGTATTCGTGGTGGTCGCCGGCGTGTTCCCGAGCTTGGGGACCGTCGTCAAGGCTCCATTGAATGCGCTGTCCCCATTGGGGAGCGGCTTCGTCCTGAGGCAGGCAGGCGAGACAGGCGATGACGAGCGAGAGTGAGAGCATGGTGTTTCCTACGGTGGGGGGCTGGTGGGTTGCCGCTTCTACAGTTCGAGGGCGTACCAGCCATCGCAGGAGGTGTGCCCCGTGTTGCCCATGGGGCGGTCGATCATCTGGAAGCCGACTTTCTCGTACAGGGCCCGCGCCTGGTGCATGTGCTGCATCGTCTCCAGGTAGCAGGCGTCGAAGCCTGCTTCGCGGGCGGCGCCCAGGCAGCGTTCCAACAACTGCCGGCCGATGCCCAGCCCTCTGGCTGACGGCAGGGCGTGCATCTTGCGCAGCTCGCAGACGTCGGGGCTGTCGCTGCCTTGCAGGGGAGCGATGCCGCCACCGCCCATGACCTGGCCATCCCGCTCGGCGACAAAGTAGGCCTTGCGCTCGCCGGTGTACGCTGCAGACATGGCGTCGACTTCGCTGTCGTGGATCGAGGTACCGCAGCCCACTGCATCGAACTCGGTCATCACCGTGCGGATGATGTGAGCCATGGCCGTGTCATCCTGAGGCTCGATGGGCCGCACCGCCACGCCAGCCAAGGCCTTGGCCTTGGCCTTGTGCAGGGCGCGCTCGTAGAGCGAGACGCCGGCAAGCACGACGGCACGGTCGTCGTCACTCAACAGGCACAGGGCGCGGCGCACCTGCTCGTCAGCCACAGCGTGAATCGCTTGCACCTTCGCCCGCCCCGCGTCCGTCAGACTCAGGGGCTTGATGCGCTGGTCGAAGGGGTCGGCCTCCGCGCTGAGCAAGCCCTGCTGAAGCAAGGGCCTGAGAGTGCGGCTGGCCGTGGACTTGTCGACTTCAAGAAGCTCAGCGAGTTCGCCCGTGCTCAGCTGCCCACGGGCTGCGAGTTCGATGAACTCATGGCACTGGGGAGGGGTGCAGGACAGGCCCTCGACTTGAGTGTCCATGACGCCCAGGGCACGGACGAGGCGCCGGGAGGAGTAGCGCAGATCACGGATCTGGGCACCTAGTGGGGTAAAAGGAGGCTCTGCGTGTGACATGGTTGCGCAATACAACTATATGCCAAGGGCCCGCAACCACGTGGAGGAGAGGTCATTTGCGCGACACGTGTTGTGTGACGGGCGAGCCGGGCAGGCTGCGAGGGTCTGACCCGGGCTCAAACCTGCTGGGGGGCGTCGCGCTGAAGGGCGAAAAGACCAGTGAGAGCCAGGAGCATCCCGGCGCCCAGGACGGCCAGGGCTGGGCTCGGCTGAGCCAGGTCGACGATGCGCTGCAGGCCGCCAGCGGTGCGTACGGAGAGGAGATCAAGGGCCGACTCCCCCGCAGCCAGTCGGTAGATCTGGGCGCCCACGCCCACGCTCAAGCCCACCAGGGCCAGTGGCCAGGCCAGCCGATCTCGACGTGCTGCGACGACCTTGTCGTCGTGCGCCGGGTAGCTTGTGGCTTGGTGCTGCTCATCGATGTGGGCGATGCGAGACGAGATGGAGGCGCTCAATCCCGCAGGAACGGCTGGGCTCTGCAGGGACTGCAGCTCGGATTCGAGTGTGTTCATGGGCTCTCCAAGGCGCCACGGAGTTTCTTCCGCGCGCGAAACAAGAACGTCTTCACCGTGCCGCTGGTTACGCCCAGCGCGCGGGCGACGTCGTTGACCTTCATGCCGTCGCGGTAATAGAGCGCCACAGCGGTGCGCTCCCCTGAGGGCAGCGCGGCGACGGACTGCCACAGCTGTTGACCGCGTTCGTCGCTGATGAGTGCGTCCACGGGTTCGATGGGCAAGGCCGGTTCACGGTCTGGCTCGAGCAGGGGTGATATGCGCTTGCTCTCGCGGCCGTGACGGCTCAACCAGTTCTGGGCCAGGCGCACGGCGATGGTCGCGATCCAGGGATAGAACGGTCGGGACTCGTCGTACAGGTGCAGGCGGCTGAAGGCACGAACGAAGGCGTCCTGGGTGACCTCCTCGGCTCCTTCTCTATGACGGGTCATCATCATCGTCAGGCCGAACAGGCGCCGCTGGTACAGCTCGACGATGGACCCGAAGGACTCCCTATCCCCACCTCGGACGGCGAGGACTGCGCGGCGCACTGCGGCGATCTCAACGGATGCCTTGCCGTCTGCGGTCGAGGGCTCGTGCCCACTCGACTTGTCCTTGCCGGTAGGGCTCACGCGCCGGGGAGATCGGCGTCATCCACGAGGCCGAGGCCCATGGACGCCCAGGCGACCTTGCGCGCTCCGTAGAACAGCGGAAAGAGCCCGATGAGCATGAACGGTGGCAAGACGAGGCCCAGCAGGCAGAGGATCAGTCCAGCCAGGCCCATGCTGACCGCCTCGCGCTTCTCCTCGTCCGTGCGAGGTGCAGCTCTCAGATAGGCGGAGAGAGAGGGATAGCCCAGTCGCTGGGCCTGACGTCGAAGGTGGTTGCGGACCTTCACAGCTGCAACGATCAGGCCGCCGAGTACGGCAGCCGCGGTGAGGATGATCAGAGCCATCATGTTCATGGGCTTGGGTCTCTTTCTGGGGAGAGGAACAATCGTGCCGAGCTTTGCCGTCGGCGGTTTCATTTGGACATACAGCGCCAGCACCGATTCGGTTGACAAGTGTCTCCTGGAGTCCACCTTCGCTGGCCAACTGCTGGGTGCTACGGTGCCCTGGTGGCGTTGGGCAGGGCGGCTTCAAGCCACCCAATGTGGGGCCTGCGCCGGTTTTGTCTTGGGAGGCTGCGGATGCTGAAACCATCACTGAGCCTTGGTTTGGCTCTTGCCCTGGCCCTGGTGGCCGGGGGCTGCCTGAGCGTCGACCAACGGGTCATCGACGGCCGGGATCTTGGCTCGGCGGCCCCGTTTTATCCTGGCCTGCACTACCTGTACGGGGACGCCTGGTTTGCCGAGTGCCACGTCCAGGATCTGCGCCGGGAGGGTCAGCCGGGGGTGGTGATGGCGATCCTGTCGGCGCTCGGCCTGCCGTGGGTGGGGAGGGTCCGGGTGTCGGGCGTGACGAGCGCGGTGGGGGCCGCCGCGAGGTCGCCGCGCCTTGCTGTGGCCGGGTATGTCGGGCTCGTCAGTCGCCTGGGCGCGCCGCTGCGCTGGCTGATCGGTGGTGCGGAGTGCCTGCGCGGGCGGGCAGGGGGGGCTTTGAAACGCCTATCCGCAAGCTGCGGTTGGACGAGTCGGAGACGTGAGGTAGTCCTAGACGATTCCAATCGGTGTCGGCTCATAACTCGGAAAGACTGCCGACCGCTCCTCAACACCAAGGCGCTCGGTTAGCACCTCTGCGAAAACGTCGCGGTAGTCAACCGTGACGGGGAGATTGCCATCGCGATCTAGACTGCTTCGCGTCAGTCCTGGCCACTTGGTGTAGACCTTCCCGCCTTGCACACCATCACCGAGAACGAAACAAGCTCCACCGCGACCGTGATCGGTACCGAGCCCTCCGACACCTGCAACACGCCTACCGAACTCGGACATCGCAACCACGGTTACACGCTCCATCACGTCGCCGAGGTCTTGGTAGAAAGCCGTCATTCCCTGACCTAACTCGCGCATGAGCGCAGCCATGCGCGGCGGTTGATCAATGTGAGTGTCCCACCCGTCGAGGTCAACCTGCGCAACTCGCAAGCCCAGGTCCGCGCGAATCACTGCGGCAAGCTCGCGCAGCTGGCGACCAAAAATCGAGTCGGGATAATTCGCGCCGCCGCGCACTTCCGGTGTTGTGCCGGCGAGTTTGGAGAGGACCCGGATGCGCTCCTTTGTTTGGAGGCCGCTCCGAGAAATCGAGTCGGTGCCGCGCTCGTAAAGCTCAAAGAGAGCTTCGGAAAACTCGCCTCGCCACCCAGCCGGTAACTTCAGCCGGTAGTCGGCCAAGTTCGGTAAAACCAAAGCGCCGCTGCCTCCGACGAGGGCGTCGGGAAGCTGCTCCCCCAGCGCGATCGCACTGAGCGGGCTGCTGCTTGCGCTCTGCTCTGTACGCAACAAGCGCGTCATCCAGCCGCTACCGATCTCGGCACCAACGGGAACGCCAAGCTCCATGTTGCGCTGCGCTTCGAAGTGCGATAGCGAGAGATCCGGCCCGCCGCACGCGTGCACAATGGCTAGCTTTTTGTCCTTGAAGAGATCGAACAGGGGGGCGAGCTCGGAGTGCAAACCAAAAAATCCGTCGAGGTCAAACGCGCCCTTTTTCTCCCCTGGAGCGGGGATAGCAATCCGCGGGCGCAGCGTGTAGTAGTCCTCATCCGCAAAAGCGGGAACGGCGTGTAAACCGTCCATTCCGCCCCGCAGGAAGATGTTTACGAGTACGGGACGCCGGCCCGCATGGCGGGTTTTCACAAGCCCGGGCAACCCCAGAAATCTTCGACGCGACAGAGTCATTTGACTTGGAACTCCGGGCTGGCGAGGGCGAGGGCGAGCCATCGCTCGGCACTATGAGCGGGTTCTAGGTCGCGCGTCAAATGGACAAAGGAGTCGGTCACCTCCGACTCGAATGCGCGCCCAAGAACGACGCGTTGCAGCGCTTCGCACGCTTCGACCGGATCGTCGGTTCGAGTGGCGCGGTAGAGGAACTCGGCCTCCACCGAAGCGCCTTCGACCTCGCCCGCCAAAAGAGCGATCGCAAAGTTCCAGCGACCGAGCAAGTTGGACGACCAAGCGGGCGCCTCGTCGGGGTACCCATCGGGGGTCGCCCATCCAAAGGGTAGGTGCCCAAGTTTTACGAGTTCGCTGGCGATGCCACTTCCGTCCACGGTGGCGTTGGTCGCGCGCAACGAGGAGACAATGAAGTCGAAGGGTCTTTTGAACTTTGTGTTTTCAGGTGCGGCGAACGCGGGGTTCAAAAAGAGCTTGCGAGTCAAAGAGCGCAAGTCGCCGTCGGTCTCCAAAAAATGCGCCGCGAGCTCGTCGACAAGCTCTTTCGGCGGCTCATCGCACACGAACCTGCGACAGAGCTTCAGGCACAGGAAGTGTGCCGTTGAGGTATGGCTCGCGAGCATATCGAGAACTAGCTCGCCGTCCGACTGCCCTCCTCCAGCGGGGATCCGCTGCCCCAAAACGACCTTGTCGCCGTCGTCGTGATCCTGGCCTCGGAAAGCAAAAGTACCCGCTTGGAGCGAGTCGACGCCATGCATTCCCCAGCCGGTGAAACACCGAGCGACCTCTTGCACGTCATTGAGTGTGTAGTCGCTGTTCACGCCCAACGTGTGCAGCTCAAGAAGCTCGCGGCCGTAGTTTTCATTGAGCTGGGCGCCAGCGCTACTGCTCTCGTTGTCGAGATAGACCATCATCGCCGGGCTGTGTGCCGAGGCGTTTAGCAGCTCGCGGAAACTGCCTAAGACATGCGGCCTCAGGTTCTCGTCGTCGAGTGTTTTGAGCCACTCCGCTTCGCCTTTGCTCTGGGAGATATGAAAATGGTCACTCCAGAATTCGACCAGGACCTCCTCGAGTTGGCGGTTCGAAAGTGTGGCGCGCAGGATGGTCGCTTGAACAAGCTCCTCCTGGGCAAGCCCCTCGGCGGGCTCGTGGCGAAACAGCTGACGAACCTTGAGAACGTCCATCAAGCGTGGCGTCACCATCTCGTCTTGCCGATTGGAGGCGTTGTACTCCCGCAACAGCCCGGGAGTCAAACCGAGGCTGTCCAGGCGCCTCAATCGGAGCGACAGCTCGCTGGGCTGTTTGATGTTCTGCGGATCGAGTTGGGTGTCGAGCCAAGCCTCTTCCCCCATCTTCGCGATCTCTTCGAGGTCTCCGGGACGCGGACCAAAAGCAGCGCGATTGAGAAGACGCCAAGCGAGCGTCGATGGCCCGAACTCCTCGTCGCCGACAAAATGCGGCAGGCGCGACTCCGCAACGATGGAATCCAAATCGCCACAGCCGGTGACCATCACTCCAGCAGTTCCCGCCGCGCCCAAGGCGCAGAATGTTCGTCGGTCCAAACGCGTGTCCGTCACCGGGCGGTCTCGCCGCTGGAGGCGGCGGCCGAGGCCTTATTCGGTTGGGCAGATCCCCTGCGAAACAAAGCGTGAAACCCTGCGCCCGATGCGAGAAGGACAAACGCGGGCAAGCAGAACAACCAGCCGATTATAGGTAGGAAGATCGCCAACGAGATCACAAACGCGCTGGCGAACAAAAGCCGCAAGCCATAGACGGAGCTGCCTTCGATGCGCATGCGAGCGGCCAGCATCCGGGTGAAAGCTGCGCCACCGATCACAAAAGCGAGCGCGATCGGCGCCACGAGGAGCCAACCGAAGTACTGAGTGATCGTTGCGCCAAACGCACTCTTGTCCCCGATGTCGAGCAGCTGAGTGACCGTAT
>JBLIMM010000261.1:0-6844 GCA_047638635.1 Pseudohongiellaceae bacterium | reverse complement strand
AGCAAGACAGTGGAGTCCCCCATCCTCCACGCAGACATTGACCCGGGCTTAGACCTCGAATCCAAGGTCTGCGAAGATGACGAAAAGTCGCCCGACTTCTTCCTCTCGTACAACTTCGCCGACCGCAAGCAGGCTGAACAACTCGTGTCCCTCATGGAAAACCACAGGCACTCAGTTTGGATGGCAGGTTCAAAAATCGCAGACGGAGAGAACATTCACGAGAGCGTCCTTGGGGCGATCCAGCAGTCCAAGAGAGTCCTGCTCTACTTGAGCAGTCACGCTCTCAACTCAGCTTGGGTCGCCAAAGAGAATCTCGTCGCTGACGCTCTCGCCCTACCACTCACACTCATCCTGAACGGGAGTGACACGTCACTCATGGAGCAGGTGACGGGATGGATCACGGGCAAGAAACTCGGCGAAGTGCGCGAAGACATCCAGCAGATCCACCCCGCAAACCAAAGCGGGTCTCTCAGCGAGGCCTGCTCAAAATTCTATGGCCTGCTCAGAGAACACGTTCTTGACCCGGACAAAAGCGTCTTCGTCTATCCCACCAGCGAGCTCATGGATCACAAACGGCTGTTGACCTTCGACGGACAAAACAGCTAGCCCAGACGCAGCTGTTTTACCGGCGTCCAGCCCGTGCTTGTTCGTCAGCGGGCCACGGGCAATGGCGACAACCGTTACCGCAGCAAGCTCCCGCCCGCTGCAAAGACGCGCTAGTGAAAACGAAGGCCCCGTGGTCCGGGTCGTAGTAGCCAGACTCGCCCCGCTCGCACGCAAGACGGTGAGCCTCCGCAGAACGTTCAGGAATGTCTATGGGCATGGGTCTTCCGCTCCCGCTGCGGAGAGAGCTCCTGCCACAGTCGTGCTGCAAGCGCCCTGTGCTCTCCCCTGCTCATCGTGCTGCTCGGCCAACTCTTCGAAGTGCATCAGCGCAAAGGGCACAGGAGCCAGGTCTGAGTAGCCGGGAAACTCTTCTTGGATCGGGCACTCATTGTCGAGGCGGCCAGCCTCACCCGCGTCCATGGCGAGACCGGTCATGCGGCAGGTCGCCGGCCGATGGGCGTAGATGGCGCAGCTGCCGTCCGCACTGAGCGCGGGGCAGGGAGCGGCGGCGAGTCGCTCTGTGAGCTCGTCGAAGAGCTCTTCGGGCAAGGAGTCCACATCCCAGGGAGAGCGCCAATCCGGTAGCAGCTCGGCATATTGACTGAGTTGGTCCGCTGCCTTCGCTCTCAGTGCTACCGCGACCTCGGGGCTGACCGAGGACAGACCCTTCTTGACCAGCCTCGCGTCGGCCGGAGAAATGTCGAACACACCGTGGCAGCAGGCGGAGCAGGATCGCTTGCAGGGGATCACCCCCGCGCCCGCAAGCTCTTGCCCCTGGGCGAACCAAGCGTCGAGAGTTTCGAGCAGTGAAAGATAGCTGGGCATGGCGCCTTTCCAGTGGTCCCTGGGGAGAGAGTCCGCTGCAGCCCCTCGCGCTGCTCGCCGGTCATCCTTCAGACCAGCTGCAGACCTCGGGGTTGAGGGCCGCGCATCCTATAGGATGTCGGAGCTTTCAGCGCCTACGGTTGGCAACACTGCAAGCACCACCACGAGTTGGCGGTCCCCCAGCGTGCCAAGAGTCAGCGCTGAACAGGCGGATTTCCCTCACTCATCCCTCGAGACGAAACATGAACAAGCGCCTCCCCTTTGCCGCCCTCGCAGGCGTCTTGACCCTCTCCGTGGGCTGCCAGTCCACGGAGAGTCAAGACTCCCCAGCGCCGACGCCCCAGACCGACGCCGCCCACGACGGCATGGCCCAAAGCCCGGCACCCAGCCCGGCACCCAGCCAGGACGACGGCACGCTCAGCGGGACAGTGGTCGAGACCATGGACTCCGGGGGCTACACCTACGTCATGATCCGTTCCCACGGAAAAGACGTCTGGGTTGCTGGACCAGCAGTCACCTTGGCCATCGGAGACATGGTCACTTTCGACGCCTCCATGCTCATGGCCAACTACTACAGCAAGACCCTCGAGCGGACCTTCCCCGAGGTTTACTTCACCGGGTCGATCATGGTGGGCGCGCAGTAGCATTTTCGTTTCGCGGTCGACAAGCGTCGCCGCCTCCCGTGCTTTCTCGTCAGCAGCCAGCCACCCCTCTCGGGCCGGGCCTCCCATGACCGTCAAGCCACCCAGTAGCTCACCGCCGCACTCGTTCTACAAGCGCAAGAGCGATCCCTTCGGAGAGCTCAGCGCCCCGGCAACAGGCATCCAGCCTGGCCGAGTGATCGGCGACTTTCGGCTGTTTCGCAAGCTCGGCGAAGGGGGTATGGGGCAAGTCTGGGAAGCGAAACAGCTCTCACTCCATCGCTTGGTCGCCTTGAAGGTCATGCCGTCTGATCGCGTGCTCTCCGCATCGCAGCTGGCCACGTTCGAGCGGGAAACTCAAGCCGGCGGGCGACTGCATCATCCGAGCATCGTGTCCGTGCTGGCTTACGGCGAGGCCGACGGCGTGCCTTACATTGCTCAAGAATTGGTGGGTGACGGCTGGACGCTCAAGGACGTGATCCAGGAGGCCCGGCTGGCTCAAGAGATGCCCGACGATTGGTACTCCCGCATCGCGCAGTTCTTCGCGGTGGCTGCAGACGCGCTGCAGCTTGCGCACGACGCCGGTGTGATTCACCGAGATCTCAAGCCCGCGAACATGCTGGTGGCAGCAGACGATCGCCCCAGGATTGCCGACTTCAACCTCGCCACAGTCCGTGGCATCGAGGCCAACTCCCAAAGCGGCGATTTGGCTAGGACCGACTGCTACATGAGCCCCGAGCAGGCCAATGCGAAAGCCGTCGAGCTCGACCACCGCAGCGACATCTTCAGCCTGGGCACCACGCTGTACGAAGCGCTCACGCTGCAGCGGCCCTTCGACGGCGACACCCGGCAGCAAATCACCGCAGCCATCGTCTACGGCGAGCCTCTCAGCCCGAAGGCCATCCGCTCAAAAGTCCCCCGAGACTTAGCGGTGATCTGCCTCAAAGCCATGGAGAAGCGCAGGCAGGATCGCTACGCCACCATAAGCGAACTCGCCACAGATCTTCGGCGCTCCATGAACAACGAGCCGCTTGTGGCCAGGCCAGCAGGACCACTGCTGCGCGTAGGCAAGTGGACCCGCCGATATCCGGCGAAGACCGTGGCGTCAGCCTTCACCGTCGCTGCACTGGTGGCCGTGTCGTTCTTAGCGCTCTGGCAGCACGAGGCAGCCAACGAGCTCGCGCAGAAGAACACCAAGTTAGAGAGCACCGTCGCCGAACGGGATTCAGCCCTCGCCGCTGAGCAAGCGCAACGGGAGCGTGCCAACGCACTGACTGCGGAGGCAGAAGCCGGTGCCGAAGAAACCCAGCAACGTTCGTACTTAGCCTTCCTCCACGGAGCTCAGGCCGAACTCGCCGCAGGAAATTTCAGTGCTGCACAGCGACTCCATGGGCAATGCCCAGAAGCCTCTCGGGACACCGAGTGGCATTTGCTGGGGCGCCATTTCGCATCTCCCACAAGAGTTCTAGAGGGCCACGAGAGCCCGGTTGATTCTGTCGTGTGGAGTCCCGACAGCACACACCTTCTCTCAATGGCCGGCGAGACAGAGCGTCTCTGGGATGCGACCACTGGTGAGTCACTGCAACGGCATGAAGCTGGTTTTGATGACGCCGCCTGGAGCCTCACGGGACTCCACACAACCGAGACTCAAGGGAGTGGCTTCAGCGCTTGGGTCACATCCGGCGGCGATTCTCGAACGCTCCCAGAGCCACCGATGTCGTTGCTGTCTATGGCCCCGAGCCCAGCCGGCCGCCGGCTAGCCGGCGCCGTGGAGAGCAGAACCCTCGCCATCCGCGACGCGATCACGGGGGAGATCCTCAAAGTGCTGGAGGATCATCACGGAACTCTCGACTTGGCCGCCTGGAGCCCCGACGCGAGTCGCATCGCCATTGGCTCCTGGGATCAGAAAGAAGTGCGCATCTGGGACACATCAACGGGCAGGAGCCTACGCGTGCTGGACGGCTACCCAGGCCATGCGAACACGATCGCCTGGAGCCCCGACGGCGGTCGCCTTGTCGCCGGCACGGATGCCTCGGCACTGCACGTCTGGAATGCGAGCACGGGTCAGGTCCTTCAGCTCCTCGACGGGCACAGCGGGCCAGTGACATCCGCAGCATGGAGCCCCGACGGAACGCGCATTGCCTCGGGAGCCGAAGACGGCAGACTCCTCCTTTGGAATACGGAAGTTCTGACAGCTCTCCCTTGAGCAGGATGTCCCCGCGGATCAGCCCACTTCACTGACCGCGCGCACCGTCACCCAGCGCTGCACAAACCACGCCACGGCACAGGCCAAGACCCCAGCCCACGGTGCACCCGCAGCTCCGGCCAGCGGCAGCAACGCCAGCCCGGCCACAACTGGCACCACGATCAGCGCCGCAACTGCCCAGCCACTAGGCCCACGGCCACCCTGCCCCACTCGGGTCAGCCAATCACATGGGAGCCAGGAGCAAGCAAACATCATTGCGGCCGCCCCACTGATCAAACCGTCAAGCTGCTGGGGGACGAACGTCCACTCGCCAGTTGCCGACAAGACCGGGCGCAAAAAGGGCCGGAAGCGCGCGAATCCCGACGCCACTCCCGTCAACAGATCCCAAGGGGTTGATGAAGACAGTGGTGCGTCATGCAGCGTCCAGAGTGCCGGCGACAGAGCTCCTATGCCCATCACCATCACTGCCAAAGCGCTCGCTCGAATGTTCGAGGCGCCACGCCCCGCTAACGAACCATCCAGGCGGTCTAACCCGAAAGCCACCACCAGCGCTGCGGGATAGAAGCACGGGAAGAGCACCCAAGAGAGCACGCCTGCTTGGGCCGTGGGCCCGTTACGCACGCCGGGCCCAAGGGCGAGCGCCCCAGACCCCACCACGAGCAGAGCGGCGAGGGGCACGAGCAACGGAGTGAGAGACAGGAGCACGTGGCAATGCCCCGGTGCGTCCGGCCCGGGAACCCTGACGACAGTGCCCACGCCCCCGCAACGCCGGCCCAGCCAACGGACGACCAAAGACAACGGGATGCCCAGAACCCCGAAGAAGAGCCCCGCAACCAGAGCAGGTAGCGGAGAATGGGCCGGGGTCAACACTGCGAGGGCCATGCTCACGGAGATCACGAGCAGGCAGCCCCCGAAGACAACTCGAGCCAGTGACACAGAGAATGAGTGCACCACAGGGCGCGGCCCTGCGGAAGCCACTGCCAGCAAAGCCACGAAGGCAAACACTCCCCCGTACACCGCGGGCGCCCCGCCTCCTAACAGATGAGGAGCCCGGAGCATCAGGCCCGAGATCCACCAGATCAGCCCGCCGGTCACGCATGTCTGCAACAGGAACATGCTCAGCGCCGCCCCTCAGCCAACGCCATCGAGAAGCGCCTCGAAGCTGCAGACGCCCACCGGGGCCCACTGCGTCTCGTTGTCACAGAGTCAGAGTCCATGCCTCCTGGTGGCGAGAAGCGGACGGCGACAGCGCAACACAACGAGGAAAACCGCGATGGGTGGCGTTCCTGCCCCATGGCACCGAAGAGGGAGTGAACGACCTCCTCGGCGGCCGAGTCTCAGCGTTGGGACACTCCTGGACCAGCGAGAGGTGCTCTCGCGAGGACATGCACGGGCAGCTAGCGCACTTTTCAGGAAAATCGCTGCGGTCGGTCTTTCTCGAATACGCCGTGTCACAAGCCCCATGCATTGACCAGGATCCGACGTGTGCACCGCGAGATCGACCACTATGAAGACGCTTACCTTCGGTATTCGGCTGCTCCTCTGCCTGGGCGCTGTCACGGCCAGCAGCGCTTGGGCCGCGGGCATCGCGGACATTCTTGATGCTGGCACCCAACTCACTCCCACCGGCCTCTTCGACGTAGCCTTAGCCGACTTGGACTTGGACGGAGATCTCGACCTCATCGGTGCCTATGGCACCCACACTCTTCTGGTCAGCCTCAACGACGGAACCGGCGCGTTTGTCCCCACCGCTGGCCTGCCGGTTTCCGAGAATGCCATCGACGTCACCTGCGGCGATCTAGAGAACGACGGGGACCTGGACGCCATGCTCACCACTCTTGGCGTCGTGCTCTTTCTAGAGACCCTGGGCGACGGTACCTTTCAGGAATCCAGCCCTCTTGGGGGCTTCGTAGACGACAACATCACTGCGGCGGTAGTTGCTGACCTTGACGGTGATAGCGATCTCGATCTCGTCACAGCCACGCCGGACGGCATTCAGTCGATCTATGTCGCCATGGGCAACCAGATCTTCCCGATTCAGTTCGGTGTCTTCCCGGCGGGGCCCGCTCCCAGCACGCTCGAGCTCTTCGACATTGATCTGGACGGCGACCTCGACAGCCTTGTGGCCAGCAACCAAGACAGCACACTCCGCATCCTGCGCAACAACGGCAGCGGCTACTTCAGTCCCGCGCAGGTCTTGACTACAGCCTCCCCCGTGATGGCCATGGCCATTGGCGACGTCGACGGGGATGGCCGTGCCGACGTCATCACAGTCACGGGGTCGCTACAGCCGGGGTCAGCTCTTGCTCTCAGCTTCGGGTACGTGTCCGGGAAACTCGCCCCGGTGACCCTCGTAGCCGGGCTGAGTCAGCTGTCACTGCCTTTCAAAGACGGCCTGCTCGTTCCCTCCCCTGACGTGTTGGTGCCTTTGATCACCGACGATTCATCAATCTTGGCACTCGTGAGTGGCCTGAACTTGCTCACAACTTGGCCCAGCAGAGTCCCCTCCGGAACAACACTCGCACTGCAGTTTTGGGCGGCTGACGATACGGCGCCACAGGGGTTT
>JBLIMM010000260.1:0-6873 GCA_047638635.1 Pseudohongiellaceae bacterium | reverse complement strand
GAACAGTAACCCGGGCTGGTTCACCGGAGCGTCGTCGAGCATCACCGAGGACATGGCACCAGCCTCTGTGGAGCCACCACCAGCCAAGGGGCCTTTCAGAACCGTCACATGGCCACGATGTTTGTGGAGCTGTCCCAGATTGACCGCCGGAGTGGGTTTGTCGTCCACCTGCAAGATGGTGATGTTGCCCAAGCTCGCCGACTGCAAAGTGACCGTGTCGATGGCAGTCACCCGCCATGAGTCACTGGCAGCGATCACCAAGCGCAGCTCGTCGAACGTGTGGCTCACACCGTCGACCATGGCCAACCCTGGTGCCCCCGTACTGCGCAGCGCGATGCCACTCCCAGGCATGTCGGTCACAGTGTCAGGCCCGCTGCCGTAGAGCACTTCGGTGAAGCGGTCGAAGGCCTTGGCCACTTCGAAGAGTTGCACGGTGCTGGGATCCCCCGTAGCCACCACTTGGCCAGCGAGACGCAGCTCGTAGCGCCAGTCCAGGCTGACCGTGTGGGGATCGCAGCTGAAGAAGATGTTGTCCAGGGAGCCTTGGGGAGCCTTCCTCGCCATGATGCTGGCGAATCCGAGGTGTTGTTCTCCCTGCACGGTGGCGTCCAGGGTCACACGGAACGTCGCTCCCACGGGGGTGGTTCCACTAGAGCTCGGCGGCGCGATTTCCAGGACGCCCCCGGCCATGAACGTGCCAGAGCCATCACCGTCGCCCAGGTCGATGGACACGCCGTCACAACCTGAGCTGCCCAGGTTGTCCACCACGAGCTGGCCCGCTTGTTGGGTGATCAGCGCTTGGTCTGTCCCCGCGAGCGAAGCGCCTTGAAAAGACTGGGAGACCTGGGACACGAGCAGCTCGGTCACGTCCATGCAACGGAGCTGCACTGCTGAGATGGTCACTGTGCTGGGAGTGGCCACATCGGGTACAGCGCGCACGCGGCTCACGGTCAAGTCGATGTTGGTGAAGCCACCACCCTGATGCTGGATGCCCACAGCCTTCAGCGGCGGGTTCATCTGCACCACGAAGTCGGGATAGATCGTCGGGTTGTCTCGGTGCACACCGTAGGACACGGCGTAGGGCGCGGCCTCGAGTACCAGTGCGTCACCGTCTGCCAAGGGTGTGCTGAGGCCCAACCAGCCTTCATCGAGCAAATGCAAAGTGTGCGAGGTTGCGCCCAGGGCCAAGCTGTCAAAGGAGAGCGCCCAGAGGTCTCCCAGAACGGGATCGCTCTGCAGCTGCCAGCTGGCACCGCCTAGCAAGCCCGGCTGGCCAGCGCCCACCACACCCGAGAACTCCATCCAAAGCGACTCGCTAGGAATCGTCTGCGAGGTGGGCTGAAGCTCCAAACCGAGGGCCGCTACGGGGCCACCGTTCGGGGCCACGGACACGCCGTCGCAGCCAGAGCTCCCCAAATTGTCGAGCTTCAGCGCCAGCTTGCCCCCGGGCAGGGCTGCTGTTGTCAGAGTCGCAGCCCCCACGGGGACCGCATCCACCCCGAAGATGCGCAGCTGGCCACCACCGAGACTCAGCTCTGGCGCAGAGAGCTGCCCCACACCGTCTGGAATCGGCGTGTGTTGGGCAGAAAGCGAGGCCGCGAGAAGGGCCACGCAAAGAGGGCTGAGGGCACTGCGCAGTGTGTTGATCATCGAGAGACTGCCAAGAGTTGGGTTGCGAGAGGACGGGGCGACGGCGCTCCCGACTGCTGCACTCCGCGTCCTCAGAGCCAAAACCCTGCCAGAGAAGTGTGGGGAGGTGGGCCGGAAGCAGCTTTGTGCCGATCCCGGACTCCGAAGATCCTGCGCAACCTCGCCCCTCGGGCCGTCCCTCTCTTAGCCACACCGAGGGCACATGAGCCTGATAGAGTGGCCAGCGGCCAAGAACCCACCCCTACCTTCTCACCAGAGCCAAACAGCATGCGCATCAACCCCTCCCACCTCGGTCTCGTGGCGATGCTCGCTCTCGCCGGATGGACCGCGCCCTCCGCAAGCGCCCAGGTCTGCACCGACCCCGGTGACATTTTCTGGAAGAACGACATCCTCGCGGACAACTTCGCTGGCGTGCCGCCCGCATCCCACGTGGCCATCGCCATGTGCCCCGACGAAGCCATTGGCACTTACTTCCAGGCCCCGCCCGGAGCGCCTCCCCAGGTGCTCAAGCAAGTCTCTGTGGGCTTCGCTCACACCGGTGGCGAGACCAATCACGGCGCCGTTCTCAGCATCGAAATCTATGACGGTGACGTGGCCTACAACCCCACGGGCGTCATCGGCATGCCGACGAAGATCTTCGATCTGCGGAATGACGAGAACATGTCCATGAACATCACCTCGTCCGGTCTGAACACCTACGACCTGACGCCGTTCAACGTCGTGGTTGAGGGCAACTTCGTGGTGGCCTTCCGCATGATCGCCAACCTCAGCTTTCCCGGCTGCCCCGGCGCGATCCCCGGACTTCCCGCTAACTTCATGACGGACAGCACCACGTCCTGCACCCCTGGGCTGAACGTGTTCGAAGAGAAGAGTGCGGGCTGGGTCGATCCTGCTGACTGGTGGTGGTCGCCGTTCCAGGCCATTTGCCCCACCTACTTCTCGGGCAACTACGTCATCCGCGCCTGCACCGAAGACGCGGGCATCTGGACTGACCTGGGCAACGGACTTGCGGGCTCCACAGGTGTGCCCGTGCTCACAGGCAGCGGCCCCCTCACGGCGGGTTCGTTCAACCCCATCGAACTCAGCAACACACTGCCGCTGACGTCGACGTTCTTCATCGCTGGCTTCTCCGCCCTGAATGCCCCGCTGAAGGGCGGCATCCTTGTGCCCACACCAGACATTCTGATCGCTGGTATTCCCACGGATGCCACCGGTGGCTGGTCGCTGTCCTCTGCTTGGCCTCCCGGCGTGCCTACGGGTTTCCTGACCTACTGGCAAACCTGGATTCCTGATGCGGCTGGCGTTGTGGGCTTCGCGGCCACCAACGGCCTGTCGTCCCAGACCCCCTAAGTCAGACCCAGCTGCGTCGTCGGCGGCGACCATGCCGTCGACGACGCAGCACGTTCTACCGACCTGAGCTCGAGCCAGATGACCAACGAAACGCCTGCAGATCAGCCCCAGGGCTACCACTCGCTCACCTCAGAAGAAGCTCGCGTCATTCGCAGGAAGGGCACGGAGCCGGCCTTTGTCGGGGAGTTCACCGACACTGAGACCAGCGGCACGTACATCTGCAGGCAATGCAACGCTCAGCTTTACCGCTCTACGGACAAGTTTCACAGCGGCTGCGGCTGGCCCAGCTTCGATGATGAGATCGAAGGAGCCGTTCAGCGCAACGTCGATGCCGATGGCCGGCGCACGGAGATCGTTTGCAAGAGCTGCGACGGTCACCTGGGCCACGTCTTTCAGGGCGAAGGGATCACGGACAAGAACACTCGCCACTGTGTGAACAGCATCTCCCTGCGACTGGTGCTCGCAGGCGAAGATTTCCCGCCGCCGCTCACGCCCTAGTTCTCGCAAGTCGACCGCACAGCCTGCTAGCGCGTCGGCGACACCACTCGCCCACCGGCAGCAGCGCTCCCAGGCCCCAGCTCGATCTCGCAGTCGGCGGCAGCAATGAGCGACGTTCTGTGCTCCGCAGCCACAATCAGATCGCCCTGAGCCGTGAGCTTTCTGAAGACCTCGACCAGACGCACCAAGTCTGACTCGTGCAGCCCCGTGGCCGGTTCGTCGAGGAGATACAACGTGGGTGACAAAGATCCTGCGAGCCCCGCTGCCAACGACACACGCTGACGTTCGCCCGCAGACAACTCGGCGGAGCGGCGGCCGAGGTGCAAATAGCCCAGCCCCACATCCACCAAGGCTTGCAGCCCCGCGCTGAGCTTGCCTGGGGGCATCAGCTCTCGGAGTTCGGCGATCGGTCGGGCCAAGAACGCCACCACGTTCATCTCTGACCAAAGCACGTCGAGCACCTCAGGGCCATAGCGCCCGCCCCCGCAACCGGGGCAGGTCAAGGCCAAGTCGGCCTGAAAGTCCATGGCGATAGACTCACGCCCGCTGCCCTTACAAACCTCGCAGCGTCCTGCCGGGCTCAAGAACGAGAAGGACGCCTTCCTGAGACCTTTGTCATGGCTCGCTGCGAAGAAGAGCGTCTGCATGGGAGCGAGGAGGCCCATGGCAGAGAGCACTGTGTGAGACCCGCTCGGTCGCCGAGAGCTCACCACGTTCTTGAAGCCGTCCAGGGCCCAGGAGACAGAGGCGCCTGCGTCGCCAACTCGGCGCAGAGTTGTGCAATGCACAGGGGCGCCCGCTCGCGCCGAGGATTCGATAACATCAAAGATCAAGCTGCTCTTACCGCTACCAGAAACGCCGCTGACGCAGACGAACCCTGAGGCGGGCAAGGCCACGTCGATGTGCTGCAGGTTGTTCGCACAGGCTCCGAACACTTCGATGCGCTCTGCTCGCTGCCATGGAGACGAAGGGTTCCGTTGCAGAGCCGCCGCACGACGAAAGGCCCGGGCTGTGGGACCGTCTCCCGCCAAGAGCTGCCCGGGTGCGCCACAACCCACAACCCGTCCACCGTCAGCTCCTGGCCCCGGGCCGAGCTCGATCATGTGGTCAGCGCCCCGCAGAACTTCTGGGCGGTGAGAGACCACCACCACCGTGTTGCCGTCTCTCACCAGCTGCCGCAAGAGCGTGAGCAGTCCAGCGACATCTTTGCTGTGCAGGCCTGTGCCCGGTTCATCCAAGACAACCGTCACACCGCTGAGACCCGCGCGGATCACGCTGGCGAGGCGCGTGCGCTGCAGCTCCCCGTCAGACAAGGTGCTGCTCTGACGGCCCAAGCTGAGATGCCCCAGACCCAGGGCGAGCAAGTCGTCCAGCCGTGCGCTCAACCCCGGCAGGAGTGCGCCAAGGATGGCGGCATGAGGCGAGTTCAGCTGAGCCTGTCCCAAGGCATCGGTGACATCGCGAAGCGGCAGGGAGAGCAAGGTCTGCAACGTCAGCTGGCTGTCGAGGCCTCCCACAACGACCTCGGCAATCTCTTGCCGCAAGCCAGCGCCGGCGCAACGGAGGCACGCGACATCCGTGAGCGGCGCGCGCCATTCTGCAGCGGCCTTGCTTCCCGCCCGGCGCTGAGCCTCCCGCTCCACAAGGTGCAGAAAACCCTGCCAGGGACCTTCGAAGCGGTGCTCCCCTGCCCGTTGCCCTCGCTGATAGCTCCAGCGTACTGCGTACTCGGTGTCGCCTGTGCCCTGCAAGGCGATGGCTTGCACCTCGGGGGCGAGTTCACTCCACGGCCGACTCAAGTCGACGGTTTCGCCGACATTCTCCTGCAAGGCGGCCTGCAGTGTGGCCAGGTATTGCCCGCCTCGTTCCGTGAAGAACTTGCCGGGACGCGAGCCCCCCATTGCCCCGTCGGCCAAAGCCCGTTCGGGATGACTGACCAGGCGTGATCTGTCGCAGCGGGCGATGACCCCACGTCCTTCGCACGGGAGACAAGCGCCCAAAGGCTGCTCCGTACTGAAGTGCCCGGCTGTGAATCCGCAGGGTTGACCGTTCACCGTGCCCGCTCGAGACCACAACAGCCGCAAGATCGGACCCAGCTCGCTCTGAGTCGCCACGGTCGACCGCGATCCCGCGCGGGCTTGCCCGGGACGCAGACTCAAGGTGGGCCCCAAGCCGCTGGCGCCGCTCAGCTGCGCTCGGGGCATGCGCCGCATGAAGCGCCGCACCTGAAAGGGCAAGCTCTCCGCGTATCTCCGCCAAGCTTCTGCAGCGAGAGTTCCGTAAGCCAGGGACGACTTGCCGCTGCCAGACACACCTGCGATCACCGTGAGCTTTTCGTGCGGGATCTCCACGTCGATGGCCGCGAGGTTGTGAGTGGACACGCCCTCCAAACGAATGCATGGAGGGAGAGCGGCCGCTGCTCGCTGGCCGCGATTGTTGGAGAGGGGTGCCAGCTCGAGGTCGTTGGCGAGCTGCGCGTGGCCGTCCAGCAACTCGGTGACAGCGTCGGCCGCTGCCCAAACGTGACGGTGATGGGAGATCGCCACCACAGTGTGCCCCTTGTCCACCAAGGCATCGATGGCCGCGAGGAGCAGCTGTACGTCGTTGGGATGCAAGCCACGATCTGGTTCGTCCAACAGCACGAACGAGGGTTCGGCGCTCTGCTGCCCCAGGAGCGTGGCCAGCTTCACCCGCTGACCCTCGCCGCGACTCAGCTTGTTCGCCGAGTGCCCCAGACAAAGGTAGCCCAGGCCTAGGTCTTCCATGGCTTGGAACATCTCGTGCAACGGCGGGTCGTCGGCGAAGAGTTGTCGGGCCTCGCTCACAGTCATGGCCAAGACGTCGGCGACGGTCGACCCACGGAGCGTCACGGCAAGTGTCTCGGCTGCGTAGCGTCCACCAGCGCACACGGGGCAGATCAGTTCTAAGTCTTCGAGCAGGTGCAGCCCCACTCGCTGAAAGCCCAAGCCCTCGCAAGCAGCGCAACGTCCTTCTTTGTTGTTGTAGGAGAAGCGCCCGGGACCAAAGCCCAACTCTCGAGCCAGTGGTTCAGCTGCGAAGCGCTTGCGCACCACATCGAACAGGCCAGACCAAGTGGCTGGAGTGCTGCGAGGTGTGCGACCGATGGGCCGAGCGTCCACGGCTTGCACGCCCCCCGCTGGAGCGCCCTCAAGAGCGTCAAAGGCACCGCCAGGCAGCCCTTGAAGCGCTGGCAGCAATGTGCCGAAGAGCAACGAACTCTTCCCCGCTCCCGAAGCCCCCACGAGCACATGAAACGTGCCCAGTCCCACGGCGATCTGGGCGTGCTGCAAGTTGTGCAGCGTGGCTCCTCGTAGGGTCACGAGGCCGCGCCCCTGCCGTGGTGCAGCCTTCCGT
>JBLIMM010000259.1:0-6875 GCA_047638635.1 Pseudohongiellaceae bacterium | reverse complement strand
TCAGCGATTCGCTGCAAAACGGCTCGACCGGGTGGAAACAATGGGACGAGGTACGCGAGCACACGCGAGCCCAAGCGGGCCGATTACTCGGCTGCTCTGCGGCTGAAGTGGCTCTTAGCACCAGTACCTCCCAAGGTCTGATCACTGTGGCCGAAGGACTAGCCCTCAGGCCTGGCGACGAGATCGTTGTGATTGAGGATGACTTTCCAGCTAACCAGATTCCATGGTACCGCCAGGAACGCAGGGGAGCCCGTATCGTTGTGGTCCCCCGCCGAGACGGTCGAGTTGAGCTAGACGACATCCTCAGCCGGGTTACACCTTCGACGCGCATGGTGGCCGTGCCGTTTGTTCTCTTCGATAGCGGACAGCGCCTCGATCTCGTGGCCCTGGGAGCTGCCCTGGCGGACCACCCCACCCTGTTTTGCGTAGACGCCATCCAAGGGCTGGGCGCGTTTCCCCTCGACATGACAGCCGCTCACATCGACTTTCTGTCGTCTGACAGCCACAAGTGGATGCTGGGCATGGAGGGCATCGGGCTCTTCGCCTGCCGTACCGAGCATCTGGACAAGATCGACAGTCCGCTCACCTCCTGGCTGAGCATGGCCGAGCCCTTCGCCCCCTATCGGCCAGGCAGGGCCCTGCGCCCGGACGCCGGCCGGTTCGAGTACGCCGCTTTGCCCACCATGGAGATTTTCGGCCTAAACGCATGCCTCAAGCTGCTTTTGGACACGGGCATCGAGACCATGGCCGAAGCCATCCTCAAGCTCACCGATCGTCTCTGCCATGGGCTGAAGGACCAAGGCTGGACCGTCCTCAGCCCTAGGACACGGCCAGAAGACCGCTCAGGCATCATCCTGGCCACGCCCCCCGAGGGCGACGTCGAGCAGGTCGTGGCCCAGCTGGAGGCCGCTGGGGTCAGCGTGGTGTCTCGGGCAGGCGCCGTGCGTTTCTCCCCCCATGCCTGGAACACCGCAGACGAGGTAGATCGCGTGCTTAAGCTGCTGCGCCTATGAACCAGGCCGTTCTAGGACTTCTGCTGCCTACGCTCGGGGGGGCTCTGCTGTGGCGCTTTGCGGTGGCCGGGCGGATCCAGCGCCTCTCAGAAGAGGCCACCGCCGAGCACGGCCTGGGCCTCTTCGTGCCAGCACTCCTGGCCGTGCACCTGCTGCCTCTGCCCTTGCTCACCCTCATGGGCAGCGACCCGAAGGATGTCGGGCTCACCACGAGTTTGATCGTCCAGGCGGGCTGTAATGGGATCAGCGTTTTGGGTTTACTCGCCGTGGGGTCGAGGCTCCCGGGGGGGCTGGCCAGCCTCGGCCTGCGCCGGCACAAAG
Source organism: Pseudohongiellaceae bacterium (assembly GCA_047638635.1). Taxonomy (GTDB): domain Bacteria; phylum Planctomycetota; class B15-G4; order B15-G4; family B15-G4; genus CAZIAK01. Next base: position 5,541 of record JBLIMM010000259.1, on the reverse strand, counting down.
GCCCCAACCCCCTCGTCATCGCCCTGGCCTCCTGGCTGATGATCCTGCCCCTGCTGGCCCTGGCCAAGGTGGTCAACGAAGAGCTCCTGATCGCAGCAGGCCAGACCAACCTCGTCCAGGACCACATGCTTCGCTTTGTGGACGAAGGCACCATCAACGCCATCTGGGTCTGGAGCGCCATGGTGCTGATCCTGCCCCTTTGCGAAGAGATTCTCTTTCGAGGCGCCCTCTACGGCGGCCTCCGTCGGCGACTCCCCGCCCCCGTGGCTATCTTCGCCAGCGGCCTGCTGTTCGGGTTGCTCCACGACCCCAGTGTGATCCTGCCCGTCACGGTGTTAGGCATGCTGCTCGCTTGGCTTTATGAGCGCACTGGCAGCCTGTTGGTGCCTTACCTCACCCATCTGCTGCAAAATGGCATCACCCTGACCATCCTCACCTACCTGCCAGAAGAACTCACATGACCTCCGGCGAACGCCAACCTCAAGATCTACGTCACGGCCCCAGCTACCCCGCGATGGTGTCCCTGGGCGAGGCTCTCGCCGCAACCACCGCTGTCATCTGGGGGGACGTCACCTTGGGTGCCGAGGTGAACGTCTGGTATGGCGCGGTCATTCGCGGGGACTGCGCTCCGATCACCGTGGGAGCCCGGACGAACGTGCAAGATCTGGCGGTGCTCCACGCAGACACAGGCGTACCCCTGGATGTGGGCTGCGACGTGACCATTGGCCACAGCGCCATCGTCCACGGGCGCCGGGTGGGTGACTGCTGCCTCATCGGCATTGGTGCCAAGGTGCTCGGACGCAGCGAGATCGGCGCAGGCTCGGTCATCGCCGCTGGCGCCGTCATCCGCGAAGGGGCGATCATCCCACCCCGATCTCTAGTAGCTGGAGTACCCGGACGGGTGATGCGAGAGGTCAGCGACGAAGAGCTGGCGCTCTATACCTCCCATGCCGCGACCTACATCGCCCTGGCCAAGCGCCACCTCAGACCCTCCCTCTGAGACGGGCACCAAAACCCCCGTTCGTCAGCGGAAACTTTGGCCCAGCGGTAGGTTCAAGACTCAGCGAGCATCCTTCCGAAGACACCCAGCGACGGCCCAGCAGCCCGATCAGCCCTATTGCGGGGCCAGATTGACGGCCCAGCCTCAGCTCAGGAGTCTTCCATGACCCAGTTCCCCAACACTCGCACCCACCGCCTCAGAAAACCCGGCGCGTGGAACTACGCCCTCTCCGACGACTTCAAGGCCCCCGAATCTTGGCGGCTTTTTCGCATCATGGGCGAGTTCGTGGAGGCGACTGAAGAGTTGGAAACCGTGCGCCCCGCCGTGGCCGTCTATGGCTCGGCTCGCACCCGGCCCGAGCACCGCTTCTACGAGCGAGCTCAAGAGCTCTCTCGCAAGCTCTCCCACGCGGGCTTTGGCGTGGTGACCGGCGGCGGCCCCGGCATCATGGAGGCGGCCAACCGCGGCGCCCAAGAAGGCCCCAGTGTCTCCGTGGGACTCAACATCGAGCTGCCCCACGAACAAGGCGGCAACGCCTTTCAGGACATCTCGCTGCAGTTCAGATACTTCTTCGTGCGCAAGGTGATGTTCGTCAAGTCATCCTGCGCGTTCTGCATCTTCCCCGGTGGCTTCGGCACTCTCGACGAGCTCTTCGAAGCCATGACGCTCATCCAGACCGGCAAGATCGCGAGGTTCCCAATCTTGCTCATGGACGTGGACTACTTCACGCCCCTTGTCGATCTGCTGCGCAACCAGCTCCTCGGCGAAGGTATGATCTCGGAGAAGGACCTCGACCTGCTCCACATCACCAACGATGTGGACGAGGCCGTGGAACGAATCCAAGCTGCCTGGGAAAGCAAGAGCTTCAGTCAAGAAGCCCCGGCAACACCCACCGGCAACCCTGTTCCCCGATCGACTGGCTAATGCCGCTCAGAAAGATCAGGTCTTGATGTGTGCCCTCTTGCGCTTACGAGCCTTGGCGTTCGCCGGACGAGCGCCGTGATTGGCCTTCTTGATCTTGCGATTTGGCTTGGCCATGGGGGCCTCCGTGCGGTTGGGGCCCTGGAGGAACGCCGGGCATTCCGGTTTCGTTCCTGGACCAACAAGCGGGCGAGCCATCCTAGCGATCCAGGGCCGCTTGCCAAGGTGCTGCTCTCCGTGAGCCTAGCGGTCCTCTCCCCCAACGCCTCTAGCCAGGACGCCGATCCTCCCAAGACCCCGCCCCCAACGACCTCTGAGCGCCCTGCCAAAGAGGCGAAAACAGCGCCCACACCGAAGCCTGGCTATCTCGCTGTCGCCTTCGCAAAACGCCTCACCGAGGTCTTGGACCACGAACGGACGGTCCAGAAGTACGAGCAAGAGTCTCTTGGGGCCGTCGCAATGGACACCCTCGCCGGGCAGCGGCTGAGCTTTCGCCTGCGAGTCGACCGGGACACCGAGAAATTCGAAGCTCGCCTGGAAAAAGTTCCCCTGCAGCCCATTTCTCTGCCGCGGCTTAGCCAGGCGACGCGAGAACTCAGCCAACGGGAAGAGCAGCTCCTCGGACGCATCACCCGGGCTTACGGCAAGGACCGAGATCAGCGCCAGCTCGACTATCTCTTCGAGACCAACGAGACCTTCTTGGCGACCGAGAACTGGAGCGGCCGGGATTCCGCCGTACGCGTGCGGGATAAACTGCTCAGCCAGGAGCAAACCTACGCAGACCTCGCGAACACTGGCCACTCGATCTTGGTCAAAGCGCCCACCAAGGCCGAACTCGATGACCTCGAAGCGAGTCTCGACGAGATCTCACCCGGGACCAAGGCCGCAGCCAGCAGCATGGTCCAGCAGCTGCTGACGGATACTGAGCTGCAGAAGCAGGTCCTCGGCGAGCTCACCGGTGTGCTGCACGCCCGCTACGACCCCAACGTCCCTGAGGAGAGCGACGACGAGTTGCTGGAAGCGCTCGCCGCTCTGCAGCTTGAGCTGCTCGAAGCCGCTCAGCTGACCACGGTCCAGGAGGAGCTCTCAGCCGTGGAGAGCGAGCTTGAGATCATCGATGCGGCCCTGGCAGATTCAGGCGTTGCCACATTGACCCTCGACCAGCGACGCATCGGCGCCAGGCGCAAAGCCGAGCTCATGGTGGCCCGCTCGAAGCTCAGCATTACCTGGAACCACACCGATCCTCCCGAACCCCAAGCCACCCAGCTGATCACTGCCCAGGACGCGCTGATCCGCCGACGCCTGCACGACCTCGGTGCCCACGGGGCGCTCTTCGCCCATCGCTACGACGCCCTGAACCCAACGCTCATGCTGGCCGCAGACGTAAACCCCAGCACGCCTCAGAAGTGGACGTTCTTCGACGCCCAGGCTGATCTCATCACTAGCCTGGACGCCGCACGCCCCGCACCCAACCCTCTTTCCGGCATGACCTTCCGGCTCGGGCCTCAAGCAGGAGCGGGCCTACCCGCAGCCTTGCTAGGCAAGCTGCCGAAGCCCAAGAAGGGCGCCAAGAAGAAGGGCAAGTAGCCCAACCGCTCGGTCAGGCTGATTCCTCGTCTGGATGGGCCTGGTACGCCTCGAACGTTTCGGTGGGGATGTAGTCGTTCAGGTACGAGTACTCGCTGGCGCCCTTGATCAGGTTGCGCGCCACGACCATGCGCTGAATCTGATTGGTGCCCTCGTAGATCTGGGTGATCTTGGCGTCGCGCATGTACTTCTCGATGGGGTAGTCCTTCATGAAGCCGTAGCCCCCGAAGATCTGCACCGCATCGGTGGTGACTTCCATGGCAATGTCAGTGGCGAAGCTCTTAGCCATAGCGGCCAGCTTGTTGACCACCGCTTTGTTGCCCGTGTCGACAGCCGTGGCGGCACGGTAGACCAAGCCTCGGGCGGCCTCGACCTTGCTGGCCATCTTGCCCAGCATGTCTTGCATCACGCCCATGGACGCCAGGTTCTGGCCGAACTGCTGCCGTCGCAGGGCGTAGGTCACTGAGTACTCCAGAGCGCCTTGGGCCAGTCCCAAGCCCTGAGCGGCCACGCCAGGGCGGGCCAGATCGAGGGTGCCCATGGCGTGCTTGAAGCCCACGCCCGGACGTCCGCCCAGTAGATTTGCTGCGGGAACGCGCACGTTGTCGAAGTGGGTCTCGACCACAGGCACCGAGCGGATGCCCATCTTGTCTTCGACCTTTTGGACCGAGAAGCCCGGCGTACCGCTCTCGACTACGAAGGCTGAGATGCGTCGGCTCTTGCTCTTGGGGTCGGTGACCGCGAAGACCGTGTGTAGCCCCGCGACGCCGCCGTTGGTGGTCCACTTCTTCTCGCCGTTAATGACCCACTCGTCACCTTCGAGGCGGGCCCGGCACTGCATGCCACCGGCGTCGCTGCCGGCGAACTTCTCAGAGAGGCAGAAAGCGATCATCTTGTCGCCGCTAGCGACTTGGGGTAGGAAGTGTTTCTTCTGCTCTTCGGTGCCGCCCACCAAGATCGGGAAGGAGCCCAGGGCGTTCACCGCGTAAGCCACGCCCGAGCCACCACAGGCCCGGGAGATCTCCTCGATGACCATGCATAGGGCCACCACACCGGCACCGTGGCCCCCGTACTCTTTGGGGATCCAGACCCCCAGCAGGCCGTTCTCGACGTAGGCCTGGCGAACCTCTTCGGGGTACTCCTGAATCTCGTCGTAATGCTTAGCGATGGGCCGAATGACCTCTTCCGCCACCTTGTGAGCCACTTCCTTCCAGTGAAGGGCTTCTTCGCTAATGACGATCTGGCTCACGGGGGTGCTCCTGAGGTTCAATGTGCGGTCGCGCCCCAGCTGAGATTGGGGCAACTCGCACCAGCATAGCCGCGCCCGAGGCTCCCGCGCCATGGCCACCATCTACCGCTCCCTGACCACAGCGGTCCTGCTGTTATGGGGCTACCTCATCAGCACTGGCCTCGATGCCGGTACGTCCAAAGAGGCCCTTTCGCTGCACCTGCGCGTAGGTCTTGTGGGTGGGCTTATCGGCGGTGCGGTGCAGTCCGTGCCCTTCGCCTACTTCTTGGGGACGCACTTCTGGATCAAAGCCTTCGCCCGGGCCTCACGCGCCGGCGAAGACTGGGAGCAGCGCCACCGGCTGTGGATGAAGGGCGGTGCCTACATCGCCATGTACACCGCCCCCTTCTTGACCATGGGAGTGGCCATTGCCGGCAGCATGGTGGAGACCGGCCGCATCCCCCACGCAGTGCACCCCCTCTTGGTGGTGGCCGCAGCCATCGCGCAGATCGCGGCGCTCGTGCTAGTCCCCCGGGCGATGGAACGCAACTCGGCGCTGATGGATCAGCTCGCTGATGAGCACCAAGTGCCCAAGCCCGAGAGCCCCGAAATGGAAGACCTCATCGCCGAAGAAGAGGCCCTGTCCCTCCCGGCGCTCTTTCAGATGTCTCGCTGGCTGTTGCTGTTCTCGGTGCAAATCTTGCTGCTGTGGCTCTACCTGCGCTATGGAACCGAAGGCTTTCGGGAAACTCCCGCCTGGCCCTTCGCCGCCATCTCTTGCGTACTGTTGACTCTAGGCAAGGGG
>JBLIMM010000258.1:0-6902 GCA_047638635.1 Pseudohongiellaceae bacterium | reverse complement strand
GTCCAGCACAGCTCGCCGTTCAGGGCGTCGACCGCATAGACCGAGTGGTCGAAGGAGCCGAAGAAGACCCGGCCATCTGCCAGAGCGGGCGACGACTGCTGGCCCCCAGGGCCGAGGTCGAGGGCCCACAGCTGCTGCCCGGTCTGGGCTTCTAAGCAGTAGAAGCGCTCATCGTCCGCACCAAAGTACACCCGGCCGTCGACCACAGACGGCGACGCGCGCACCAAGCCGTCCACGGCGAAGCGCCAACGCTCCGCGCCCGTGGCCGCGTCCAGGGCAAACAGGTGATTGTCGAAAGTGCCGCAGAAAACCAGACCCTCCGCAACGGTCGGTGAGGACTCGATCGTTCCGCCCGTGTCGAAGCTCCAGGCGAGCGTCGGGTTGTGCAACGGCTGGGCCGACTCGGCCGCGCCAGAGTGGGTTGGCCCACCGCGAAAGTGCGACCAGCTGTCGGGTGTCTTCAACGGAGATCCTTGGCAGGCTGGAAAGGCAAGCAGGGCGAGGCTGGCGAGGAAGGTGGTGGTCTTCATGGGAGCAGAGAATACGCAACGGCGACTAGCGGCTGGAGCAGGATCGCCAGGGCGAGGCTCATGGCGTTGCGCAACCGCAGTGCCAGCGTGAGCACCCGCCCCCCTACCCGAACCCCTCGGCAAACCCACGCACCGCCGGATTCGACGATCCATAGCTGACGATGCCCACGTCGAGGTCGCAATCGCCGGCCAGTCGCAACGCTCGCTCTATGGCGTCGAGGATCCACTCGATGCGGTTGCCGAACACGCCGCCGCCGAGCAGCGTCAGGAACACTCGGCGATTGCCGCTGGCCTCGCGATTGAGGACGGCAGCCCACAGCGTCGCCTCGTATGAAGCTTCGAGGACGAGCCGCGCGAACGGCTCCCACTGCGCGGTGGGCGGCTCGCCGTACGCGACGGGCAGGGCTGAGCCGTAGACCTGGGTCACCAAGTGGCCGGCCCCTGGCAGGGTTACCTCGACGTCCCATTGCACGCCGATGCGCAGCTTCGTCCGCAGCTCGTCGAGCTTGTCCGCGGTCGAGGCGGTTAGCTGGGCGTTGATCGCAGCCAGCCCGTCTGCCGAGGCCAGGGCGTAGCCGTTGCGCATGTCCCAGAGACAGCTGTCATGATTGCCGAGCGCCGCGCCCAGATCCGCGAGGGCGTCGAGCTGTCGAGCGGCGGTCTGTCCGAGCTGCCCCCCGAGCGGGACGAGGTAGTTGCGGTAGATCGTTCCCGCACCTGCCGCCACTGCACAAGCCGGCCCCTGGGTGCGATCGTTCTCGTAGATGCCCACACCCGCCTCTGGAGTCACGCTCGGACTGGTCATCTCCAGCAGGTTGAACTGCGAGGCGGCCTGAAAGAGCGCACCAGCGCTGTCGGCCAGCGCGTGCAACTGCTGAACGTCACCGACGACCTCCCGCACCGTAAGCGAGCCCGTGCCGTCCAACTCGGCAGCGCGCGAACGCAGCTCGGCGAGGGAGAGTAGCTCTAGCCGCCCGCAGCGATGCTCGCTGCCATTCACCCGGGAGTGCAGCAGCTCACCTTGGAGCTCCAGCTGGCTGCGCACGGCGTCGCCGTTCGTCTCGGGAAAACCTACGAGGTCTTCGAACCACATGGTGCCTCCGGGGTTGGGGTGCGTTGAGGTTGGCCGAGCCTAGGAACCACGCGGAGTGGGCAGCTCGATCCCGCAAGCCACCGTCGCGCACCTCCCAAAAAACGTTCTCAAGCAACCCACTGGATCTCGCCGGCATTCGCCGCTTGAACGGTCGGAAAGTCGAGACGCCCGCCGGCAGTCATGGTGCCCTCTCCCTCTAGACGCTGACACGCAGGATACCCACCACGAGCCACGAATACGCCCGCGCTCCCGATCTTCACCCGCGCCGCTGCGTGACGATCAGCACATGACCGACGAGACACTGATCGATCGCATGGCCGGCGTCACCGTTTTTCAGAGGGATGGAAAGCGCGCGACCCCGCCTTTCGCCCAGCCGTGCTGAGCGCCTACAACTACCGCTGCGCCGTCTGCGGTTACGACGGTCGGCTAGGCGAGGTAAGCCTGGGGCTGGAGGCCGCCCAGGTGATGTGGCACGCCGCCGGCGGACCGGACGATAGCGACGACGGGCTCGCCCTCTGCAGCTTCCATCACAAGACTTTCGATCTCAGCGCCATCGGCGTGAATCCCGACCTCCACATCCTCGTCTCGGCCGATGTGAACGGCCACGACCGCGTAGACGAGTGGCTCAGCCAGTTCGCCGGCCAGCCCCCGGTGGGTCCCCGGGCCGGCAGCCCCCCCACCTCGCGCTGAGTTCTTGAGCTGGCACCGCCAGGAAGTGTTCCGTAGCCCTGCGCGGCTGGTGAGCTGAAGTCCCGTTGGTAGGCCAACGCTCTTGTGGCCAATTTGACGAAGTTTATCGAGTTTATCTAGAAAGGATAAACTAACTAACTTCTCTATAATCACCGCCCATGGACCCTATCGACAACCCCTTTGCCCCAGGCGCGGGCAGCCCGCCTCCTGAACTCGCTGGCCGAGATGAGCTGCGAGAGACGGTCCGCATCGCCCTTGAACGCATACGCCGAGGGCGTCCGGCGAAGAGCATTCTCATGGTTGGTCTCCGCGGAGTGGGCAAGACAGTCCTGCTCGACCGCATGCGTGACGATGCCGAAGCTTCTGGCATCCACACGATTCGAATCGAGGCTCCTGAGTATCGATCTCTGCCAGCGATCCTTGCACCCCAGCTGCGGCAGGCCTTGCTTCGTCTCTCGCGAGTTGAGAAAGCGAAAGACCACGCCAAGCGAGCGCTTCAGGCGCTTGCAGGTTTCGCCAAGGCGCTGAAGGCGACCTACGACGACATCGAGGTGGGCTTCGATTTCTCTCCTGAACCCGGCTTGGCCGACAACGGTGACCTCGAACACGATCTGCAGGCTCTGCTGGAGACTGCTGGCACGGCCGCACAGAGCGCGGGAACGGGCCTGGCGATCTTCGTGGACGAACTCCAGTACGTTGAGGAAGAACAGCTAGCAGCGATGATCACCGCGCTGCACCGAACCGCACAACGTCGCCTCCCTGTCGTCATGGTGGGAGCCGGGCTGCCGCAGCTCAGGGCGCGCATGGGGCGAGCGAAGTCCTATGCAGAACGGTTGTTCGACTTTCCAGTCATCGGCCCACTCTCTCCTGAAGCAGCTGATCGCGCGCTCTCCAAACCGCTTCACGACGAAGGCGTGGCCATCAACCCAGAAGCGTTGGCCCGCATCGGGGAGCAGACGCACGGATATGCGTACTTCATTCAGGAGTGGGGCAAGCAGTCCTGGGACACAGCCCAGGCCTCCCCCATCACCTTGGACGACGTAGAGACCGCCTCCACGGCCGTGATCACAGCTCTGGACGAGAGCTTCTTCCGCGTGCGCTTCGACCGGCTTACGCCTGCCGAAAAGCGTTACCTGCAAGCGATGGCAAAGCTCGGGCCCGGCCCCCACCGCTCCGGGGACATCGCCGACGTGCTCGATCGCAAGGTGACATCACTCGGGCCCACGCGCAGCACGCTGATCTCCAAGGGCATGATCTGGAGCCCAAGTCACGGCGACACAGCCTTCACGGTGCCGCTCTTCGATGAGTTCATCAAGCGCATCATGCCGAGCGATGACTGCTTGGCCTAGCCTGCATGCGTCGTGAGGGTTGGGCACCTCCAACTATGACACTCACCACCCTCCCCCATCCCCCCATCACAGGTTAGACTGCACCCCAGCATCAGGAACGACGCTCCGAGCCAACCCTCGGATCGTCGGCCAACCTGGCACGAAAGGCCAAGGTGGTTTCCTTCGGAGGTGTTCTCCGGGGGGATGCGCGCGGGACGAGTGAGTCCTGGCGAACGAAGCTTTCGACGGCGGCCTTGGCCCCGTGTTTCTGGTGCGTGAAAGGGCCACGCATCATGCAGCCAGCCTGTCTGTCCGTCCGTGTCAACGCGCGCAATCGCCGCCACCACCTCTGGTGCAACAACGGCACCTGGTGGATGCACTTCACGCTCAACACCCTGAGCGGCCACGTCCGCCGGGTGCGCCGATCCCTCGGCACCCGCGACCTGGCAGAGGCCACCCTGCGCCGGGATCTGCGCCTCGCCGCCATGGCCCGCGACGGGGCCTGGGTGTCATGACCAAGTCCAAGACCAAAGCCGATACCAAGCCCGCCGCGCCCGCCGCACCCGCGCCGGCTCCGGCACCCGCGACGCGGCCCCCCTCCCTGCTCACCCAACCCCTGGGCCTCGAAGGCTGGCCCCTGGGCCTCGAAGGCTGGTCCGCTCTCGAACCGGTCATCCTCGCCTCCCTCGCCGCCGCCGAGCCGCTGCTGCTCATCGGGCGCCACGGCGCGGCCAAGAGCTTCCTGCTCGAACGTCTGGCCGAGGCGCTGCGCCTTGAGTTTCGCTGCTACAACGCCAGCCTGATCGACTACGACGACCTGGTCGGCATCCCCATGCCCGACGACGACGGCAAGGGCCTGCACTACATCTCGACCCCCACCGCCATCTGGGACGCCGAGGTGGTCTTCGTGGACGAGATCAGCCGCACCCGTCCCGACCTGGCCAACAAGCTCTTCCCGATCATCCACGAGCGACGGGTGCAAGGCATCGACCTGCCGCGCCTGCGCCACCGCTGGGCGGCCATGAACCCGCCCGTCCGTGACGACGATGAAGAACAGGACAACGGGGCGCCCGAGTACTTCGGTGTCGAGCCCCTCGACCCGGCCCTGGCCGACCGCTTCACGTTCCTCATCGAGGTCCCCAACTGGGACGACCTGACCGACGCCGAGCAGGCCCGCCTGCTGGTCGATCAGTTCCGCGGCAAGCACGACTTCTCCGTGGACCTGACCGCCCTGCTCGACGACGCAGAGCGCACTTACTCCTTGCTGCAGACCGACCTTCCCCAGCGGCTGTCGGCCTACTTTTTGGCCCTGGGCAAGGCCCGCAGCGGCGCCGCGCAGCAGCCCTTCTCGACCCGCCGCATGGCCACCCTGATGCGGGCGGCCCTGGCCCTGCAAGCGGCGCGGGTGGCCCTGGCCCGGGGCGCCGACCCCGCCGCCCGTCCCCAGGACATCGACTGGGAGCCCAGCGTCTGGCTGGCCGTGCAGCACGGCGACCCCGAGCTGGCCGGTCTGGGCACCGTCGATCGGGCCCGGCAGCTGGCCCTGCACCGCCAGGCCTGGACGCTCTCTGGCCTGGACGACGACGACCCGTGGAGGGCCCTGCTGGAGGTGTCCGCCCCCCTGGAGCGGGTGGCTCGCGCTCTGCGCCTGGGCGGCGGCCTGTCCCCCGAAGACCTGGGGCGCCTGACCCTCGACGCCCTCTCGGCGGTAGAGAACGACGGGCTGCGGTCGGCCACGGCTCTGGCCCTATACCTGGGCATGAGCCGGGTGCATGGGCTACCCGCCGTGGTCGCCGAGACCCTGGCCCGCGACGCCCGCCGGGCCCTGGTGTCGATGATCCGAACGGTCAGCGTGCCCCGCAGCCAGATGGGACTCGCCCGCGAGGTCGGCCGCATCACCGCCGGCATGGCTGCCGACGACGACCGCCCCGCCCTGCTCCGTGACCGCTACGCCAGCAACCTGCTCCAGTCGTTGCTGCCCGACGGCTACAAGGGCACGGACCCCGATGCGGTCCACGCCGTCTTCGTCGATCTGTGGCAGCGCTTCGACCTCGACCAGCTCGGGGGCGCGGACTGATGAGCGGCGCCTGGTACCGCAAGCCGAGCTCGCCGCCCCAGACCACAGTGCGCTGCGACCAGCGCAGCGTGTCCGGGACCGCGGTGGTCTTCAGCATCCACGGGCTGTTGCAGCGCGCGGGTCAATCTTTGCCCTTCAGGCTCAAGGCCCGCATTCGCCAGGTGGGGCTGCAGGGGCTCGACTCGACGGAACTGGCCGCCGGGCTGACCCACATCGACCCCGAGGCCCGGGTCGACGTCCTGCACGGCGACGACGAGCCGCCCCTGCTGGGCGTGCTGGTGGGCTGGCGGCACCTGGGCCACGACCTGCGCCGCCACGGCATGACCTCCATCACCGGCGCCGTCGCGTTCGCCGAGCTAAGCTACTGCACCGACGTGACCCTGACCCTGCGCGTCCTGTCCCGCTGCGAGAGCCTGCTCTACCTGGGACATCGCGAACCCCGGGGCGACCTGCGCCAGCTGGCCGACGCACCGATGGCCTTCGATGACCCGCGCCTCGCCGCCCTGCCCGACCTGGTCCCGGCACCCAAGAGCCCCTGGCCGCAGTCACGAAAAGAAGCCGAGGTGACGGATCGCCAGCGGGCCAAGCGCCGCACCCGTGACGCCGCCCGACGCAAGGCGCTCAAGGTCGCTGCCCGCAAGGCCGCGGCCCGCAAAAGCACGACACGCAAACGCGCGGGAACGACCAACCCACCCAGCACGAGCACGCAACCCAGCACGAGCACGCAACCCAGCACGAGCCGCGGCCCGACCACGGGGGGAACCACACCGTGAACTCCGACAACGAAGCCCTCTCCCGGCGCCTGTTCAACGTGGTCCCGGCCGCCAGCTACCAGATGGAGAAGCTGCTCTCGCTGGTCGACATCGTCTTCAGCGACGCGGTGCCGACCGCCGCCGTCGAATGCACAAGGGCCCCACGGATGCTGCTCAACCCGACCTTCGTGAGGGAGTTCTGCCAGCGCGACGGGCACCTGCTGATGCTGGTCATGCACGAGCTGCACCACGTCATCCTCGGCCACACCAGTCTGTTTCCCCGTCACAGCCTGACCCACAACATCGCCTTCGACGCGGTGATCAACGCCATGCTCTGCCGGCAGTTCCCCTCGGAGGCCGACTTCTTCAGGAGCACCAACGGCTGGGACTCGTTTCCCGGCCGGCTGCTGCGCCCGTCCCCCGGCTGGCCCG
>JBLIMM010000257.1:0-6933 GCA_047638635.1 Pseudohongiellaceae bacterium | reverse complement strand
CCCGCACCCACCACCAAACTGAAGCGGCTGCGCAAACCGAGCAGCAGCTTCAGGCCACTCCAAAGGAACACGGCATAGAGCGCCAGCACCCCCAGGGTGCCGAGCAAACCTAGCTCTTCGCCGATCACCGCGAGAATGAAGTCGTTTTCAGCTTCGGGGACGTAACCCCAGCCCCCTAAGCCTCGGCCCAGGCCCACGCCGTCCCAGTGTCCCGCGCCCATAGCCGTCAGGCCTTGCCACACTTGGCTGCCGGATTCAGGCTCAGTGAAACCCTCAACCCGGCGGCTCACGTGGGCGAAACGGGCCCAGGCGTAGAGCACCGCAGCGGCCGTAGCCCCACAAAAGGCACCAGCAAGATGGCTGGGACGAGCGCCCCCCACCCACAGCACCAAGACGCCCACGAACAACAAGTAAACAGACGAGCCCAGGTCTGGTTCGAGAAACACGAGCAAGGCGGGCAAACCAGCCAGCGCGAAGGGCACGGCCACGCCGACGACGAAGCGGTCCATGTTCTCCCGCTGCTTAGCAGCCCAGGCGCCAATAGAGATGATCACGCACAGCCGTGCTAGCTCTGACGGCTGAAACCTCAGCACGCCCAAATCCAGCCAACGCTGAGAACCCTTCGCTGTGTCGCCGACCATCAGCACCGCCATCAGCAGCATCACGCAGGTTCCCCAGGCAGGCCAGGCCGCCATGGACAACCAGCTGGGACGAACCCGCAAGGCCACCAAGAACACAGCCAAGGCCACGCCCACCCGTAGCAGGTGGTTACGCAACAAGTGCAGCGGTTGCCCTGCGTAAGCATCCGGAACCGCAGACGCCGCCGACACCATCAAGATGCCTACGCCCATCAAACCCAACATGGCCGCGACCATCCAACAGGCAGCACGATTCATGTCTTCTGGAGGAGTGTAGGGCAGCTCGCGCATGGGCAGATCCTGGGGAGTTGGCTCTAGGCCACGGCGAGAGAGGCCATGCCCGCGGCGGCGCACAACACGGCGGCGATCCAAAAGCGGGTCACGATGCGCGTGTTGGGAATGTCTGCGAACTGAAAGTGATGGTGCAGCGGCGAACAGCGAAAGAGACGTTGGCCGCCTGTGGCCTTAAACCAACCCACCTGCAGGATCACCGATGCGGTCTCGACCACGAACACGCCGCCGATCAGCACGAGGACCAGCTCTTGCTTCGTCACCACCGCCACGTAACCGAGAAGACTGCCCAGGGGCAGCGACCCGGTGTCTCCCATGTAGACCATGGCAGGGGCGGCGTTGAACCATAAGAAGCCCAGGGTGGCGCCCACCATGGCTGAGCAGAACACCGTGAGCTCTTGGCTCTTGGGCACGTAGAACAGACTGAGATCTAGTTGTTCGGCTCGCCCCACCGCGACGCACAACACGGCCATAGCCATGGCAGCGATGACCATGGAACCTGCGGCCAAACCGTCCATGCCGTCCGTGAGGTTGACCGCGTTGCTCGTGCCAATCACCACCACCATGACAAAGATCATGTGCGGCACTCCGCCCATCATGGACAGGTCGAACTGCACACCGCCCGAGAAGGGCACGTGGAGGGCCAGCAGTGCTGGGAGCTCTTGCCGTTGAAAGATCACCGTGACAGCGAAGGCCAGGCTTCCCGCAACAAGCATCTGCAGAACGTACTTCGCCGCTACCTGCAGGCCCTTGCTTCCGGGATGGGTCAGCTTCACCCAATCGTCGATGAAGCCAATGAAGCCGTAGCCCAAGGTGGACAGGATCGCCAGCAAGACGTACGCGTTGCTGAGATCGCCAAACAGCACCCCCGAAACGAGCACGGCCCCCACGATCATCAGACCACCCATGGTGGGCGTGGGAGGTTTCTCGGCGTTGAGCTTGTTGAGCTCGACCGAGTCGGTGTTCGTTTCGTTCTCGATGTACTGGCGACGCTTCAGCCAGCGAAGCAACCGCGGGCCCAAAGCGAGAGCGACCAAGAAAGCCACGACGGCGGCCAACCCAGCCCGAGCCACCAGAGAACTCAGCTTGCCCAGGGGCGCCCAGATCGCAACGAGTTCATCGAGAAACGCCAGTAGCATCAGGCCATGGCCACGGCGTCGTCAGAGTCGGCACCTGCATCACAAGTCGCCCCGTCTGTGCAACTGCTCAGACGAGTCACCAGAGCATCCAAGCCCATCCCGCGACTGGCCTTGACCAAGACAAGATCGCCCGGGTCAAGCAGCCCTGCGAGGACCGCCTCTGCATCGGCCTTGGTGGCGCACACGTGGCACGAGCTCCGAGGGAGACCCACTTCGACAGCCCCGCGCACGACATGCTCCGCGTACCGTCCCACAGCCACAATCAACTGGGGGAACGCCTGGGCCAACGAACGCCCAGCCGCTTCGTGCAGCTCGGGAGAGACGACCCCCAACTCGAGCATGTCTCCAATGACGAACACGCGGCGACCTTCATGCCCTAGCTCTGAAATCAATGCCGCTGCTGCAGCCACGGAGCCAGGGTTCGCGTTGTAGCTGTCATCGAGAATCGTCAGCTGACCACTGCGGCGAAACTGCAGTCGTCCAGGGGGAGGCGGCACTTGGGCCAGAGCGGCGATGGTGTCCGCGAGGGGCAGCCCAGCCATCTCAGAGCAAGCGAGGGCGGCCAAAGCATTGAGCACCGCATGACGCCCCAGGTGACGCAACACAACGTCATGTTCACCGTTCAGGCGAAAGCGAGTGTTGTGCAAGGTCGGCATGATCTCGGTAGCCCGAAAGTCAGCCTCTGCGCAGGTCCCAAAGGAGATCACCTCTCCGGGGGCCAAGGCAGAGAGCGAGCCGAACGAACCATCGTCTCTGTTCAACACAGAAAGCGAACGACCAGTGAGCCCTGTGAGTAACGCGCCCTTCTCAGCGCGCACACCAGCCAGGTTGCACAAGCCCTCAAGGTGTCCGGGGTGGATGTTGGTCACCACTCCGATTTCGGGCTCTACGAGACTGGTCAAGTGAGCGATTTCACCGGGGCTGTTCGTGCCCAACTCGGCCACCACGGCCTCGGTATGATTGTTGATGTTGAGCAGTGTGAGCGGCACACCAATGGCGTTGTTGTAGCTGCTCTGAGACCCCACGGTCTGAAGGCTCGAGCTCAAGGCGGCGACGATCAGGTCTTTGGTGCCCGTCTTACCGTTGGTCCCGGTGACACCCACGACCAGCGGCAAGCGACCTTCAGTGGCGGCGCGGCGGCGCATGGCAGCGCCCAGTAATCCGAGAGCGACCACTGTGTCGTCCACCCGCAACACGGGCCGCAGACCGGGCAAGTCTTGTTCGGAGATGACCGCTACAGCTCCCGCCGCCAAGACATCCTTGGCGAAGGCATGGCCGTCGAATCGATCGCCGGCCAGGGCCACAAAGAGGTCGCCCGGACCTGCCTCGCGGGAGTCGATCACCACTCGCTCGACAATCAACTTGTGGTCTTTACGCCGACTCGCAGCGTCACCGACAATAGTGGCAGCGCACATGGCGGCCAAGTCTTTCAAGGTCAGAGCGTCCACAGTACCTCCCGAGTTACGGCCCTGTCGTCAAAGTCAAATTTTTCACCAGCGATCGTCTGAGTGACCTCATGCCCTTTACCGGCCACCAGCACGATGTCGCCACCTTGGGCCGACCTGCAGGCGGCTGCGATGGCCTCCCGACGATCCACCAGACTCACAGCGCGCTGACGACTCTCGCGGCTCAGGCCTTCAAGGATGTCGTCGAGAATACGCTGGGGATCTTCTCCTCGGGGGTTATCCGAGGTCACGTAAAGATCGTCGGCAAGGGCTGCAACAGTAGCCCCCATGAGCGGTCGCTTGGTCTTGTCCCGATCACCGCCACAACCAAAGACCACCCGCAGCCGACCGCGGGTCAGCGGACGCAACTGAGTCAAC
This sequence comes from Pseudohongiellaceae bacterium, assembly GCA_047638635.1. Taxonomy (GTDB): domain Bacteria; phylum Planctomycetota; class B15-G4; order B15-G4; family B15-G4; genus CAZIAK01. The sequence goes on along the minus strand of JBLIMM010000257.1, from coordinate 3,042 downwards.
ACTTGCTGCAGCGCATCCGGGGTGTGGGCGTAGTCGACCAGCACACGAAAGTCCTGCCCGCAGTCGACGGACTCCAACCGACCAGGGACGGCGCTGAGTGTGGAGAGCCCGGCGCGAATCGCAGTGGACGGTACGTCCAGGGCTAAGGCAGCTGCAGACGCGGCTAAGGCGTTGGAGACATTGTGACGACCCACCAAGCGAGTGGTCACTGGTACCAGGACATTGCGCTCATCAACACGCAGCTGAAACGCTGTGCCATCTGCATCGAGTCGACGGACGTCGGCGCTCACCGCGGCCGGTTGGTCAAGACCAAAGGTCAAGACCCGGGCCAAGGTGCGCTCGGCCAAGGATGGAGCCAGAGCATCGTCTGCATTCAAGACCGCCACCGCATCGGGCATGAGCTGCTCAAACAGCCTCGCCTTCGCGTCGGCGTAGTCTTCCATGGTGCCATGAAAGTCGAGGTGATCTTGGGTGAGGTTGGTGAACACGCCCACGTCGAAGTCGACGCCGCCCACTCGTCCCAAAGACAGGGCATGGCTCGACACTTCGAGCACAGCGGTGGACAAGTTGGCGTCCACCATGCGGGCCAAGAGGCGCTGCAACTCGATGGCATCGGGGGTGGTGTTGCAGAGGGGCTCGTGGGTGTTGCCAATCCAGGCGCCCAGGGTGCCCACCAGGCCACTGTCCCGTCCGTCCATCGTCAAAATCGAGCGGAGCATTTCGGCGGTGGTGGTCTTGCCGTTGGTCCCCGTGATGCCCACGACCTTGAGGCGGCCGCTGGGATGCCCGAAGAAACGATCGGCCAACAGCGGCTTGGCGGCGGCCACGTCGGGCACGCCCACAAAGCCCACACCTTCGGGCACAGTCACCGGGACGCTGGCCAAGACAGCCACCGCACCCTTGGCAAGGGCCTGGGGCCAGTAGTCGAGCCCATCGACCTGGCTCCCGGGCGCCGCCACGAACAGATCACCCGGGACCACAGCCCGGCTGTCGGCGGTCAAGCCGGTGATGGGTAAGTCCGGTTCGGTGACCACAACGTCAGACAGGGAGTCGACGAGGGGTGCGCACAGATGAGCTAGGCTGAGTCGGTTCACGCTGTGCATCATTAGGCGCCGTAAAAACGGCGATTCAAGTGTGGTCCCCGGAGTCTTCATTCGACGGGATAGCCCAGATAGGGCATGAGCCGTCTCAGGATGCGCCCCGCAGCGGGTGCGGCGCTCTGGCTGGAGTAGCGCACACCGTTGGGTTCGTGGACCACCAAGACCAACGCGATGGCAGGGTCTTCTGCGGGAACTAACGCTGCGAAAGAGTGGGTTTCTTTGGTCAGGTCGACTTCAGAGGTGGCCGTTCCGGTCTTGCCCGCCACAGTCAGTCCCGGCAGCTTCACCTCGCTACAATTCCCTTCCCGCACAGAGTCGGCCATCCAGCTACGTACGGAAGCGGCGATGGCCGCAGAAAAGACCCTGCGCGGCAGGACAGCAGGCACCGTCGTGCTCTGTCCCTCGTCGTCTGCGTAGGAAGCCACGAGTCGCGGCTGGCGGTATTGCCCGTCTGCCAAGGTCGCCAATGCAGCTGACATCTGCAGCGCCGTGACGGCGATTTCTTGTCCGTAGGAGACCGACACCATGGTGTAGTTGCGGGTCCAGCGCTCCAAGGGCGTGACAATGCCCCACGCTTCTGCAGGGATCGGAAAACCCAAGGGCTGGCCGAATCCCAGGGCGAGCAAAAAGTCCCTCACCGGAGCCATCAGCGCGGTGTTCTTGCTCTGATCTTCAGGGACCGCTGACGTGAGAATCTGGGCCATACCAATGTTGCTGGAGTTGATGATGATCTCGCGCAGGGTCTGCCAGCCCTCCACGGGATGAACGTCTCGCACGCGGCGACGGCCAAAGCGCCCTTGGTCTCGAGCCGTGTCGATAGTGTCGCCGTCCCGCACCAAGCCAAGCTGCAAAGCACCCGCCATCATCAGCGGCTTCAGCGTCGAGCCCGGGGCGTAGATCATCTGGGCCGGGCGAATCAGACTGCCCTCTTTGGGACGGTCGCCGCTGTCGTCCGCGTTCAGACCAGGGACTGACACCATGGCCAGCACGTCACCGCTGGCCACGTCGAGCACAACGGCCATGGTCGAAGAGGCCTCGTGGGCGAAATAGGCAGCGAGACATTCCTCCTCGACGATCTTCTGAATCGTGGCGTCGAGGGTCAGGGTGATGTCCAGGCCGGGCAAGGGCGGCTCACGCACGATCGTCGCATCGGCCACGTGACGCCCCTTTTGATCGACGCGCACTTCAGCCTTGCCGTCCACGCCCGAGAGCCAACCATCGAGGCCTTGTTCGAGCCCCGAGACGCCGTGCCCCTCGTGACTCACGTAGCCAAGCAAGTTTCCTGCGATGGCGCCCCAGGGAGCGCGGCGAGCCCACCCGGAAATCAGGTCCACCCCATAGAGGAGTTTGCGCGCTTCGCTCTCCAGGGCAGCGATGCTGTCAGGGTCTTGAACCGGGTCACCCAGGATCGACCACTTGTCTGCGGTGAGACGCTTGGCAAGATCTTCTGCGGGGCGACCAACCACGGGGCCCAAAAAGCGGGCGATATCCCTGGCGAGTCGAGCGCGCTCACCAGACGTCTCCCGACGATTGAGAACGTTCCGGGGCAGGACTTCCGCCCGCAGCGTCTCCACCGAACTGCTGAGTAGGCGACCGTGGCGGTCGAGCAACGCACCCCGCCGTGCGGGCAGGTCCAGCTCACGCACGGACATCCGTCGCTGACGGGCCGTGGCCACCCGATGGTCGACAAGCTGAATCCAAGCGAGGCGCGTACTGAGGCAGGCCAGGCTGGCCATCATCATCACGGCAAAACCGAGAACCAGTCGGCGAGCCCGCAGCATCAGGGAGCCCACCCAGCAACATTGGCGTGCGCCATCAAGAAGGCGTCGTTGTCACGCCAAGTGTCTTTCTGTTCTGCGGGACGTTCCTCCACCGCTGGCTGCAGCCCCTCTGGCTTTTGCAGCGGCTGAATTTTCCGCAAGCTGGGAGTCCAGTTGGCGAA
>JBLIMM010000256.1:0-6981 GCA_047638635.1 Pseudohongiellaceae bacterium | reverse complement strand
GAGTCTGTGGCATCGGCCCAGAGGCGCTGGGCGTTTGCTCCGGAGAGCGTTCGTTCTTGCACGGTGAGTGCAAAGGCTCGGCGCCTTTCAATGCCCGAGCCCCAGCGCTCGGAGAGGCCTGTGAACAGGCCTGTTTCGGGATTGGCGAAACCCTCAATCTCAGCGACCAGCTTCACGAGCTGATTTTGCCACCAAGTGTCTTTTGCGTCGACGAATGAGAATAGCTGCCGTTCATCAATGGTTGCATCGAGCTGAGCGAGCAGCTCTCGCTCTTTGGAGATCTGAGCACGAATGGCAGCAAATTCGGCGGCTTGCTTGGCAGGGATTGCGGCGTCTCCTCGGAGAGAGAGAATCGTCGTAAGCTCTGCCTCGATCGATTCAATCTTGTCGCGCTCCTGTTCCCACTCTGCGTAGAACGGGTGGCTTTGTCGCTGCGCCTGTCGTTGCTCTTCCGATCGAGGCAAGGCCCGAGCACGGAGGGTGGCGAGTTGCTGGCGGTGACCGGCTTCTCCATTGTCGCTGGGATAGAGTCCGGCGACGAGCGTCGAGGCACGGGCTAACCAATCTTCGTAGGCAGGGAGCCGATCTGGAGTCGATGGCCACAGGGAATCCGCTTCAGCGCGTAAGTCTTCCAGCTCTTGAAACGCCGAGAGACGTAGGACGTTCTCTTTCTCTTGGCGGGCGTCGGTGAGCGCCGTCTTGAGATCTGCACCGAGGAGTTCCACGCGATCGAGAGAGTGACCGAGCTCGTCGTTCTTTGAGGAGAGCTGGCCGCTGAGCCAGGCGAACCCGCCAGCGGAGAGCAGGGCCACCCCCAAGACAAGAGAGGCGGCGCGATGCCGAGTCACCCATCTGAGTGCCCGTCGCGCCGGGCCAGCAGGGCGCGCGAGGATCGTCTCGTTCGCCAGCCAGCGTCGCAGGTCCAGCGCGAGCTCGGCCATGGATTGGTAGCGATCCCGGCGGCGCTTCTCGAGCGCCTTCATGCAGATCAGCGAAAGGTCGACGGGGATGCGCGAACGTAACGAGTGCGGAGTCGGCGGGTCCGAGAAAATGATGTTCTCGGTGATCTGCTGGTGGCTATCGCCCTCCACGGCGCGACGCAAGGTCAGCGCTTCGTAGAAAGTGGCGCCCAAGGCATAAATGTCCGTGCGATGGTCGATGCCAATGCGCTTGGCCAAGGCTTGCTCGGGGCTCATGTAGGCGAACGTGCCTGTGAGGTCCCCGGTGCACAGAATCGAGTCTGTGCCTGACACGCTGGCCAAGCCGAAGTCGGCAATGACCGGGCGAGTGTCCTCCCCGACGAGAATGTTCTCAGGCTTGAGGTCCCGATGGAGGACCCCTGCCCCGTGGGCCACAGCCAGGGCTTCGGCGGCGCAAGCGAAGAACTGCGCCACGTCACGACACCAGTCGTTGGGGAGATCCCCGAGGCCCTGGGCATCTTGGAGCACATTCGCCAAGCTCCAGCCATCACCGATCAGTTCTTGGGCGATGTAGGGGAAGCCATCTTCGGTGCCGTAGGAGAGCACAGAAACGATGCTGGGATGGTGCAATCGACCGCCCGCCCTGGCTTCGCGCTCGAACAAGGCGAGCTGTGTCTCCGAAGGCATGCGGTCCGAGGGCAAGAGCTTCAGGGCCACTGGCCGGTCGAGGGAGATCTGCTGGGCCTCCCAAACCTGTCCCATTCCGCCCTGGCCCAACTTGCGCTGCAGTCGGAAATCGCCGATCTGCTGCCCGGGCAGCAAGCCCCTGAACTCCACGGGATCATTCCGGGGTCGCTCTCCCCTTTGGAAGAGGGATCTCTCAGGAGTCGGTTGCGTCAGTGCCAAGGTTCGGGTGCTTTCCCTGTGTGGGCCGGGACCACATGTTCGGAAAGCATGTTACCCCAAGCCCTCGGTGCTGCACCCCAGGCAAGCTGTCGCGGCGCTTGGGGTGTCCCCAATGCACCGGCTCACGGCCCGTGATCTTGCGTATGGTGGATCGCAGGGGGGTCGAACCCCTGACCTCTTGATTGCGAACCAAGTGCTCTACCAACTGAGCTAGCGACCCACGCAAGGCCGGTTAGTTTAGGCGCCAGCTCACCTCCGGGTCAATGCGCAGGCGCCACTCTTCAGGCGGCGATCTCGGGGGCGCTGGCGCTGACGTCGGTGGTGCGCCCCTTCACCGTCTGAATCAGGCTTTCGACGAGCACGTAAACGGTGGGGATGACCACCAAGGTCAGCAACGTGGCCACGGACAGCCCGGCCACCACGGTGATCGCCATGGGGGCCCGTAGCTCTGTGCCCTCGCCGCCGGTGAGGGGCAGCAAGCCGGTGAGCGGCAGGAGCCCTAGCACGGTGGTCATGGTGGTCATCAAGATGGGCCGCAAGCGCATGGCGCAGGCGGTATAGACCGCTTCGTGAAGCTCCATTCCATCGAGCCGTCGACGCCTGTTGATGGCATCGATGAGCACAATGGCGTTGTTCACCACGATGCCCGCGAGAATGATCGCCCCAATAAAGACCACCACCGACAGGGGGACATCGAGAGCGTCCAAGGCACCGACGGCACCGACCATGGCCAGGGGCACGGTGAGCAGAATGATCAGAGGTTGCAGCAGCGACTCAAAGATCGAGGCCATGACCACGTAAACCAAGAACACCGCGAGGCCCAGAGCTTGCAGCATTTGCGAGAGGGCGCCTTCCATCTCGCGCCCCTGGCCCCCGAGCGTGATCACCGCTTCGTGCCGTCTCTCAATGGCTTGCAGGCGTCCCTTGATCTCCGTGCTAGCGCGTCCCACGTCGAAGCCTGAGAGGGATGCGCTCACCATGGCGGCGCGCTGGCCCCAAATGCGACGAATCTCCCGGGGCCCTTCGCGGACACTGCTGTGGGACAAGGCCGAGAGGGGTTCTGAAGCCTCGGTCCGGGGGTTCACCGGGAGGCTCAACAGATCGGCAAGGGACTGCAGCTCCTTCTTGTCTACTTGCACCAGGACGTCGAGCTTGTGCTCGGCATCGGAGAAACGTGTGGCCACGTTGCCCTTGACCATGTTGGCCACCGTGTTGGCCACGCGTCTCGTGTCCAGGTTGTAGCGCGAGAGGAGGTCTCGGTCGAAAGTCAGGATGATCTCGGGGCTGCCGGGTTGCACGCTGGTGCGCACGTCTCGCAGGCCAGGGATCGACCGGAGTTCGGCGGCCACTTCGTCCGCCGCGTCTGCCAGCATGCCCAGGTCTTGGCCCTTGATCTCGACCACGATGGGGGAGCGCACGGTGAACAAACTGGGGCGCTCGAAGCGGCTGTCTCGCAGTTGAGGAAGATCCTTGAGCAGCTCGCGGAGGTCTGCCATGACCCCCTCTTCTTGAGCTTCCATGGTGCCCTCGGCAGCAGCTGCAAGACCGATGACCAGTCTTGCGCTGTGTTCCCCTTCGTCCGGTTGGCTGATCTCGTTGCGGGGCACGCCTACGGTGCTGGAGACCCAGGCTACCCGTGGATCGTCGCGCAGGGCTTTCTCGGCGATCTGAGCGATCACATCGGTGTCTTCGAGGCGCGTGCCTACGGGCATGGCCAAGCGGCCGATGAGCTCTCCCTGATGCACTTCTGGGAGCATCTCGCTGCCCAAGGTCCCGGCGGTGTTCACAGTCCACCACATGAGCAGGGCAGACAGCACCACGACCAGCCCAATGGCTGTGGGGGAGCGCACCAGGTGCTTCACAAACGGGGGATAGACTCGCTCGAGGGCGCCGTAGACGAAACGGAACACCAGCGACGGCAGCCACATGGCGGCCAAGAAGACTCCGGCGAGGAGAGCCAGGGCCAGCACGAGCACGAAAGCCACGAGAGAGAGCGCTACAACCAGCAGCCGCCCTGCAATTTCGAAGACCAGTTTGAGTGCTAGTACAGGTAGAGAGATCGTCGTGACAAACAGCTTGCGTAGCAGGCCACCTTGACCCCAAATCTCCTGGAGGTGCTGCCACGTAAACAGGCCCATCGAGATGATGGACCAGCAGCTCCGCAGGGGACGGAACAGAGAACTCATGGCCTGGCGGAAGCGCGCTGAAAAACCCGAGGCGATCGCCGGGCGATTGCTGCCCCGTGAGGCCAGCATTGGCACTAAGAAAAGCGCCACGATCAGAGAGACAGCAAGGCTCGCGACCACCGTGAGCGCTTGGTCCCGGAAGATCTGCCCGGCAATCCCTTCGACGAAAATGATCGGGGCGAACACCGCGATGGTGGTGAGCGTGGACGCTGTAGCCGCGCCCGCCACTTCTCTTGTGCCGTTCACCGCAGCGTCAGCCAAGCTCTGACCTTGCTCGCGACAACGAGCGATGGACTCCAGCACCACGATAGCGTTATCCACCACCATGCCGATGCCCAGGGCGAGCCCACCGAGGGACATGACGTTGAGCGACGTGTCCGTCGAGTGCAGCGCGGCGAAGGTGACGATGACCGACACGGGGATCGCGATGGCGATGATCAGTGTGGTGCCGATGCGACCCAGGAACAGGAATAACACCAGCACTGAGAACACCGCGCCAATCAAGGCCGAGCTGCGCACCTCGTCGATGGCGCTCTTGATGAAACGCGATTGGTCGGACAGCAGGTGCACGGTGACATCGGCGGGAAGGTCCGCTGCCAGGTAGTCGTAAGACTCGTCCTTGGCAATGAGCGCTCCTTCGATCTGGCTGAGTCTCTCTTCCAGCTGTCCATCGAGGAGTTGCTCTTCTTCGGTGCGGTCATCGATGGCGGGCGGGTTGTCTTCTGCCTCGGAATCGGACCCCTCTCTCATGGAGATCATGGCCCGACGACTGGCTTGAATGCGCTCCATGGCCGCGGCTTTCGCAGGGTCGTTCGTGATCTCGGTCTGGAAATCGTCCAGCTGCTGGTCCGGATCGGGGATGACGCCAGCGCGCGCATCTGTGACCCAGGCTCGTTGAGCTGTCGAACCGAACACCGCGTCGCGCACCCGTTGTGCCAAGTCGACGATGTTCGCCCCAGCCTCTTTGTGGACCAGCAACTCGACACTGACCTGGCCGTCTTTACGGGTGATGACGTCCCGTTCTTTGTGGGCACGGCGGACGTCAGCCACGTCGATCAAGCGCACCACGGAGGTGCCCTCACGGAACAGAATCGTGTTCGCGATTTCGGTGGGGGAGCGATACTCGTTGAGGATGCGCACCAAGTATTCGGTGTCGCCCTCGAGCACCGTGCCACTGGCGAGGTTCACGTTTTCGGAGGAGAGCCGGGCGACCACGTCGGCTGGCTTGAGCCCGTAGCTCACCAGGCGGTCGGGGGCCAGACGCACCTGGATCTCGTCTTCGAGTCCGCCGCGTACACGGACGGCCGCAACTTTGTTCACATTCGAAATGGCGGGGGCCAGGCGGTCCTCAGCGAGGAGACGCAGCTCGACCAAGTCGCGGCCGCCGGTGAGCGCGACGACCAGAACGGGAGCGAGCGTGGGGTCGTAGCGCATGATCAGCGGCGAGCCCACTTCGAGGGGCAAGTTGGCCCGATCGAGTCGCTCGCGAATGCTCTGCACCGTGTCGATGAGATCGGTTCCCCAACCGAACTCAAGGGTGACGTCGACAAGCTCGGCCCGAGAAACGGACGAGATGCCTTCGAGGTTCGGCAGGACCGCGAGGGCTTCGTGCAGCCGCTTGGTGACTCGCTCTTCTACATCTTCTGGAGCGGCCCCCGGATACTCGGCACGCACTGTGACTCGGGGGTAGCTGATGTCGGGCAACAGGTTCATCGGCAACCGTTGCAGGGACACCCAGCCGAACGTGAACAGGGTCACGAAGACCATGGTCACGGCGACGGGGCGCGTTGTCGTCAGGCGAAAGATGCTGCCTTGGGAGGAGTCAGCGAGCTTCAATAGGCTGTCTCTCGGACGCGCACGGAGGCGCCGTCCTTCAGGCTCTCTTGGCCCACCACAACGACGCGGAGGGCTGGGTCGACTGGCGAGCCGTCAAGCTGGCTGAGCACCTCGATGCGCGTCGGCGTAGCGGCTCCGGCGAGGAAAGCCACCTTGCGCACGGTCTCCCCGCCTTCACCAAGGCAGAAGAAGATGGGTTGATCGTCCTCGTAGAGCACGGCCCGCTTATCGATCAGCAGGGCTTCGTTCCGAGCGGAGGTAATGATGCGGGCTTCGCAGAAGAGGCCGGGCATCAAGGCTGGGGCTGAGATGAGGTCGACGATGGTATGGACCGTGCCGGTGACCTTGTCGAGCACGGGGCTGACCGTGCGCACCACGCCATGAAACTGCGTGTCGGGTTGGGTGACCGAGCGGACCTCTACGGCCTGTCCGGCGGCCAGCCGATTCACTGAATCTTGCGCCACCCGGAGGTTCAGCAGCAGCTCGTCCACATTGACGATGACGAAGGAGACCATCGACATGGAAGAGAGCTCTCCCTCGTAAACGTTACGCTCAGCGATGATTCCAGAAATGGGCGCGTTGACAATGGTGTGGGTCAGATCGCTGCGCGCTCGAGCTGAGTCGACTTCGGCTTGGGAGGCGCGTAAGCCGGCGAGAGCCAGGGCCATCTTGCCGTCATCCCGGGAAAAGTGCGCCAAGTCGAGGTCATCGGCGGCGGTGCCGGCAGCGAGGCGCGCGTCTTCTACCTGCTGCAGGTTGACCAGACCGTCCGCCACTAGCTTTTCTAGGCGGGTCAGATCGTCCTGGGCCTTCTCCGCTTGTCGCTCCGCTCGGAGAATGCGCTTGTCCTGCTCGGCGAGCTTCAAACTCTCCCGCTGCATCTCTTTCTGGGCTTCTTGTTCGCGGATGGATGCTGTCTTTTCGGCGAGGCGTAGCTCGGTGTCATAAAGCACCATGAGCGTGTCGCCGCTGGCCACCAGGTCGCCTTCGTCTACGGACACGGAGGTGAGCGGTAGGCCGGACAACTTGGGAAACACCTGGGCGGAGTGCCGAGCTTCGACCTTTGCCGAAACAACGACCTCGTCGCGGATTGGCCCCACAGTGAGCGACTCGACCACCACGAGGGTTTCCCG
>JBLIMM010000255.1:0-7015 GCA_047638635.1 Pseudohongiellaceae bacterium | reverse complement strand
TCCAGCTGATGCGCAAGCCCACATCGTGGGTCACGGGCTGGTTCTTGGTCGCCGACATGTGGCACGTGGCACAGGTCGGAGCCGCGAAGTAGTCCTCGCCCACAATCCACTTGGCAGAATCCAAGTTCATGGCGTCTTCGTTGGCATGGAAAGCCACACCATGTTTCGACTCTTCGTAGATCTCGAGCTGGGGATGGTCCGGGCCCATGTGGCACTTGCCACAGTTTTCCGGGCGTCGAGCCACCGCAACGCTGAACGTGTGCCGGCTGTGACAGGCTGAGCAGCTGCCTTCACTGCCGTCCGGGTTGATCCGGCCGATACCGGTGTTCGGCCAAGTGGCGGGGTCGAGCTTGCCACCGGCCAAGACCTTGACCTCAGTACCGTGGCACTGCCAGCAACCGCTCACTGCGGCAGGAGAGGAGCCCCCGGGGAATGCTTCCGTGATCAGGCTGTGGTTGCCTTCTACAACCTCAGCCAGAACGTTATCGAGCGAGCCAAGAATCCGTGCAGCCTTCGCGTGGTGACTGGTAGAAAACTCCTCCACTTCACGGGAGTGACAACGAGCGCAATCCTTCGGGCTCACGATCGTCGCAATGGTGCTGTCGTAGTGACGGAATGCGTCCACCTCGCCCGGTTCGGCGCGGTGGCACTCATAGCAACCCACGTTCGCCCGGTAGTGCCGGCTCTCGCCCCACTGCTCGTAGAGAGCATTGCTCTCTTTCCTGTGGCAATCGACGCACTCCTTTGTTGTCGAGCTCATTTCAGGCAGCCCAATGGCCTGGCCCGCCACATTCGGAGTGAAGCTAGACAGACCCGCTACCACGGCGAATCCAATAACAAGACGAACGTTCATCAGGAAACCTCCCTGCTAAGGGGAGCGATTCGTGAGCTGCTCCCGGTTGCACTCGCGTCATTTTCTGAGGAGCTTGACGCCGCTCCGAACTCGTAAAGACGGTCTGCCGTCAGTTGCCCGGAAAGCACCGGGATCGTGATACGGACAAAGATGGTGTAGAGCCCCAGGCCGAAAGACCAGATGCCAATAGAGACCAGAGATTCATTCAGCGTCGGCGTGTACTCGACGATCTCGCCCAGAGGCGACGGAATGAAACCAGGGACAATCAGGCCCATGCCCTTCTCAATCCAGATGCCCACGATCATGGACACGCAGGCCAGGTTGAGCCAACCCTGGCGGCGAGACAGTGGCAGGCAGAGAATCGCCAAGGCCGATGCGTTCAGCCCGATCGCTGTCCAGATCCAGGGGACGAGCCCCGAGTAACCGTGCAGCCCCAAGAAGAGGTAGCGCGCCGAAGCACCGTGAGCCGAGCCCGTGTAGAACTCGGTGAAGACTTCGCAGACCAGCAAGAACATGTTGATGATCAGGGCCACGGTGATGATGTTGCGCAGGGTCATCACAGCCTTGCGAGGCACTTCGTAGCTGGTCCACTTGTCGAGGACAGACAAAGTCACGATCAAGAACGCGGGGCCCGCAGCGAAGGCCGAGGCCAAGAAGCGCGGGGCAATGATCGCCGAGTTCCAGAAGGGACGACCGCCCAGACCCACGTAGAGAAACGCGGTCACCGTGTGGATCGAAACAGCCCAGAAAATCGCCACGAACACGAACGGGATATAGAACAACGCCCCGGGCTTCCGTTGTCGATAGGCGCAGTACACCAGGTAGCCGCAGATGTGCATGTTCAACAAGAGGTACACGTTCAACACGATCACGTCCCAGGTCAGCATCGACATGGGGAAGTTGAACTTCATGAACATGTGGTGCATGCGGTCGGGCCTGCCCATGTCCACCACAACGAACGCCAAGCACATGAAGATGGCCGCCACGGCTAACAACTCGCCGAAGATGACCAGGTCATGGAGTTCTTCGTTGCGATAGAGATAGACCGGTATGACCAGCATCACGGCGGCAGCGGCCATGCCTACCAAGAAGGTGAAGTTGCTGATGTACAGGCCCCAGCTCACGTGGTCGGTCATGCCCGTGGTGGCCAAGCCCTGCACCAGTTGCTTGGCGTAGGCGTTCAGCCCAATGAGCGCTAGTACCGTGAGCAGCAACATCCAGCTGTGATACGCGCGGTTGCCGACGAAGCTGACCCGAAAGCAACGCCACAGGAAGCGACCGTATTCCTTCATCGGTCCAGCTCCCCCTCACGGGTCGGGACGAATGGCTCGGTGGGCGGCGGCTCGTGGCGCGGCGTGCGCTCGTCGAAGTAGTAGAAGAAGCGCGGCAAGGTGCCCACGTCTTCTTTCAACACGAAGACCCGCTTCGTCTTCAAGATCTGCGCCACAGAGCTCTGTGGGTCGAGGACGTTGCCGAACTGGCGGGCCCCCACCGGGCAGGCTTCGAGACACGCAGGCATGCGCCCTTCGCGAGTGCGCTGCAAGCAGAAGGTGCACTTCTCCATGACGCCCTTGCTCCGTGGGCGATTAGAGAGATAGGACATCTCCGTGTTGATCTCTTCTGTGGGGATTTCCGGCTCACTGAAGTTGAAGCGCCGGGCCCAGTAGGGGCAGGCCGCTTCGCAATACCTGCAACCGATGCACCAGTCGTAGTCCACCACCGTGAGGCCGTCAGGCTCCGTCCAGGTCGCCCCCACGGGGCAAACTTTGACGCATGGTGCCTCCGCGCAGTGGTGGCACTGGATGGGCATGTAGAAGTGGTCGTCGGACGGCACGATCGGGTGATCGTAGGTGTGGTTGCCCTGTTCCAGGTCGAGGGTGCCCATGGGCATCTCAAGCACTCTGATGTAGGACATGTCCGCCGTGCGGCTCTGGTTGTTCTCTTCGACGCAAGCGGACGCACAACGACGGCAGCCCACACAGCGGCTGAGGTTCAGGGCGTAAACAAACTCCACCCCTTCGGTGGGTCGCACATCGCGCACCACCGCGTCGGCCTGGTAGCGCTTCTTCACCTCGTCGGTAATGCGACCGAGCGCGCCGACCATGTCCTGCTCGGACATCTCCTTGTAATGCTTCTGAAGGAACCCATCGAGACTGGGGAGATCATCCGGGTCCATGTCTTTCAGTGGGGTCAAGGCGGCCACGAAGGCGGACATGCCTGCGAGTGCGGCCACACCCTGACGCAAGAAAGAACGTCTGCTGTTGGTCACTGGGGCTAGTCCTTGCTCAACCATCGGAGGGATCCTCTTTCTCATGCACCTGGTCGAGCACCGCACTCCAGCGGCGCAATGGCGAGTTCTGCTTGGTCTGCCCACCGTGCTCCGGCGGATCCCCCATGCGCAGGGTCCAAGGTCCCGGCGCGGGGGCGATCCCAGGGAACGCGGGACTGTGGGGGTTGTGGCACTGGGTGCAGCCCAGCTTCTCTGCTGGGCCGCGGGTGGTGTCCCAGTAGCCAGACGTGCGGCCATGAATGCCCCGCTGCCAATCGCGCCAGGTCGGGCCATGGCATTGGGCACACAAGATGGGCGCTTCGTCCAAGCCCACCAAGGTGCCGTCGTTCAGCACCAGCCGCTCTCGATTGCCGTGGTCGTGGCAGTTGAGGCAGCGGTTGTTCATGCCGTGCTGCAGCTCGATTTCGGTGTGCTGAGCCAAGCGATCTTGGGTCGTCCTCTTGGACTCGAAGAGCTCGTGGCAGGCGTTGCATTTCAGCATTTGCCCGCCGATGGAGAGCTCTGCCGGCTCGGCCCGAGTCGCTCGCAGGGGCTGCCCCGCCAAGACTTCTGGGGCTAGCTCGGGCCGCTCGGGCAAGGGCACTGCCGCGGTCTGGGGACCCATCGCGAACCAGCAGGCCAGGGCCGCGAACACAATCGTGATAATGAGCCGCATCGGTTGTCTCAACTGCCGGATCGATGCTCAGGGCCGATTGCCCAGAACGCTCATCCGAAGTGCGAATAAAAGACTTCGGAGGCAGTTTATTGCCGAGGCGCTCCGGCTACTAGCGATAAAACGACCTATTTAGCAGCAGAGTCGAAGCGCCGCGATCCCAGCGCTTCGAGAGGCCACAGAAAGCCCGGCGGCCTGACTCGAAAAGCATGACGGAAAGCCCCCTGGGGGAGCCCAGTTCATGGCCGATCTTCCCCTCAGGGACTAGGCTTGTTCAGCCTAAAAGCGACGCAGTAGAACGAAGCCGAGTTCAGAGCCCACCACACTGTTGACGACCGTGTTGCGAAAGATCCTGGACATCTGCACGCGCCACTGCCAACTGCCACCCGTCACGAGTTGCAATCCCACGGTGCCTTCGAGGAGCCGCCCCCCCGAGCGCCCCAGACTTCCCTCTGGTTCCCGAAAGCCCTCGATGAACGGAGCGAACGAGATTTCCGTCCCACCAGGCATCAGCTGCACAGCAATGACTTCACCGTCCGGCCGCCCCCGGGTCACCACCTGAACCTCAGACTCAGTAACCGTTGGTGTGCGCTCGACCTTGGCCAGCTCGTGGGCCAGCATCCGCGTCACGGCCTGGGCACCGGGGCCATCAGGACACATTTCCAGTAGATCTTGTGCCCGCTGCTCCTGGGGAGCCACCGCCGGCGTCACCGCTTTTTGTAGCTGCGATCGCGTTCGTCGACCGAAGCCATAGCAATTCGCCCGGCGCTCGCGACTGCGCAAAGTCAGCCCGTCGTGGAGAGCTGTCGACCAGAGAGAGAAAGAGATCGGGCCCCTTGAGTTGGCCCCCGGGGAAGCAGCGCTCCACACCCGGCCACCGTGAGGTCCACGAGCGGAATGGTTCACCGCAGCTCCTACGGCCGTTCCCCTCACAGGATCCGTGAGGGCGCTCACAGCGGGGAGGCCCAGCCCAAGGCTGGCGCAGAGCACCAGCAAGCCGCGAACAGCGGACAGCAGCGATGAGGGAGATGTGGGACGCATCAAAAGGAAGCGGCGCTCGGAGACGGGGTCGATCCCGTTTTCCTCGACTACAGCACCCCACGACTTTCGCCCCGGCACAGGCTTTTCCTGCTCTCAGATCTACAATTCAGCAGTGTTCAAGTCTTGCAGAGTGGGGCCATCAGCGCCCGAGAACCCCGGCCTCAGGGGGCAAGACTTGCCCCAAATACCCCTCTAGGTAGGCCTCAAGGTCTTCTGGGGACAGCTGCTCTACCAGCGGCAGCCCGTCAGGCAAGGTGACTGGCGGCACGACGTACCGCTGGCGATGTCCCCAGCCAAAACCGCGCAAGAGAGGCTTCTTGAGCCGCGGGTTGAGCTGTCCCAGCTCGCCAATCTCCCGGGCCATGTAGTGATTGTAGGGGTCGTACACCTGGCCTCGGGAGAAGCCCATCCCTTCGAAGATCACCCCAGCCCAGCGCTTAGGCAAGTTGTTGGCCAGGTAGGGCAGCAGCGGATGAATCACCCCAGGGGTCGCGCTCACTGACGGCCTCGACCAATACAGCATCAGCCCTTGGCCGATCCCGTGGAGAAAGGCCCGCCGTTCCACGGGAAGCAAGGTGGCGATGACCTTGTCGACTCGCAGCATCTGCAGCAACTTGACGTCCTCACCCCAACGGCGCCCCAGGGCATTCAGCGCAAACATCGGGCCTAGCCGCAGCGGGAGGGCTTTGCGGGCCTCGCGCACCTGACTCTGCAGCGGGCTCTCAGACTTCAGGCCGAATCCCCGGACGGAGAATCGCATGTGGGCAAAACGAAAGTCCCCGCGATCGATGCGGCGGATCAGCTCGATCATCTGCCGAGGATCTCCCTCGACCTCGTGTTCCAGTTGGCGACCGAACCATTCATAACGCTCGCCCCGATGAGTCAGGCGCGCAGCCTCAGTCCCCTGAGACGCCAACACCGTCCCCACCGTGCCGCAGATCAGCAGCACGGCAATCAGCAGATACTGAAAGGGCCAGCGCGGTCTCTCTTCACGCCTGGCCAAACCAATCGAGGCCAAGATCACGAGGGACATGCATAAGGGTGCGAGCCGACGACCGGCCAGCCCGGTGCCCACAAACCACAGCTCGACTTGAATGCCCGAGATCACGAACAACAAGCCCACCGCGCAGCAGTGCAAGATCAGCGCGACGGTCAAATCCGGTGCCACCCCCCCGCTCGAAAACGGCTTCCGCAGCAGATCAGCGAGGGGCCGTCGAGACCTCCACACGGCCCAAGCGGCACCCACCAACAAGGCCGTGGAGTAGCCGTACGAAAGCAGCTTGCGCAGAAGTGGAGACTCCGCGTCGAACTCAAGCACCGGAGCCAGGCCGTGCATGGCCAACCCCGTGGCCTTGTTCTCCCAACCGAATGCGCAGACCTCGCCGTAGGGACCTGGAGCAAAGTGCGCTGGTGTCTGGCGGGAAACTTTGCCCATGAGCGTCTGCCCCACTTCGAAATCAGCTGCCTGAAACAGAAGCTGTGGCAAGACGCCGATCACCACGCCCAGCAGCAGCGGCAGACAGCGGAACCAAAGTCGTCGAGGATGACGGAGGGCCAAGAGCCCCAGCAAGATCAGGCAAAGCAGCAAGGACTGCAGGTGGAAGAACGACCCAAAACCCAGGGCCAGACCGAACAGCCCGTGGGCCAGCCGCCCTTCCCAGCGACCAGCCACCAAGGGACACCACACCAGCAGTGCCCACAACGATGGCACCGCCGACTCGAGGTGCGAAGCCAAGCCCAAGACCGAGAGCTTGGCGATCAATGGCGTGGCGCAGATCAGCAAGCAGGTCCCTACCCTGGCAGCAGACCTGCCCACTGCAAGGTGCAGCAACAAGACCGTCAAGCCGGCAGCCAGGGCGTGCCACAACAGCGGCACCAGCTTGAGCACCAGCAATGTTTCGCCTAGTAAGACGAAGAGCGGTGCGGCCAAGACGCCGAACAGCGGCCCGCCCCGAATGTGCGGAATGACCGTGAGGGTCGGAAGATCGAGGTGCAGGCCGTCGATCAGGGCCGCTGCTACGCTCCCCGAGAAGAGCTCAAAGGGAAAGTGGCTGTCCTGGTGGGCCAAGAGCACGGGCAATCGAGCCAGGGCAACGGCCACGGCCGCCAACACAGGCAACCACACCAGAGAGCGACGGTCACTTCGCGCCATAGAGGATCGCCACGGTCACCGAGGAGC
>JBLIMM010000254.1:0-7058 GCA_047638635.1 Pseudohongiellaceae bacterium | reverse complement strand
TGGGCTCGCCTGACGGCTCGCTCCTCGTATATCGCCCCACGGCGTGAACGCTCCACGGGGCTCCGTTGGTGGGCGACTAGGCGTCGGGGCGCGTTGGGGAGGGTTGCTTGGGCTTGGGGCGGGATGGTGCAATGGGGGCAGATATGAAGAATTCCTGCTCAGCTTCGATTGCTTTGCTGCCACCGGTTTGGCGTGGGGTGATTTGGGGTTTGTTGCTTCCGGCGATCTTGCTGGGGAACGGCTTTGCCTCGGGGCTGGTCTTGCTTCATGCGCATGGGCCGGAGGGGCGGCATGAACATGTGTTGCCTGCTTCTGTCTCTCGCGGGGACATTCAGCTGCTGCAGGTGTGGCACGAGGGGCAGCACGGTGTGGCTGTGCACAGTCGCCGTGAGCACGTCGCTCATGAGCGGGTCAGTCACGAAGGTCTGAATTCTGAGGTTCGCGGCGGCGAGGGGCTGCTTCCGGCGACTTCTGAGCAGCATGACGGTGTGGGCGAGATCGTTGCTCACAACGACGAAGTCCCCGGTCATGTGCCCCATGGCCGCGTGGTCAACATGACGCACTCGCCCACCTCGCGCCCGCAGTTGCAGGAGCTGTCGGCTGAGTTCGTCTTGCCGTTGGGGGAACAGCTGCCCCGGGTGTTGGTCAGTGCTGAAGTTCCGCTGGGTGTGGCTACTTGCCCGCCCATTGACCGTGACGGTCGCGCCGTGCGCCGTGGGCGCAGCAAGGGTGCCTTACGAGTGCTCTGTCTCAGCGGCGCCTTGTTGATCTAGGGCTGAGCAGTGGGTGCCGGCGTACGCGCCGGTGTGGGTTCTGACCATCCGTGCCGTGTCTTGGCGCGATCCATTTGTGCTCGTCCGTAGGGCTGTTTCCTTGAAGATCTTCCGTGTCGTTCTGTTGCTCGTCTTGTCCGCCGCTGTGTCGTCTCTGCACTTTGGCTGTAGCCCTGTGGCTGCAGCTGAGCAGGCTGTTGTCGCTCAGGCTAGTCCCGAAGCTGAACCCGAGGACGAGATTGAGCCGGCGATCACAACGCTCTTTGGTGAGCGGGTTCTGTTGTTCATGGAGAACCCCCACTTGGTGCAAGGGGAGCCCGCCAAGTTCCTTGCTCATTTCTCCGTGTTGGCGACGGGTGAACCTGTTCGCTCCGGCAAGGCTGTCTTGCAGATCGGTGCCACGACGCTGGTGGCGAATGGTCCGAAGCGCGACGGTCTGTTCATTCCCGAGGGGAGCTTTCCTGCGTCAGGGGACTGGCCTGCCACGCTCACAATCACTAGCGAGCAAGCGAAAGAAACTCTCGATCTTGGGTTGGTCACTGTGCACGAGTCGCTCCAAGAGGCTGCGGTCGCCGCAGCCGCAGCGGCAGCGGCCAGCGACGAGCCTCCGGGGCATGTGCCGTTCTTGATGGAGCAGCAATGGGAGGTCGGCACGTTGCTAGCCCCTGCGGAGCCGCGGCAACTCACCCAGCGGTTGGTGGTTCCGGCACAGATTGTCTTAGCGGAAGGGGCGGCTGCGGTGGTGTCGCCCCCCGTGTCGGGCCGACTGTTGGCCCCAGCTCACGGCCCCTTGGTGCGCAGCGGTGATCGGGTGCAACAAGGTCAAGAGTTGGGCATTGTCGTTCCTCCCGTGAGCGCTGATGTGGCGGCCCAGTTGAACGCACTGGCCCTTGAGCTGGAGCTGCAGTCCCTAAGGATCGATCACGAACATGCCGAAGCCTCTACGCAACTGAGCTTCGCGACGATCGAGCATGCACGCCTGGCCCAGCTTGTCCCTAAGGGGTTGGCCACGCGACAGCAACTCGCTTTGGCTGAGCGAGACGTGGCTCTTGCGGCTAGCTCCGAGAAGCATGCTCAAGAGGCCCGTGAGTCCCTTGCTGCTCTGCAACAGCAGCAGCGAGCTGAGAGTGTTGACGAGGGCTTGCCACAGGGGGCGTTGTCATTTTCGCTGCACGCGCCCATCAGCGGGGTGGTGTTGGACGGCGGTTGGGTGGTGGGCGAGTCCGTGGAAGCTAGCGAAGAGCTGCTGCGCATCGTCGACCCGGATCAACTGTGGGTCGTGGGCCGCGTGTCAGAGTTCGATCTGTCACAACTCAGCGAGTCTCCAGCTGCACAGGTGACCTTGCCAGCCTTGCCAACCCAGCGCATCCCGGTGGGTGCGGACGGTGCGGACGGTGCGGCGGTGATGGGCTCGGAAGTCGAGCTCCCTTCGCGCACGGTTTCGATTCGCTACGCCTTGCCTGCGTCGTTAGGCGCGGTGCGTGCGGGCATGTTGGCTGACTTGGAAATCGCGGTGGACGTGGTCGACGCTCCCGTGGTCATTCCTTTCGAGGCCGTGGTCATGGAGCAGGGGATGCCCACGGCCTACGTCATGTTGCACGGCGAGCTGTTTCAGCGTCGTGACCTGACCCTGGGCCTGCGGGACGGCGACTTCGTAGAGGTGCGAGCAGGCATTGATGCCGGTGAGCATGTGGCCACTCGCGGTGCTGCGACCTTGCGCTTGGCGGCCTTGTCGCCGGCAAGCTTCGGTCACGGCCACGCGCACTAAGGAGCGGCTGAGATGATTAATCTGCTCATTCGCTGGTCCCTGCAGAATCGAGTCACGGTTCTCGGGTTGTCCTTGCTGCTCACCGTCCTCGGTCTGCTCGTCACCCGGGACATGCCTGTAGACGTCTTCCCTGACCTCACAGCGCCCACGGTCACTGTGCTCGTTGAAGGCCACGGGCTCTCGCCTTTGGAGATGGAAACCCAGGTGACGTTTCTCATCGAGACGGCCATGAACGGTGCAGCAGATGTGCGCCGTGTGCGCTCGGGGACTGCTCTTGGGATCACCGTGGTCTGGGTCGAGTTCGAATGGGGCACGGATATCTACCGGGCTCGCCAGACGGTGACCGAACGCTTGGGAGCGGTGGCCTCGAGCCTGCCCGAGCAGGTGGACCCGCCGGTAATGGCGCCCATTTCATCGATCATGGGCGAGATCCTGTTTGTGTCGCTGACTTCCGATCGGCACGACGCTCTTGAGTTGCGCAACACGGCGAAGACGACCATCAGTCGCCGATTGCTCGCGGTGCCTGGGGTGTCCCTTGTGACGCCCATTGGCGGAGACACCAAGCAGTATCAGGTGGTGTTGTCCTCGCGGCGGTTGGCGGCTTATGACCTCACCGCGGCAGCTGTCCAGGAGGCTCTGGGCTCCACGAACGAAAACGTCGCCGGCGGTGTTCTTGTTCAGGGGACCGAAGAGAAAATCGTCGAGGGCATTGGGCGCATTCGCAGCGAGGAGGATATCGCCTCCACGGTGGTGACTGTGGCGGACGGTGTTCCCGTCACGGTGGCCGACCTGGGAGTGGTTCAGGTGGGCGCGGCCTTCAAGCGGGGTGTGGCTTCTGCGTCGCGGCGAGACACCGAGGGAAAAGCCGTGATCGAACCGGGGGTGGTCATCGCCATCCAAAAGCAGCCGGGAGCGAACACCCTCGACTTGACCCAGCGATTGGACGGCGTATTAGAAGAGATTCAGCAAGGCCTGCCACTGGGCATGTACGTGAACAAGGACCTCTTTCGACAGTCCACGTTCATTGAAAACTCGATCCAGAACACGAGCAATGCCTTGGCCGAAGGTGCGCTGATGGTGGTGTTGGTGGTCATCGTTTTCTTGGGCAGTCTGCGCGCGAGCGTGATCACCCTGGTGGTGTTGCCGTTGTCGCTCTTGGTGGCAGTGCTGGTACTGCGGGGGCTGGGCGGCGGGATCAACACGATGACGTTGGGCGGCATGGCCATCGCCATTGGCGCTTTGGTCGACGACGCCATCATCGACGTGGAGAACATCATTCGCCGGCTGCGAGAGAACGCAACGCTACCAACGGGTGAGCGACGCTCTGCCACGGCGGTCGTGTACGAAGCCAGCGTAGAAGTGCGGCCATCGATCGTCTTGGCCACGCTCATCGTGTTGCTGGTGTTCACGCCGTTGTTCGTGCTCAGTGGGGTGGAGGGCCGCTTGCTTCAGCCTTTGGGTTTGGCCTTCTCGGTGTCCCTGGCGGCTTCTTTGTTCACGGCGCTGACCCTCACTCCAGTGATGAGTGTGCTCATGCTTACGGGCAGCAAGACATTGAAGGAGGTTGCGGAGCCCAGGCTTGTCCGTTGGCTCAAGCGTTGCTACGAGCCTGTGCTCAATGGTGCGTTGGCCCATCCATGGATTTTGACAGTGGGCGCGTCGGCCTTGCTCGCCGCCAGCATGGTCAGCTTGTTCGGCATGGGGCGCAGCTTCTTGCCGGAGTTCAATGAGGGCGCGTTGGTTGTGGGCGTGGTGACCACTCCGGGGACTTCGCTGTACGAGAGCGATCGCCTCGCGGGTCTCGTCGAACAGGCGCTCATGAAACACCCCGAAGTGATCGCAATGGGGCGGCGTACCGGGCGCGCTGAAGAGGATGAGCACGTCCAAGGGGTCGAGGCCAGCGAGATCGACCTGACCCTCGACATGGAAGCGCCTGGGGTGCAGGGGCTGCCTCTGCGCTCCAAGGCGGAGATGCTGCAGGCCATGCGTGCTGACCTGGAGCGTATCGCTGGTGTGCAGACCACGTTTGGTCAGCCCATCAGCCATCGCATCGATCACATGCTCTCGGGCACCCGCGCTAGCGTAGCTGTGAAGATCTTCGGCGATGATTTGGCCGAGTTGCGCCAACTGGCAGACGCCACTGAGAAGCTCATGGGGACTGTGGCTGGGGTGGTGGATCTCTCCAGCGAGCAGCAAGCCTTGGTGCCTACGGTGCGGGTTGAGTTTGATCGTTCCGAGCTTGCCAGGCACGGGCTCCACGTGGGTGATGTGGCTCGGTCGCTAGAGCTTGTGACCCACGGTGTTGTGGCCACGCAGGTTCTTGAGGGAGTGAATGCCTTCGAACTTCTACTGCGCGTAGGTCAGATCGAAAACGCTACGAAAGAGGCGATTTCTGAGTTTCTTGTGCACACGCCCAGCGGAGCTCGAGTGCCTCTTCGGGCTCTGGCGGCGGTGACCGAGGAGCGCGCTCCTAACTTCATCAGCCGCGAAAATGTGCAACGGAAGATCGTGGTCATGTGCAATGTGGCGGGCCGCGATGTGGTGGGTGTGGTTGCTGACATTTCTGCAGCCATCGAGCGCGAGCTGTCTCTGCCGTCAGGCTACTGGATTGAGTACGGCGGACAGTTTGAGAGCGCCGCTGCCACGACTCAACGCTTGGGTTGGTTAAGCGCTGCCATCGTGCTTGCCATTGCGGGCCTGCTCTTTGCCGTCTTTCGTTCGTTGCGAGATACAGCGCTGATCATGATGAATCTGCCCTTGGCGCTCATGGGTGGCGTGCTTGGTCTGGCCATCACGGACGGCACGCTGTCCGTGGCGTCGATCATTGGCTTTATCACCGTCTTCGGTGTGGCGGCGCGCAACGGCATCATGCTGGTGTCCCACATCAGGCACTTGCAGCGTTTCGAAGGAGTGACCGAGTTTGGGGAGGCGGTGCGCCGGGGAGCGCGCGAACGGTTGGCGCCGATCCTGATGACCGCGTTGGCAACGGGCCTGGCCCTGGTGCCCTTGGCCCTGCGCGGAGAACAACCGGGTAATGAAATCTTGAGCCCCATGGCCATGGTCATTGTCTTCGGGCTGCTCTCCGCCACGGTGTTAAACATGATCTTGGTCCCCTCGTTACTCTTGGCCTTCGGCCAACCCACGCCCGCCACAGAAGACGCCGCGAAGGGAGGTTTGCTGTGAGCGCTTCAAGAAATTCTCTGCAGCACGGCCAGCATCGAATCGATGAGTTGTCTGGCTTGCTCCGGGGTGCCTGCCGCTGTGTGACGAGCGCTGCCGGCAAAGCTCTGGGCCTTGCCATGATGGCAGCGCTCTTGCTGCCGGTGGGTTGTGCCACGGATGACCTCGCCCCTGATTACGACGGCGCTCGGGCGCTCATTGCCAGCGGCACTGGCGCGGCTAAGGCTTCGGTTTACGACCCGAACGCCACGCCGTTGACCGAGCAGCAGATTGCTGACTTCCTCGCGGACGGTTTGACCCTCGACGAAACTGTGCAGCTGGCTTTGCTCAACAGTCGTCGCTTGCAAGCTGGCTTCATGGGGCTCGGCATGGCTCGCGCCGACGTGGTGCAAGCCGGCTTGTTGGAGAACCCGTCCCTCGGGTTGTCGTTGTTGTTCCCGGCGGGTGGTGGGCAGAGTCGTCTGGGTGCGGGGCTTGCTCAGAGCGTCATGGAAATATGGCGCCTTCCAGAGCGCCGTGCCGTGGCCGAGGCAGGCATGGAGCAGCAAGTGTTAGCCCTGGCGAACCAGGCCGCTTTGTTGGTGGCTGACGTGCGCGTGTCGTACTACCGCATCGTCGCTGCCCGGCAGTCGCAGGCGCTTGCGGAGGGTTTGGCCGAGCTGGGCCAGAGTGGTCTCAGAGCCATGGATCAACGTGTCTCTGCTGGCATCGCTACGGCAGCAGATGCGAATGACGCCCGCGGCGAGGCCTTGCAGTGGGTGCTGGATGCGCGGCTTGCCAGAGGTGTTGTGGCCGAAGAAGCGCGGCAGCTGGCGAGCATGCTCTCGCTGAAAAGAGAGCTGCTGAAGGTTCCCTTGACCACTGAGTTGCCGTTGCTCGGGAGCACTGTGCCAGATCATGAAACGTTGATGGCCCAGGCTCAGGCGTGCCGTCTCGATGTGCGCGCACTGAGCGCCGCGATAGATGTTGCAGAGTCGGCGATTGCCTTGGAGGAAGGGCGAGCGTCCCCGGACGTGGCCGTGGGCCTGGCCTTCGAGAATCCCGAGAGCGACAATCCTACCGATCATGTGCTGGGGCCAAGCCTGCGGGTCGAGCTGCCCATCTTCGACCACAACGAAGCCCAGATCAGCAAGGCTCGCTTCGAGTGGCGCCAGCTGCGCAAGCTCTGGCTAGCCCTGGACGCTGAGCTGACCCAAGAGTTACGGGCGGCCTCGGACAGAGCGGCGCTTGCCCTGGATGTTGCGCGTTTTGTCCAAGCTGAGCTGTTGCCCCAAGCCGAGCGGTCGCAGAGCCTGGCGCGGGAAGCTCGTGAGCTCGGCGACTCGACCGAGTGGCAG
>JBLIMM010000253.1:0-7059 GCA_047638635.1 Pseudohongiellaceae bacterium | reverse complement strand
CCCGGTCGGGACAGCGACGGCTCCTTCTGGATTGACCACTACACAGGCACGTGGGTCAGCAGCACTCTGCTCATGCCTCGCCTGCCATCTTGGATCCTCGCTGAGAACGAAGCGGGTGCTCTCGAGCGCTTTCGCGAGACGTCCTGGGTACGCAGCTTCGACGACGAAACGGGGGAGCGCTACGCCTCCCCTGACGACGATCCAGACGAACCGCCGTTCTCCGGCATGCCCACGTTCCCCTACGATCTGCCTCGCTTCAGCACCCGACGCAAGCTGCGGCAGATGTCCGCAGCCATGCCGGTGAACGACAAGCTCGTGCTCGCCGGCGCCCTGGCTGCCCTCTCCGGTACTGATCTTGGCCGAGACGACGTCCCCGACTTGCTCTGCATCGACTTCTCTGCCCTGGGCTACTGCGGGCGGGACTACGGCCCGGACAGCCAGGAAGTCATGGACATGGTGCTACGCCTGGATCAGCGCCTGGCCGAGCTCATGGACGCCCTCGACGAGCAGGTGGGAGCGGGCCGCTGGACCTTGGCTCTCAGCTCCACCCAAGGGGTCTCTCAGCTGCCCAAAAAGACCGGAGCACCTTCGCTGAACACCCGCGATCTGCTGGTTCCCCTCGAGCTGGGGCTGCGGGAGCACTTCAGCGAGACCCCCATCGTCGACCTGCATGCCTGGACCTTGGGCCTGGGCGGACCGTGGCTGTACCTCTCAGCCATCGCCGCAGAGCGGGCCGAGACCACCGTGGAAGAAGCGGCCGAGATCGCCGCCACGCTGGCCGTCGAGATCCCGGGGATCGGCCAAGCGCTCACCGTCGCCCAGCTCCGTGCCAGCGACGACCCCAGCCATCGCCTCTGGGCCGCTGAGCTACACCCCGAGCGGTCTGGAGACGTCCTGCTGCTCGTGGACCGAGGCGTGGTTCTGCGGGCCGGGGTGGGCTGTCAATGGGGCAGCCCGCACGACTACGACCGCCAGGTGCCGCTGATGCTCATGGGACAGGGCATCGCCCCCGGGCACCATGACACCAGCGTAGCGCCCTTCGACATCATGCCCACCCTGGGCAAGCTCCTCGGGATTGAGCTGCCCGACGACCTGGATGGAGCTGAACTCCCAGGCGCACTGCTCCAAGACTAGCCTCACGGTCAACGAGCGCTGCCCGGACAGTGCCCCACCAACGCAAAAGCCCCCGAACAGCACGCGGCTGTTCGGGGGCTTTTGTGAAACCAGTGTGTCAGCCAACACTCATCATTGAGCGATGGTCTTCACGCCGTTGGAAGCTGAGAAGCCGTTGACTCCCGCAACATCCTGACTCCAGATCTGCCAGAAGACCTCAAAGCCAGCGGGGATGCCCGCAGGCCAGTTGCCCGCCAAGTTCAGCTCACCGTTGCCATCGTTGTTCAGCACGATGAGCAGGTCAGGGGCGGGGTACAGCGTGCCACCCTTGAACGGCGCATTGATGGTCGTCAGACCAGCAAAGATGCCCACGGGAGCGTTCGCAGCGCCGTTTGTCATGGACATGGTGACCAACGTGCCGCCCATGAGGGGACCGTCAATACGCATCTCCGGGATTCCTGCCACGCCAGCCAGACCGAAGCCCATGAGCTCGGACGTATGGCCAGCGTAACGGGTCTCGAAGAACGTCATCATCCCACTAGCGGAGTGCTCAAGGATGTGGCAGTGAGCCAACCAGCCACCGGAAACATCGTCAGCCGGGTGCAGACCTTCTGCGCGAACCAGACCCTCACGACCGTCTTCGTTGAAGGTGGCCAGAGCGCGGAAGATGACCGAGCTCGAGAAGGGCACCGGGTCAACTCGACCAGGAATACGCAGGGTGTCTTTGTTCTCGGTGAAGGTGAACGGCACGGTGAAGTTCAACATCGGGTCGGACACGTGGGTGTACTGCAGCTCCACAGGCTGGAACGCCCAACCGTGCGTGTGGAACGGGTGGTCCATGTGAGTGAGGTTCCGCACCTCCCACATGTACGTCTGGCCGATCTCAACGTCGTGAGCCAAGGGGCCGGTCACCTTCGGCATGGGCAAGCCCATCCCCTGGATGAACAGCACCAAGCCTGAGCCGTCGGGAGCGAAAGGCGGCAAGCTGTGACCCATGGTCAAGTTCAGCGTGCCAATGACGTCCAAGGGATCGATTTCGTCGATATCACGCAAGACAGCTGGCGGGATGTAGGCGGGGGCCTGCGCACCGGTCGTCGTGATCCGGAACAAAGAATTGGGAATACCCAAACCGTCGTTCAGATCGTCACCGAGAACGATGTTGCCGGATCCTCCGGGATCGAGAAGGACCGCGTGAGCACCACGGTTCCACGGGTGGTTACGCACAAAGATCTGCTCGCCGGGAAGGGCGTTCGGCGTCCAGACCACGTCAGCACGCTCGCCAGGCACCAAGAAGATGCCCTCTTCAGGATCTTGGCTGCTGATGTGGGAGTAACCGCCGGGGGTAACCGAGGGTGGCGGGTTAAAACTCACCCGCGGCTTCTGAATCGGAGCTTCGAGCAAGCCGCCGTCGCCGCCGATGCGGAAGACCGTCTGCACTTGAAGACTGATCGTGTCCTCAAAAGACAAGCGCAAGAAATGAGTGTTTGCCGCATTGAGAATGCGCCAACGCTCGGGCACACCGTTTTGGGGAGAGTAGACCACGGGAGCGATCTGACCGTTGATCATCTCGAAGTTACCCGTACGGCCGTTGAGCCGCTCGGCAACATTTTCGACCGGATCCGATGGGAAGTGGGTCTCAATCTGGTTGGTGAGAGGATCAAGGAGGATGTCGTCGTAGATCATCACTCGCTCGATGGTGGGCAAGCCCAAGCCAGCTTCACCGACGGGGTCGCGCACCAAGATCGCACCGTACAAACCAGACTCGACGGCCTCGTTGGTACGCATGTGCGGGTGGTACCAGAACATGCCAGCCGTGAGCAGGTCGAACTGGTAGTCGAAGGTACCGCCGTTCGCCGGGATGGGCTTCTGGGAGATATGACTACCGTCCATCTGCGCCGGACCTTCGATACCGTGCCAGTGAATGGTGGTGTCGTCGGGCAGGTTGTTGGTGAAGTGCACGATCAGCGTGTCGCCCAGGTTGGCCTCTAGGGTCGGCCCGGGGATGGAGCCATTAAAGGCGGACGCCGCTGTGGCAGTTTGAGCACCAAAGTAGCCCTTAAACACGGGGCTGGCTTCGAGGAAGATCTCGACGATGGTTGGGCTCGGATTGACATCCACCGCAACCGGGGGCTCTTGGAACTGAGCCGAAGCCGTCACCCCGCAAAGCACGAGAGCAGAGAGGGACGACAAGAGAAGACGGGCTGAAAGCATTTCGGGATGCTCCTAAAAGTCAGAGTTGTTGATGCAGAGAAGTGGAGGGAGATGGGCCAAGCCAACATTGCACGCCCCCAGATGAGGCCAAGCGGCTGATGAGAATACCGCCAAGCAGCGAATCTGGCCAGCCCTGCTCGTAGACAGACTACCGGGCAGCCGAAGACGCGCCGGCAGACTCGGTAGCCCTTACGTAAAGATCCGTTCTAGGGCGTCATCGACTTCAGCGCGTTAGAGGCCGAAAAACCCTGCACTGCGGCCCCATCCTGAAGCCAAGCCTGCCAATACAGCTCGGTCCCAGAGGCCAGATTTGCGGGCCAAGGTGAGCTCAGGTCAAGATCGCCGCTGGCATCGGTGTTCAGGAACAGCATGACAAACGAGCTGGGGAGCAATGTTCCACCCTTAAACGGAATTTCACCCACCCCTGTGCCGACAATAAGGCCTACAAAGGCGCTCGGAGCGCCATGCCGCATGGTCAGCGTGGTCGCACTCCCCGCAGTCAGGTCGCCACTCAAGCGCATCTCGGGAATGCCACTGACGCCCCCGAGGCCGTAGCCCAGCAGCTCATGGAGGTGGCCTGGGTAACGAGCCTCAAAGAAGGCCATCATGCCAGCGCCAGCGTGCTCCAAGATGTGGCAGTGTGCGAGCCAACCGCCAGAGACATCGTCTGCCGGGTGACGACCCTCAGCACGCACCATGCCCT
Source organism: Pseudohongiellaceae bacterium (assembly GCA_047638635.1). Classification (GTDB taxonomy): domain Bacteria; phylum Planctomycetota; class B15-G4; order B15-G4; family B15-G4; genus CAZIAK01. The sequence continues at coordinate 3,032 of JBLIMM010000253.1, read as the reverse complement.
CGCGACCCGTGTCATCGAAGGTGGCGTAGGCGCGCATGACCACCGTGCTCGACATGGGCATGGGGTCGAGGCGCCCGGGCACCCTGAAGGTGTCTTTGTTCTCCACGTAGCCAATGGGAACTGTGTAGTTCAGCAACGGATTCGAGACGTGGGTGTACTGCAGCTCGTAGGGCTGGAACGACCATCCGTGAGTATGAAACGGGTGGTCCATGTGAGTCATGTTAGTCACTTCCCAGATGTAGGTGTCGCCGATGTTCACATCGTGAGCCTGCAGGCTGGTCATCTTCATCATGGGGATGGGCGACATCATCATGCCCATGCCTTCCATCTGCATGAACAGCTTCAGCCCCGAACCGTCTGGGGCGAAGGGGGGCATGCTGTGGCCAAAGCGGTACTTCAGCGTGCCCACCACATCCATGGGATCGATCTCGGCGATGTCGCGCAGGGGGCTCGGGGGCACGAAGGGCGCCGCCGGCGCACCTTGGATGCGCAGGTCGAAGAGAACCTTTGGCAGACCGTTGCCGTCGGAGATATCGTCGCCTAAGACGATGTTGCCCGAGCCTCCCGGGTCGAACATCACGGCGTGAGCGCCGCGGTTCCAGTCGTGGGTCTTCACCTCCACGATGTCACCGTTGGTGCCGCTGGGGGTCCAGATCACGTCGGCACGTTCGCCGGGCGTCAGGAAGATGCCTTCGTCGGGATCGTTGCTGCTGGCGTGGGCGTATCCCCCACCTGGCGGAGGAATGATCACCGAAATGCTCGGCTTCACCTGCGGCGCTTCGAGCAACCCGCCATCACCACCAATGCGGTAGAGAGATTGGGGCGTACCGCCGCTTGAGTCTTCGTACGAAACTCGGAAGAAGTGCGTGTTGGCCACGTCGAGAATGCGCCAGCGCTCAGGCTGACCATTCGTCACCGGGAACACCTGGGGAGCCACGACGCCATTGACCAGAAGCGTGTTGCCCACACGACCATTAAGCGTCTGGTTGATCTTCTCCAGAGGATCGCTCGGGAAGTGGGTCTCGATCTGGTTGTTCAGGTCGAGGGAGATATCATCGAGAATCACGATGCGCTCGTTGACCGGCAAACCCAGCCCTGCCTCGCCTACGGGGTCATTCACCATGATGGCGCCGTAGAGACCTGACTCAACGGCCTCGCTGGTGCGAATGTGTGGGTGGTACCAATAGAGGCCCGGGGAGAGCAGCTTGAACTCGTAGTCGAAGGTGCCGCCGTTGCCCGGAATGGGCTTCTGTGCCACGTGACTCCCATCCATCTGGGCCGGGGCTTCGATGCCGTGCCAGTGAATGGTCGTCTCGTCGGGCAGGTTGTTGGTGAAGTGCACGATCAACGTGTCGCCTACATTCGCCTCAAGGGTCGGGCCCGGAATCGTGCCGTTGTAGGCGGACACAGCCGTGGCTGCTCCTGGCAAGTACTGCTTGGTGGTCTGGGATGCCTCCAAAGACACTTCGACGATAGTCGGCGAGGCGTTCAGGTCGGGAGCAACCGGAGGCTCGGTAAACTGAGCACTGGTCGACGGGGCCAGCGTGACGAGAGTCGCCAGGGCTAAACAAGCAAGGCCAAAAGTGCGCATAAGTGTGTCTCCTCTTTCGATGATCGCCATAAACGGCGAGGTCCTCATCGGCCGAAGGGCAGCGAGATCGTGAGCAGATTTTTTACTCAAGACGTCCTGACCCGGTGAGCGGCACCAAGGCGCCCTCAACTCAAAGAAAAGCCTCCCCAGCATCGCTGCTGAGGAGGCTTCAGGGAGCCACGGACGCCTACATCGCTGTCACAGCGACGCTAGCACTACATGCTCAGGCGGTACGTGCTGAGAATCTCGTTGTACTCCCCGTTCTCAGGATCGAGCTCCGTGCAGCGCTGCATGGTTCCTACGGCCAGCATGGCCCGATCCCGCTCGCTGCCTTCGCCGTAGAGGTACTGCACTTGGCTGAGCAGGTTGAGCCGTGAGGCCAACCAGCGGTTCAGGTCGGCCACTTGGTCTTCGGCTGAGAGGTAGCCGTCGTCACCACCGTCAGCAGAGTCGCCGTCCCCGCCAGCAAACATGCCCATACCATCGGCCATGCCGTCACCATCAGCCATGCCCTCGTGATCGCCCGCCTCGCACTTGGCGATCTCACCGGAACACTGCTTCTCGGCTCCACGGGCAGCGGCGTAAGCCAGCTTCACGGTGAAGGCCTTCTCGCTGTCGCTGAGGTCGCCTTCGTCGTAGGCCACGATGAAGTTGGCCACGTCGTGAGCCCAGTCCGCAGCAAGATCTTTGGGTGCAGCCTTCCAGGCCTTCATGAACGACTGGCGGGAATCGCCGAACTGACCCATTTGAGCCTGGGTGTTCGCGATGCGGTTGAAGCCTTCAAAGCGCACCGCTTCGCTGTCAGCGTGACCGACAGCAGCCAACACGCCGCTCAGGTCAGCCCGCTCGCCACTGTCGTCGCTGGGCCACTCGATCTCTTCCATCATGGAGTCGACCACAACCTTGGCACCGCCGCGGGTTTCGCCCTTAGCAGCCTGTGGGTAAAGTGTCGTGATGGCGAGTGCACCTCGATGGAGTCAGATCGAGGCGACGTACCGCAGTCGAAACAGTGGATTCGTCGAGGATTCGGCAACGAAGCGCTGGCGCCATCGAGCTGTGCTCGGCGCGCGGCACTTTACCCACAGGCTGTTAGGGTCAGCGCGCCGAATGGCCTTGACCGTTCGGTCGAAGTTGCGCCAATCCCAACAGCTGGCCAGCTTTTGAGCGAGGGCGTATTGCGCGCCGAGATCGTCGGGCTGCGCTTCGACTGCCAGGCGATGGCTCGTCACGGTGTTGTCTAGCGAGTGAACCCGTTGGAGTTGGTCAAGCAGGGGCTCCGGCGGGATGAAGCCAACGAGGAGCTCGTTCACATCACCGTTGGGCATCGCCAAGACAATGGCCGGAAACTGCTCGATGTTGTAGCGCTTCACTAGCGAGGTCATGTCTGCCCCTTCGCTGGTGTACTTCAGGCAGATCGTCTCGGAGAGCGCTTCGCTGATAT
>JBLIMM010000252.1:0-7101 GCA_047638635.1 Pseudohongiellaceae bacterium | reverse complement strand
TGGAGTTCGAGGTCTCCTGTCCTCTTGAGTTCCTCACCGGCGTGAACGGTGATCTGTCGACCCGGCGAGCGCGGGTTGAGTCCCTGAACGCCGAGTCGGACCCAGCGATCATCCGTGGGGCCGTGCCGCTGAGCGAAATTTTTGGCTACTCCACGGCGCTGCGTTCGCTGAGTCAGGGGCGGGCCTCGTTCAGCGTGAAGCCCCGGGGCTACGAGCGGGCCTCTGACCGAGTTCTCCAAGAACTGAGTCGCTAAGGATTCCCAAGGTAGGGCGCTGGCCCGTAGGGCAGGTCCGTGTGTTCTCTACGCAATGCCGGTGTTTCTCAAACGGGGTGACGATGAGTTGGGCCATGTGGGGGACTGAATCCCACGGGGCCTGCGTCGCCGGGTGGTCATTACTATGGCCCCATGGTGAGGGCTTCGTGCTGGCAAAGGGCGGCATAAGCCAGCGGCAGAGTTCCTTCCAGAACGAGGCCTCTTTGGGATTTGGATGCCAATCCTGAAACGCTGCTGTTGACTCCGGATGCCCGGCGTCTAGAATCGGACGTTTTTCGCCACGGGTGTAAATAGCGCCCTGGATAACCCCCAGCATTGGTTCCAAAAGAACCGTCCGTTGGGGTTGTTTGCGCCTGGCGCGGCCATTGTCTGGCCGCTTCCGGCATGGGTAGACCCGAGGCAAGGGGATCTGTCCGTTATTGATCCCAATTCATCGCTGTGCCTGCTCGAAGAGCCACGCATGCAGACCAAAAAAATCATCATTCGTCTTGAGGCCTACGACCACGAGACTCTCGACCAATCGGCGTCCGATATCGCTGATGGTGCGCGCAGGACGGGAGCCCGAGTGGCTGGCCCGGTACCCCTGCCCACACGCATCGAGCGTTACACGGTGTTGCGGTCTCCCCACGTCAACAAGAAGTCGAGGGAGCAGTTTGAGATCCGCACGCATAAGCGGCTGATCCACATCCTCGAGCCCACTAGTAAGACTGTCGACGCCATCAGCAAGCTCACGCTTCCTGCCGGTGTGGACATCCGGGTGAAGGCGTAGAACTGTGACGACCCTGCTCGGAACTAAGCGCGGCATGACCCAGATCTGGCGCGAGGACGGCACACGTCTTCCTGTCACGGTTGTGGATGTTGAGCCGAACGTCGTAACGGCATTGCGCACCGTTGAGAAGCATGGCTACGAGGCACTTCAGGTGGGCGCAGGCACGATTCGCGCCAAACTCGTCGCCAAGCCTCAGCTGGCTCAGTTCGCCAAGGATGGCCTTGAGCCCTTGCGCCACATCTGCGAAGTCCGCGGAGCTGTTGGCGATGCGAAGGTCGGCGACAAGATCGCAGTCGACGCCTTCGAAGAGGGCGCGAAGGTGGACGTGATTGGCGTCAGCAAGGGTAAAGGCTTTGCTGGCACCATTAAGCGCCACGGCTTTGCTCGCGGCCCGTCGACCCACGGTAGCCAGAACGTGCGGCGTCCTGGCTCGATCGGTATGTGTAAGTACCCCGGTCGCGTCATTCGAGGTAAGAAGATGCCTGGCCGTATGGGTAACGTACGGGTGACCATCAAGGGGCTCGAGATCGTCGCTGTTGACCTCGAAGCCAACCAGCTGCTGATTCGTGGCCCGGTTCCCGGTGCCAACGGTGGTCTGCTGATGGTGCGCGGCACCAACTTGAAAGGTAGGTCCTCATGACCGAGGTCACGAGTTGGAGCGACGGGAAGCTCGGCACTGCCGATCTTGATGCGTCAAGCCTTGGCGATAAGGTCAAGTTGCGCCTCATGCGCGACGTTGTCCGGATGTACGAAGCCAACAAGCGACAGGGAACCGTGAAAGCGAAGACCCGCGCTGAGACTGCTTACACCGAGAACAAGCCTTTCAAGCAGAAGGGGACTGGTAACGCTCGACGCGGTGACCGGAACTCACCATTGCTTCGTGGTGGTGGCGTAATCTTTGGCCCCCGTCCTCGGGACTACAGTTTTCGCGTGCCCCGCAAGGCGCTCCGCGAGGCTTTGCGTTCTTCTTTAGTTGGTAAGCTCCGGGACGCCGAGGTTCAATGCTTGTCCTCGAGTGACTTCTCGAAGCCGGCTACCAAGCGGGCAGCGCAAGCGATGGCAGACCTGGGTTGCGATGGCTCTGCTGCCATTGTGATTCCCTCCGACAACGCTTCGGTGTGGATGTCATTTCGCAACATCCCTCGGGTCTCGATCATTCGTGCCAGTGACCTGAACACCTACCATGTCCTGTGGCATCGTCGGGTGTTGTTCGTTGACAACGCCTGGGACGTGCTGATGACGCGGCTGGATGACAGTGTCGCTGCTCAGCCTGCTGCTGAGGAGATCGCTGCATCATGAGGAACGACGCGCATGACATCGTTCGGCGCCCACTCATTACTGAGAAGGGCACGGACATCAGCTCCGACAAGAACGGCTATACTTTTCTTGTCGCGCCACACGCTAACAAGGTTCAGATCAAGCAGGCGATTGAAGAGCTTTTCGAGGTTGAAGTGTTGCGGGTGAACACCATGACCCGCCACGGCAAGATCAAGGGGCGCGGTCCTCGGGCAGTCAAACGGCCCGACTGGAAGCGTGCCATCGTCACCCTGGCCGACGGCCAAACTGTCGAGTTCCTGTAAACGATCATGGCTATCCAGAAATACAAGCCGACCTCTCCCGGTCGCCGCGACGGAACAGTTGTTCGTGATCCAGACATTTCAGGTGGTAAGCCTGAGAAGTCGCTTCTCGAGAAGCTCAAGCGTCACGCCGGACGTAACGTCTACGGACGCATCACGTCCCATCGCCGGGGTGGAGGTCACAAGCGCAAGTACCGTCGCATCGACTTCCGTCGGCGCCACGATGGCGTGCCGGCAAACGTCGCAGAGGTTCAGTATGACCCGAACCGCACTGCGAACGTTGCCCTGCTGCACTACGCAGACGGCAAGAAGACCTACATCGTCGCGCCCTTAGGGCTGCGCAAGGGTGATACGGTCATGTCCGGCCCGAAGGCTGAGCCCAAAGTGGGTTGCGCCATGACACTCGCGCAGATGCCTCTCGGTACGACGATGCACTGTGTTGAGTTACGTCCTGGCCAAGGTGCCGTCATGGGACGGTCGGCCGGTTCTTCGATCCGGCTTTTGTCCCGCGAAGGTGACTACGCTCAGCTGATTCTGCCCTCGGGCGAACAGCGCAGGGTGCATGTGAACTGCCGGGCCACTATTGGCCAGGTAGGGAACATTGACCATGGCTTGGTCAAGCTGGGCAAAGCTGGTCGTAACCGCTGGCGCGGTCGTCGACCGAAGGTTCGCGGTACAGCAATGTCAGCCTATGCTCACCCCATGGGTGGTGGTGAGGGTCGCACGGCTGGCGGCCGGCACCCCGTGTCGCCATGGGGCAAGCTTGCCAAGGGCGGCAAGACACGTAACCCGCGTAAAACGTCTAGCCGCATGATCATCCGCCGCCGCAAGAAAAAGCGTTGAGAGAGAGGTGACCCTTGAGTCGTAGCCTAAAGAAGGGTCCCTTTGTGGACCTCAAGCTCGAAAAGAAGGTCTTGCGGTTGAACCGCGAGAATCGTCGCGAGCCGATTAAGACATGGGCCCGTGCATGCACGATTACGCCTGATTTCGTGAACCATACATTCATGGTTTACGACGGTAGGCGGCATATCAAAGTGTACGTGGTCGAAGATATGGTGGGGCACAAGCTAGGTGAGTTCGCGGTGACGCGCACCTTCCGCGGCCATACCAACAAAAAAGAAGCCGGGCGGGGCAGGTAGGTCATGGTCGACTTCCGAGCTAGTCATCGATTCGCGAAGATCACAGCGCGCAAGGCGCGGTTGGTGATCGACTTGGTTCGCGGTTTGCCCGTGAACCAGGCGCTTAACGTCCTCGATCGTTCGCCCCAACGGGCAGCCGTCTTGGTCAAGTCCGTCGTTCGCTCTGCTGTGGCCAATGCTGAACAGGCCACTGACGGCAAGATCGACCTCAATGATCTTGTGGTGGGCGAGGCCCGCGTCGACGAGGGGCCGCTTTTGGGTGGCCACATTCGTTGGCGTCCGGCTGCTCGTGGTCGGGCCATGCCTTTCCGCAAACGCACTAGTCACATTCACATTCGTCTGAACGCGCAGCAAGCTGCGGTTGAGACGGCCTCGAAGGAGGGCTGATCCATGGGTCAGAAGGTTCATCCCCTTGGCTTCCGGATCGGAATCACCGAGCCCTGGCGGTCTCGTTGGTACGCCAGCAAGAAGGACTTCGGTACGCTTCTTTACGAAGATCAGGCGATCCGTAAGTTCATCAAGAAGGAGTACCACGCGGCTGCAGTGCCGCGCATCGACATTGAGCGCACTCGTGAGCGGGTGACTGTGATTATTCACACTGCTCGGCCGGGATTGCTGATCGGTCGTCGAGGCGCTCAGGTCGAGAAGCTCAATGACGAGCTCACGAAGATTTGCAACAAGCCCGTGGCTATTCGCACGGTCGAGATCAGCAAGCCTGAACTCTCCGCACAGCTGGTGGCCGAAAATGTGGCCGAGCAACTGTCGCGCCGAGCGAGCTATCGTCGTGCGCTGAAGAAGTCTGCTGAGTTGACCATGCAGGCTGGCGCACTGGGCGTGAAGATCGACATCGCTGGTCGTCTTGGCGGAGCCGAGATTGCTCGGACCCAGAAGATCGCTATGGGCTCTGTGCCCTTGTCGACCCTGGATGCCTGGATTGATTACGGCTTTGCACAGGCTGCCACCTCGATGGGTGTCATTGGGGTGAAGTGCTGGATCTATCGTGGCCGCTATGCTGACTTCGGTACGGCTAGAGCGGGGCGCTCCCTGTGAAGAACATGCCTAAGCGCTTCAAGCACCGTAAGGTGCAGAAGGGCAAGATCCGTGGCAATGCGACACGCGGCCACACTGTCGAGTTTGGTCAGTGGGGTCTTCAGTCTCTGGACGCAGGGTGGATTAACTCTCGCGTGATTGAGGCTGGCCGCGTGGCGGCGAACCGTGCTGCTCCCGGTAGTAAGATCACGATTCGCATTTTCCCTGACAAGCCGATCACTAGTATTCCGGCTGAGACCCGCATGGGTAAGGGTAAAGGCGAGCCTGATTATTGGGCTGCGGTGATTAAGCCCGGCACTGTGATCTATGAGATTGGCGGAACGGATGTTGAGTCCGCCAAATTGGCCATGAATCGTGTGGCCCACAAGATGCCGGTACGCTGTCGTCTTGTGACGAGGAGAACACGATGATGAACACCAAAATGAAAGAACTCCGCGAACGACTCGACAGTGAGTTGGAATTTGATAGCTCGGAATTATCCAAAGAGCTGTTTGATCTTCGCTTCAAGTCGAGCGCGGAAGGCCTGTCGAACCCGAATCGTATCGGTGAGATCAGGCGCGAGATCGCGCGCATTAAGACGGTGCTCCAGGAACGCTCCCTGGGTATTCGCGACGCACAAGCCAAAGCCTGAGCTGGCAGCGAGACTGGTAAGGAATGATGAGCAACGACGACAGCGCACGTAACGTTATTCGCAAAATCGGTGTGGTCAAAAGCGACCGCATGGATAAGACCATTGTGGTTAAGGTCGAGCGACGCTTGATGCACCCTGTTTACAAGAAGATCGTGACCCGCTACACGACCTTGAGGGCTCACGATGAGTCGAACAAGGCGAAGGCCGGGGACACAGTCGAAATCGAGTTCACCCGCCCGATCAGCAAGAACAAGCGCTGGCGTTTGACGCAAGTGCTTGAGACAGCGGGAGGTGCCGCATGATTCAGATGCAGACACGCCTCGACGTCGCTGACAATACCGGCGCCAAGAGCGTTCAGTGCTTCAAGGTGCTGGGTGGCAGTAAGCGTCGGGTCGCTGGTATTGGTGATGTGATCATCGGTTCGGTGAAGAAGTCCATCCCCACGGCGTCGATCAAGAAGGGCACGGTGGTTCGCTGTGTGATCGTTCGGACTAAGTCTGACATCGCTCGGCGCGATGGCTCCCGGGTACGCTTTGATAGCAACGCTCTGGTGATCATCGATAAGGACGGCAACCCAGTGGGTACGCGCATTTTCGGCGCCGTAGCCCGTGAACTCCGTCAGAAGAACTTCATGAAGATCATTTCCCTTGCAAGCGAGGTCGTGTGATGGCTGAGATTTTGATGGGGGACACCGTTATCGTGAACGCCGGCGCTCAGCGCGGCGAGACCGGACGGGTGATCAAGCTTGACCGAAAGCATGGCAAGGCTGTGGTCGAAGGCATTAACATGAAGTGGAAGCACATGCGCCGCAGCCAGGAGCAGCCGCAAGGCGGCCGCTCTCAGCGCGAATATCCGGTCGACCTGTCCAATCTGTCGTTCTACGACGCCGAGACTGGCAATGGCGTTCGGTTGGGTTCGGCTGTAGTGGACGGTAAGAAGGTTCGCGTGATGCGGCCTTCCGGCAAGACGATCGACGGCTAGAAACGACGAGCTCATGACCACAGCAACAAGCAAAACGCGCCTCAACGACAAGTACCTCACTGAGGTACGCCCGGCGATGATGTCCGAGCATAATATCGGCAATACTTTGGCTGCCCCCAAGATCATCAAGGTGGTCGTCAGTATGGGAGTGGGCGAGGCGCGGGAGAATAAGTCCGCCCTTGATAGCGCTGCAGCTGACCTGACCCGTATTGTTGGTCAGAAGGCACAGCTCACCAGAGCTCGGATGTCGGTGAGTAACTTCAAACTTCGCGAGGGCATGCCTATTGGCTGCCGCGCCACGCTGCGCGGACCGCGAATGTGGGAGTTCCTCGACCGTCTGATTTCGGTTGTCATTCCCCGTATCAAGGACTTTCGAGGTCTGCGGCCAAAGCTGGACGGCCAGGGCAACTACTCGATGGGCCTGGGTGATCAGACAGTGTTTCCCGAGATCGATTTGGACCGCATCAAATTTAGTCAGGGCATGAACATTACGATCGTGACCACGGCTGACAGCGATGCGCTCGGCTTTGAACTGCTTAAGAAGCTGGGCATGCCGTTCCAGCACGACGACGACAAGGCCTAAAGACAAACGCTGTCTTCACTAGGCCTGAACCCGCCAACCTCAGTACGTATAATAAGAAGGACACACAGTGGGCAAGACGAGCTGGATCGCCAAGAG
>JBLIMM010000251.1:0-7115 GCA_047638635.1 Pseudohongiellaceae bacterium | reverse complement strand
GTGCTGCTCGAAGTGGGGCCGGGAAACACCCTGACAACCTTGGCGACTCGCATCGGCCGCAAGTTGGCTGCAGAGCGAGAGGGTGACAGCGATCCTGCGTTCGTGTCCTCCATGCGCCACCCTCGTGAAGCCAACTCAGACCGGCAGTGCCTCTTGAGTGCGGTGGGACAGCTTTGGCTCGCTCGGGTGCCCCTCGACTGGGCCGCCGTTCATGGTGGACGAGCCCGCCGCCGCGTGCCTTTGCCGACCTACCCCTTTCAACGTCAGCGTTTCTGGATTGAGCCTGGGAGTGGCGGGCCGCCGGTTCGCCCCGCGGGCAAGATCGCAGCGGTCTCAGAGTGGTTCAGCGAAGCGTCGTGGACTCGTGCTGCTGCCTTGCAAGGCAACGCCGTTGAGCTTGCCGGGCAGCATGTTCTGGTCTGCGCCGACGACAACGATGCTGCAGATGTTTGGGCGGCCCGGCTTGAGGCCGCAGGTCAGACCGTCTCCGTGGCCACACCCGGGGGCCAGTTCAGCGACAGGGGACACGGCCGCTTCGTCTTGTCCGTAGCCAGCCCAGATGAGCAGCAGTTGCTCTTCGCCGCGTTGCAGACTCAAGGGCGCTTGCCACAGCTGGTGTTGCACTTGTGGGCACTCGACGCCGGAGCCCTTGGCACCTCGAGCGAGGAGCTTCTTGGGCGGGGCTATTTCAGCTTGCTAGCCTTGGCCCAAGCTGCGGATACCCAGGCGTCTGTCTCTACGAACGGCAAATCTGCGGGGCCCATCTCCGTGCTCGTAGCCACGGCCCACGCTGTGGACGTCATGGGAGATGAGCCGCTTTGTCCCGAACTCTCGACCTTGCTGGGTGCGGCCCAGGCGATCACTCAAGAACTGCCGGGTGTGCTTTGCCGCGTTGTCGATGTCGGTGGCGTAGCGCTGTCTGGTCCGCGAGTTGACGAGCTGTTGCACGAGTTGTCCGACGATCGCCCGCTGGTGGCATGGCGCGGAGCTCATCGCTGGCTACCGACATTCAGTGCACTCTCCGTTTCTGAATCGCCAACAAGCCCGCTTCGTAAGGGCGGGCATTACCTCGTGACAGGTGGGCTGGGTTCTATCGGCCTCGAAGTGGCGACATGCTTGGCTGAGCCCGGCGATGTGCACTTGCTGCTGACGGGCCGCAGCGGCTTTATGGCCGAAGAGCAATGGGACGCGTGGTTGGCGAATCACGATTCCAACGATCTGAACTCGTTGCGTATCGAGCGCTTGCGCACGCTGCAGCAGCGGGGCGCGGAGATCACCTTTGCCGCCGCAGATGTGGGCGACGCCGCCGCTATGTCGGCTGTGATCGCTGCCGCCGAAGAGCGCCACGGTCTGTTGAACGGTGTGGTTCATGCAGCCGGCGCCGATAAGGACATGATCCCTCTGCAGGACACCACTCGCGCCGACGTCGAGGCTCAGTTTCAGCCAAAGTTGGCCGGGCTTGCGGCGCTGGAGCAGGTGCTCGCTGGTAAGCCGCTCGACTTCTGCGTTGTGCAGTCGTCGCTGGCTTCGACCATGGGCGCCTTGGGCCTCGCGGGATACGTGGCGGCCCATCACTACGTGGATGGCTTCGTGGCGCGGCACAACAGCCAGGCGCAGACAAGCGGCAACACGCCGTGGACCAGCGCGAACTGGGACAACTGGCTCACCTGGAAAGAGCCCGAGTTCCTTCAATCGGAGGGCCAGGCTGCTTACTTCATGTCGGCCGGCGAAGGGGCTGTGGCCTTCGGCCACGTGCTAGCTTTGCGGCCGGGAAGCCAGGTGATTGTGTCCACCGGTGATGTGGCAGCTCGAGTTGCCGCTTGGTCGGCTACGGGCTCTAGCGCTGGCGGCGGCGTTGATGCTGGGGCGAGCAACTTGCACGAACGCCCGGAGTTGGGCAGCGAGTACGCGGCGCCCAGCGACCCAGCTGAGCATGCGTTGGTTCAGGCCTGGGGCGATGTCCTGGGCATCGGCGAGATTGGTGTAGACGACAGCTTCTTTGAGCTGGGAGGCGACTCGGTGCTGGGTCTGCAGATCGTGGCGCGGTTGTCCCGAGCGGGCTTCAAGATTACGCCGGCGCAGATCTTTGAGCATCCGACCATCGCAGCCCTGGCGGCGGTGGCTGTGTCGAAGATTGGTCCCGGCGCAGAGCAAGGCTTGATCACGGGTTCGGCGCCTCTGCTTCCGGTTCAGCACTGGTTCTTCGAAGCGGGCGTGCCTCAGCAGGGCTTCTTCAACCTGCCCATGTTGTTTGAGCTGCCTGGTGGTTCGGCGCCTGACGTGCTGGCGCCTCAACTGGCCGCTGCGGTCGGCGATGTCGTCCGCTGGCACGACGCCTTGCGCCTGCGCTTCACTGCAGTCGACGGCCAGGTGGTGCAGTCTCACAGCGCCGAAGGGGCAGCGCCCGAACTGACCGTGGTCGATCTCTCCGATGTCGCTGCAAACGATGTCGACGCTGTGATGACCGAGCGGGCCAACGCCTTACACCAAGGCTTCGACTTGGCCGCGGGTCCGCTGATGTCTGCAGCGTTGTTTCACTTCGCTGGCGACCGTCCCCCCGAGCTGCTTTGGATCGTCCACCACCTGATCGTGGACGTGGTGTCTTGGCGGGTGATTGTCGAAGATTTGCAGACGGCACTAGAGGCCAGAGCCAAGGGTGTGGCTCCGCAACTCCCGCCGAAGACCACGCCCTACAAGCGCTGGGGCGAGGCGCTGGCCAAGCACGCCAGTGGCCGTTCCACCGAAGGCGAGCTGAAGCATTGGAAGGCTCTGGGCCAGGTGGGGGCGAGCTCTCTCGGCGTAGACTCGACCGACGGCGAGAATCACTACGCTTCCACGGGGACCGTTTCGATCGAGCTCGAAGCAGGGCTGACCAAGTCTCTGCTGAAAGACGTGAGCTCTGCCTACGACACGCGCATTGACGAAGTGCTCCTGGCTGCGTTGGCTCTCGGTGTGCGCAAGGCCCGCAGCGTAGACACGTTCTTGCTCGATCTCGAAGGCCACGGCCGCGAAGACATCATCGAAGGCGTGGACCTGTCTCGCACGGTGGGTTGGTTCACGACCATCTACCCGGCGTCGTTGTCCGTGGCTGGCACTCGTGGTCCGGGCCCGGCGCTGATGGCGATCAAAGAGCAGCTGCGCGGTATTCCGCGACATGGCATTGGCCACGGCATGCTCCGTTGGATGCACGGCGACAGCACGGTCCGCGACGCGTTGTCGGCGCTGCCCAAGCCAGAGCTGAGCTTCCTTTACCTGGGGCAGTTCGATGCCCAGGCCAGCGGTGGCTCGGCGCCCAAGATGCGCTTGCTCGCAGATGTGAGTGGCAAACCCTGTGGTCCTGAGACACAGCGAGGGCATCTGCTCGAAGTGGTGAGCTTCGTCAGCGGTGGACGGTTGCATCTTGAGTTGGCTTACAGCGCAGCGCGACACACGAAGGCGAGCGCTGAGGCTTTGCTGTACGGCATGCGCGACGAGTTGACGTTGCTCATTGAGCATTGCCTCGATCCGAATGCCGGCGCCCGAACTCCGTCCGACTTCCCAGGGGCGAAGGTCAGTCAAGAGAGCTTGAACAAGCTGTTGTCGAAACTCGGCAAGGGCGGTAAAGGGGGCAAAAAGTGAGCCACCTGACAGGGGATGCGGCCTGACGGCCCACATGCCATGAAGCTCTTCTTCTTTCTCATGCGCAGCAACGCGCCGCGGCTCAAGCTCGCGGTCTTGGTGAGCATCATCAGCGGCTTCAGCGCGCCGGGGCTGATCATTCTGGCGAATCATGTTTGGGAGCAGGGGCTCTTCGACTCGGGCCAGTGGCTCGCTGGTTTCGTGAGCTTGATGGTGGTGGTCGTCGCCAGCGGCCTCGCGGCCCAGTGGATTGCTCTCGACCTAGCGCTCCACGCGGTGGTCGACCTGCGCATGGAGCTCAGCGCGCGGATTCTCGGGACGCCCTTGCGACGCCTTGAGCAGCTTGGGTCCCCACGGCTCTTCGCGGCGCTCACCGAAGATGTGAACACCCTCTCGCGGGTCCTGCCAAACATCCCCAGGGTTGTGATTGACCTCACAACGCTTATCGGCGGCACCCTGTGGATGGCTTGGGTGTCCTGGAAAGTTGTGCTGCTGTTGCTCTGCTTGGCGGTGGTTGGTGCTGTGGCCTACAAGATTTGCCTGAGCCGCGCGTTGGTCTTCATGCGTCGTGGCCGAGATGTGTTCGACAATGTGTTCGAACACTTCGAGGCGCTGCACGATGGCATCAAGCAATTGAAGCTCAACCGCACCCGGCGTAAGAGTTTCCTCGACCAGGATATTCGTGGTGCGCTGGAGGACTTCCGCCAGGTGAACCAAAAGGGCCGCCGCATTCTGATCGGTGCGGAGAGCATGACGCGGCTGTTGTTCTTTGTCGTGTTAGGTGCACTGGTTTTCGTCGCACCACAGATCGAAAGTCTGACCACGGCTCAACTGTCCACCATGGTGTTCATGGCGGTTTTCTTGTATCGGCCTCTGGGCACGTTGATGGCGGTGGTGCCTGACTTGGGTCGGGCCGCTGTGTCCCTCGAGAAGATTCAGACCATTGGACTAGAACCCGTGGGGGCGGCGCTGAATGCCGCACTTCCCAAAGGCCCCGAGCCTGCGCGCGTCTGGAAGAGCTTGGAACTCGTGGGCGCGAAGTTCTCGTTCACTCGTGAAGACGATGATCGCGTCTTCACCATGGGGCCCATCGATATCCAGTTCGAGCCGGGGCAAATCTTTTTTGTCATCGGCGGCAACGGTAGCGGCAAGACCACCCTGGCCAAGGTGCTCACCAGCCTCTACCCACTCGAAGAGGGTGAGCTGCGTTTGGATGGCGAGGTCATCACCGACGAGAACCGCGAAGACTTTCGGCAAATGTTCTCCGTGGTGTTCACCGACTTTCACCTGTTTCGAAGCCTGCCTGGGGCGGGCAACGCTGAGCTAGACGCCCAAGCGAAGGGTCACCTAGAAGACTTGCAGTTGTCCCACAAGGTGACAGTGCAGGACGGCTGCCTTTCGACTATCGACCTGTCGTTGGGTCAGCGGAAGCGCTTGGCGCTGCTCACCGCCTACCTCGAAGATCGGCCCTTCTACGTGTTCGACGAATGGGCCGCAGACCAAGACCCTGACTTCAAAGACGTCTTCTATAAGACGATTCTCCCCGAGCTGAAGCGGCGCGGAAAGACGGTGTTCGTGATCACCCACGACGACCGCTACCTGCCGCTGGCCGATCACTGCCTCAAGCTGGAAAACGGCAAGGCAGTCCACGAGTACGTACAACCTGGGAGCGACACATGAGCAACGCCACGCCCAACTTGGCCTTGCGACAGAAGACCACTGCAGACGTGCTCACCGGCTGCACGGAGGTCAAAGAACTCGAAGACGGCTACGCTCTGAAGTACCCGAAGACGAGCACCTGGTCCGGCAAACTTGATGCCTTCACAGAGGCTTGGCGCAAGAGCAGCCCGAACATGACCTTCGAGCTCGTTGAGCGTGACGACAGCAGCTCGGTGTGGTTAGAGATCCGCGGTCCCGAGGGCACGAAGCCGTTTGTCGAGGGCGCGCGGTACATGCTCATGTCGCACCTCAACCCGGCCATGACGACGGGCTATCGCTTGCGTCACGGCATGCGCTATCTGACCAGCCCGCTGCGGGTGTTGCCGGACTTTTTGATCATCGGCGCGAAGAAGTGCGGTACGACTGCGCTCTACAACTACCTCACTCAGCACCCGGCGATTGCCCCGGCGTTGAAGAAGGAGATCTACTTCTTCAACGCGTACTTCGGCAAGGGCAAGCTCTGGTACAAGGCCTTCTTTCCCACTGTGTTTGAGAAGTTTGCGGCGAAGACCTTAGGAGGCCGGCAGTTCTTGACCGGCGAAGCGACCCCCGACTATCTCTATCTCGATGACTGCCCGGCGAAGGTGGCGCAGACCACACCGAATGCACGGCTCATCGCGATTCTGCGCAACCCGATTGATCGAGCCTACTCGTTCTACAACCACAACCTCCGCGCGGGTCTTGAGACCTTGTCGTTTGAAGAGGCCATCGATCAAGAAGAGCAGCGTCTCGCGGACGAGCGGGTGCGGTTCGCAGCCGACCCGTCCTTGATCCGCTTTCACACCATGCACCACAGCTACAAATTGCGTGGTGTCTACGTCGACCAGCTGAAGACCTGGACGGACGTGTTCCCCCGGGATCAGCTGTTGGTGCTCAAGACCGAAGATCAGTTTTTGGAGCCGGAGCAGACGTTGCGTCGGGCCTTCGAGCATTTGGGTCTGGAGTATCACGCGCCCGAAGCGTTCAAGAAGATCAACACCGCGCCCTACTCCGACATGGATCCCGCTGTGCGAGAGAAGTTGAGCGCGTACTTTGAGCCGCACAACCAGCGGCTCTACGATTACCTAGGCACTGACTTGGCTTGGTAATGGAAAACGTCCAGGACATCTACGGTCTGTCGCCCATGCAGCACGGCATGCTTTTCGATAGCGTGACCGTGGGCGATTTGGGGATGTACCTCATCCAGCTGGAGTACGCGCTGGAAGGGGCTGTGCGCGTTGAGGCTTTTGAAGCGGCTTGGCAAGCTGCGGTGGATCGCCACGGAGTGCTGCGCTCGTCGTACCACTGGGATGAGCTGAAAGATCCGCTGCAGGTTGTGCACGAGGGGGTGAAGTTTCCTCTGGCAGTGCACGACTGGCGCGATGTCCCCGCCAGCGAACACGATCACCGCATGGCACTCTTCTGCGCCGAAGATCGTGACCAGGGTGTCGACTTCGAAGAGCCGCCGCTCATGCGCCTGGCCTTGGTGCGTTTGGGCGAGAGCAGCTGGCGCCTGCTGTGGAGCTTCCATCACATCTTGATGGAGGGCTGGTCTGCGTCGCTGGTCTTGGGTGAGGTGATGCAGCACTATCGCTGCAGTGCCGCGGCAGAGCCGTTGGTGCTGGCGGAGCATCGCCCTTATCGCGACTACGTCACCTGGTTTCAGGAGCAAGACCCACAGCTGGCGAAGGACTTCTGGCGCGCCTTGCTGGCGGGTTACGAAGGCCCCACACACTTGGGCATTGACCGCGACCCGAAACCGCTGCACGAGCCCGTTGTCGACTTCGAAGGCAAGGTGC
>JBLIMM010000250.1:0-7146 GCA_047638635.1 Pseudohongiellaceae bacterium | reverse complement strand
AGGTTCACCAGCCCGGCCGAAGAAAACGTCACCAAATCGAACGACCACTGCAAAGGCAGGCCCAGACTCGCCAGGCCGCGACTCAGCTCAGCAGAATGCACAGCCAAGAGCTGCACCAGACCGCTCGCTTCAAGGACGCCGAGAATCCCGAAATAGAAGGGGAACTGCAGCAAAATGCCCCCGGCCTCCCCCACCGAGCTAGCGAAAGCCCGGCCGTAGCGCTGAGGCGTGCCGTAGATGGCCAGCCCAGCCAGCAGCAGAAAGACGATCACTGTGTTGAGGCCGATGGCGCGCCACCAGACCTCCGCAGACGCGAAGCTGCTCCAGAGAGCCACCGCACCGAGTGCCACGATGAACCAGCAAAGGACTCGCCCGAGAAGCGGGTGGCGCTCCCTGTCTGAGGCGGCTTCGCCCGGATCTTGCGCCTCAGGCAGAGGCTCCAGCAGCTTGTCGTGCTCCGGGGCGGCCATGCGGCTCATCAGCCAGGGCACGAAGATCAGCAGCGCAGCGTTCAGCCCAAGATTCAGCGACGAGAACAACGTCTGATCAATGGGGATCCCAGCGCCCCCGCCAGGAAGACCCTCGGTGACTTTCAACGGCGCGCTGCCGGAGAAGCCCCCGTGCCAGATCATCATGCCGGCGTAGCCCGCTGCCCCTACCAGGGCGTAGTTCAGCGGGCGACCAGCAGCTCGGGCACGGTCACCGATCTCCCGAGCCAGCATGGCCCCAATGACCAGACCGAAACCCCAGTTGAGCAGCCCAGCTGACATGGCCACAAAAGCAGTGAGCGCCGCAGCCGAAGCGCTGCTCTGGGGGATGGACGCAAGCCGCGCCAGGGCGCCGTGCAACAGCGGCGCCCGAGCCAACGCCGCTCCCGCCACCAAGATCAACGCCATCTGCGTGGTGAAGGCCAGGGTGCCTGAGTTCGTCAAGCGCCCGAACCAACCCTCGGCCAGGGTGGAAAGCGCCGGTTCATCCATGACGAACCAGCCCAAGAGAGCCGCCACCAGGGTGAGACCCAGGGCGATCACGAAGGGGTCAGGGACCACGCGCTGGGCCCAGTCTGCCATGCGGGCCGAGAGGCGAGCGAGCAAGAGACATCTCCGAAGGGGCGGCGAGAAGTCTAACTGAGGGCCGCGCCCCGTCGGCGGTATCATCCCCGCGATGTTGATCCACGCACCTTCATTGTCAGCCCTCTGCCGGCTCGTCATTCTCTCCGTGACGCTCTGCTCGGCGGCAGCAGCTCAACCCAGCACGCCCCCGCCAGCACAGCCTGCTCAGCAAGCACGGCCTGCTCCAGAAGCACAGCCTGCTCAGCAAGCACGGCCTGCTCCAGAAGCACAGCCAGCTCAGCAAGCACGGCCTGCTCCAGAAGCACAGCCAGCTCCCCAAGCACAGCCAGCTGCGGCAGCCTCGCTGCTCAGCACCCTCGACGGTCACTGGGACTTGCTCCTTGACCCGCAAGGAGATGGCGGGCGACGGGCCTTAGCCCAGGGGGCAAACGACGCTTGGCGCGAGGCCCTCACGGTGGTGGTCCCAGGAGTGCTGGAGCAGCTGCCCCAGACAGCGGGCTACGACGGCGTGGTCTGGTACCGCACCGCAATACCGGGCATGGCACCGAGCGCCCCGCATCAGCAGCTGCTCTTGGAGTTCGCCGGAGCCAACTACAGGGCCGACGTGTGGTTAGGGGGACACTATCTTGGGCGCCACGACGGCTCCGACTCACCCTTCGACTTCGATGTCACGCAGCACTTGGGTGCGACGGCAAGCACGCTCGTCGTCCGCGTGGTCGACCCTGGCCACGAGCCAGTGGATGGCCTGCGCTTGGGTGCACTGCCCCACGCCAAAGAATCGTGGTACTTCAACTACGGAGGCCTCACGGGAAGCGTGAACCTGCGCAAGGCCGACCTCGTCGAAGCGCACTTCGCAGACGTCTCTTGGCGCCCTGGCGGAGAGGCCTCGGTGCAGTTGTCCCTGATCAATCGCAGCAAGGCACCACGGGACGTCCGGCTCGCCGTGGGACTCGGGCAGCAGGCGCCGCTGCTGGCGGCAGACTTGGCCGCAGACACCTCGCAGCTCCGCGAACCCGCTCTGCGGCTGGCCCACAAGGGTGGCTCCACGTCTCTCACGGTGACGGTCGATCCCGGGCGCAGCACACTCACCTTGCCCCTACCACCGCTGCCCTCGTTGCTGCCTTGGTCGCCGGAAAACCCCGTACGACACGAGCTGCAGATCCTCTTGGCAGACGGTGCGCAGCAACGCCTCAGCAGCCAACAGGTGGGACTGCGCCACTTCACCGTGGACGGCGATCACTTCGTTCTAAACGGCACGCCTGTCTATTTGAAGGGCGTGCTCTACCAGCCCTATCACCCTGCAGGGCTAGCGAATCCACCCCATGACACTTGGCTGCGGGACGAGCTGCTAGCCATCAAAGCCGCTGGCTTCAACTTGCTGCGAGCGCACATTCGCGTCATGCCCCGAGTCTATGAACTCTGCGACGAGATCGGCTTGCTCGTCCAAGCAGAACCCACTCTGGGATGGATCACGACCCTCGACAAACACACCCTGCCCGCAGTCGACCAAGCCCTGGCCACCCTAGCCGACGCTGTAGCCGGTCATCCGTCGGTGGTCATCATTGGGCTGCTCAACGAGATGTCCGGGGAGTTGTTCAGCGAGACACGCCGGCTGCTCCTGCAAGCGGCGCAGCTCATGCCTGGCCAGCTGATCTTCGACGACTCTGGCTCGTGGCAAGGAAGCGCCCACTACATCGCCCCGGGCAGCGCCGAGCCGATCCCCTTTGACGATTTGCACGTCTACCGCTCGTGGCCGTGGTCTGCTGGCGACTTCGACTTCGCCGCCACCTTGGGCGCAGACGACCAACGCCTGATCTACGTCTCCGAGTACGGCTACGGCGGCTTGCCCCACTTTGAACGAGCGGTTGCAGGCTTCGCTGGACAAGAGCATCTGCAAGACGCCCAGGCTGCTTTGCGACAGGCCATGGACGCGCGCACAGACCTCGCTCGCCAGCGGCTTCCCGCCCAAGTGACAAGCCTCGACGATCTCGCTCACCTGGGCGGACTCAACCAAGCTCGTGCCGCGGAAGTCATGACCAGCGCCCTGCGCAGCAACCCACGTGTCGCCGGCGACACCTACACCCAATGGCGCGATGCCGCCTGGGAATGCGGTGCCGGATTGGTCGATCTCTGGGGGACTCCCAAGCCCGCATTAGCGGCGCTGGCAACCCTCAACGCCTTGCCACACCGGCCAAAAAACGCCGATGTCGCCCGCAACGCCGAGCCTCCCCCGCGGCGACGGCAAGCCGTAGCCCACGGGACAGTGATGGCGCTCACGGGCCGTGAAGACGAGCTGGTCCGAGAGCTGGTGCTCGCAGCCGCTAACAACCCGAACGACAACGCGAACGACAACGCGAACGACAACGCGAACGACAACGCGAACGATCGCGACGCCGCCGCCGGCGAGACGCCCGACCAGCTACCGCGCCTCGTGGTCATGGGCCGGCGCCCGGCCATGTGGGCCCAAGAAGGGCTGACGAACACCATCAAACAGCTCCGTTATGCCTACGCCGGTGGCGTGGTGCTCATGCTCGAGCCCCCGGATGCCGGTCATCCCTTCGATGCGTTCTTCTTTGGCTACGACGGCTTGGGGCAAGTGGCAGCCCTGCCCTTCGACGTCCAAGCCAACTCATCCCGGGGACACTTCATCGGACGACACCTGATCTTCGCCAAGGACTCCACACTGCTCAATGACCTGGGCATCACCGAGCCCTTGATCGACGAACGACTCGGATCAGCGTCACCCCATCGGGTGCTCGACGTTGACGATGTTCATGGCGCAGAGATCGCTCTCGATTGCCTCGACGGGTATGGCTTGTCCATCGGCGCAGCCGTGCAGTCGGTGCCTTTCGGCAACGGGCGCGTGGTCTTGTCCACGTTGCGTTTCGACGACGAGTCGCTGAACAATCCTATGGTTGTGCGCTTGCTCGAAAACGTGGTGCGCTACGCAGCCGAACAAGCGGCCAACTTACCAGCGCTCACCGACCTTGAGCTTGCCAGCATCGCGGCCCCCTCAGCCAACCCCGAGTTGGCCAAGCTTGTGGGCAGTGCAGTGTGGCGCCTCAAGATATGGTTCGGGCTCGCCGAACGCCTCGCGATACAGACCTTCAACGGCATCCGCGCCGAGCGCAACGAGCTGGACAACCTGAGCGCCGTCACCGCGGCCAAAGTCGAAGCCCTCACTGCTATGATTCTCGGGCAGGCGAGCGCTGCCCAAGTGCAACTTCAAGACACCGCTGACAACGCGATGACCCTAGAACTCGAGTTCTTTCTGCGCAAAGAGCTCTTGCTCAGCAAGGCCTTCTACCGCCCCGTCTCGACAAATCCCGCACCCCGAGACTTAGCCCAAACTCTCGCCGTGGGACGGGCCTACGCCCTGGCCTTAGTGGACCAACGCCAGGGCAAGCCAGAGGCAGCTCTGGCACGGCTCGAGCACGCTATGCAGTTGGTCGCAGCGCTAAACGAACAAGCCGCGGACGAAGAACCAGTCGAGCGTTAAGACTCAACCGATCCGTAAGATTCAAGCCGGTCC
The DNA here is from genome assembly GCA_047638635.1 of Pseudohongiellaceae bacterium. Classification (GTDB taxonomy): domain Bacteria; phylum Planctomycetota; class B15-G4; order B15-G4; family B15-G4; genus CAZIAK01. Next base: position 2,541 of record JBLIMM010000250.1, on the reverse strand, counting down.
CAAGCAGTCAATCGACGTGGCCTTCAGCAGCGCGAACACATCGACTCCGGGGGCAAGGCCGAGTTCAGCGACCGCTTCTGGAGTCACCGTGACTACCAAGCCCGCCACGGCCAACGAAACCAAGACGAAGCCACCGGCCTCGGTGAGCGACACGACCTGAGTTGGCAGCACGTTGCGCGCAGAGAGCGCTTCTGGCAACGCCCTGGCCAACAAGATGTCGTGGGCATAGATCGCCAAACGCACCTGCCCCACAGTGCCCTCCGGCAACGACATGCGCAGCTCGACACCATCGACGGTGACTGTCTCGGCGCCGCTCACGGTGGCTTGCACGTGATTGTCCACGTGGGTTTCACCGGCCCGCAGCACCGAGTACGCAGGCCCGGAGCTCACCACGCGACCAGCGTCTAAACGAAGCGCCTGGTCGGCCAAGCCCACCACCTCGTCAGCCAAGTGACTCACCAACACCACCGGCACATCGAAACGTCGGCGCACCGTATGAATCAACGACAACGCGGCGCGGCGGCGCTGGGCATCGAGACCGGCAAAGGGCTCGTCGAGGAGCAGCACGTCAGGGCGGCTGGCCAGAGCTCGCCCCAACGCCACACGGCGCCGTTCTCCCCCTGACAAGTGCGCGGGGTAGCGCTGCAAGAGGGGCAGCAGATCGAGGGCTTCGGCGATCTCTTCGATGCCTTCTGCCCGCGGGGAGTACGACAGGTTCTTGGCCACATCAAGGTGGGGAAACAGCAAGCTGTCTTGAGTGACCCAACCGAGGTTGCGCTGGTGCAGCGGCAGCTGGCTTAAGTCCCGGCCATCGATGACCACTCTTCCGGGGAGCACCCCCGCCAACACTTCTAGCAGGGTCGACTTGCCGCAGCCGCTGGGGCCCACCAAGGCCAGCGCCTGCCCTTGACAGTCCAACTCAACGTCGAGAGTGAACCCGCTCGAACGAACCACTCGTGCGCTCAGCTGAAGTCTCATGAATCTAGCTCCAAGCGACGACGATGGCCATCGCTCAGGCGCTGATAGAGCAACACCGCGCCCACACCGAGCAGCACGGACGCCCCCGTCAACCACCACACCAGGTGCTCAGCACCAGGAACATCCAGAGCCGCATGCACGGCCAGGGGGATGGTTTCTGTCTCCCCCACCACGTGCCCCGCCAAGACGATCGTGGCGCCGAATTCTCCCAGAGAGCGGGCGAAGGCCAGCACCGCACCTGCCGCCACACCAGGCCAAGCCAGGGGCATGGTCACCCGCCAGAACGTCTGCCAGGGCGAGCGACCCAAGGCCTCCGACATCTTCTCCAACCGCACGTCCACAGAGCGAAAGGCCTCGGACACGAGCATGACCAGCAACGGAAAGCCGACCACTGCCGCCGCCACCACTGCACCGAGCCAATGAAAGGCCACGGGGAAACCGAGGGACTCTAAGGCTGCACCCAAAAAGCGCTTGGGGGAGAAGACCATCAGCAGCAAGTAGCCGGTGACCACGGGAGGCATGACCAAAGGCAGCAAGGTCAACCCGCGCAAGACCGTGCGCCCGCGCCACTGAGTGCGAGTCAGCACCCAAGCGGTGGCGAGGGCAGCAGGCAAGGCCAAAGCCGTGGCCAGAGTCGCCACGGTGAGCGACTGCCACACCGCGTGCATGGCTCCCAGGTTCATCATGGCAGGTCATTCATGGCAGCAACACAAAGCCCAACGCACTGGCATGCTCTTGCATCCACGACGACTGCAGCGCGTCGTAGAGGTCTTGCCCGTCAGCGGTCAATAAAGCAGCCACGTAGAGAATGGGGTCGTCAGGATCATCGTCGAGCAGCGCCACCGTCCTGACTCCCGAGTCGAGAGCTGCGTCGGTGGCATAGACAACGCCAGCATCGACGGCGCCGCTCGAAACAATGGCCAGAGTGGCCCGGGCGTGATGCCCCCGGACGATGCGCTCAGGCAGCGGCAGGTTCGCCGCGGACAGAGCTGCCTCGGCGTAGCGCCCCAGCGGCACTCCCGGCGCACCCATGGCTAGACTCAGGGCCTCTCCCGGACGCACACTCGGCCCGCCTGCAGGGCACACCCAGGCCAAACGATTGCCGAGCCACGCTCGCTGCTGAAGCACAGGGAGGGCCTCCACCCAGAGTTTGTCGGCGCTCAGAAACAGATCGCCCGGGACACCCTGGAGCTGCTGCCTGGACAAGGTCGAGGACGACCCCAAACGCACGGTCACAGGACGGCCCGTGCGCTCCTCAAAACCGGCTGCCAGAGACTGCGCCAGCTCGCCCAGGCTGGAGGCCGCCAAGAGCTGCACCGGCTGGGCTCCCGGCTCGCCGCAGCCGCAGCAGAGCCACAGGACCCACACCAGGACAGACCGAGTCGCCCGAGACAGCAGACCCGGCAAACTACGGTCACAGAGTGATTTCGGACGGCCACGGGCATTCATAGGTGCGGCAGTCTAGCAAGGTCAGAAGCCCTCGTGGCCAGGGCATCCGGCGATCGGTAGGATGCCGCGCTGCGCTCCTTGGAAACCGCCAACATGCACGAAATCATTGGGTCC
>JBLIMM010000249.1:0-7189 GCA_047638635.1 Pseudohongiellaceae bacterium | reverse complement strand
CTGGTAGGCCGCGAAGTGACCGCGAAGACTCTGGCGGTCATCGGCCTGGGCAAGATCGGCCGCATCGTGGCCGACCGTGGCCTCGGCCTGCGCATGAACGTCATCGCCTACGACCCCTTCCTGACAGGTGAGTCACCGATCAAGGGCGTCGAACTCGTCGACCTCGACACAGCGCTCAGCAAGGCCGACTTCATCACCATTCATGTGCCGCGCACCGACGACACCGCGGGGCTCTTCAACGGCGCCGCCCTCAGCAAGATGAAATCGTCTGCCTGCCTGATCAACTGCGCCCGCGGCGGCATCGTGGTGGAGAGCGATCTCATCGCCGCGCTGAAGGACGGCACCATCGCCGGAGCCGCCCTCGACGTTTACGAGAGTGAACCCCTCGCCGCGGACAGCCCCCTGCGAGAGCTGCCCAACTTGCTGCTCACCCCACATCTGGGTGCGAGTTCCAGCGAGGCCCAGCAGCGGGTGTCCACCGAGATCGCCCAGCAAATGGTCGACTTCCTGCTCCATGGCGAGGCGCGCTGTGCAGTCAACGCTCCCACTGTGTCCGCAGAAGAGATGGCTGTGCTGCGGCCTTACGCCCAGCTCGCTCGCCGGGCGGCGCTGATGTTGGCTCAATCTACGGACAAGCCCATTCAGCGGGCCGAAGTCATTTATCGGGGTGAGCTGGCGGGGCAAAGCACAGCGCCGCTGAGGCTCGCGGTGATCTCCGGGCTGCTCTCACCGAGTCTTGAGAGCCCGGTGAACGATGTGAATGCTGACGCCCTGGCTACCGAGCGCTGCCTGCACGTTCTTGAGTTGCACGATAAGGGGCTCGCTCAGGCAGGCACATCCCTTGAGATTCGTGGCAGCACCACCGATGGCCAATGCCACACGGTGGCTGGCACGGTCTTCGCTGGCCAACCACGGTTGACCCAGTTCGCGGGCTTCGGCGTCGACTTCGTCCCCAAGGGCAACCTGCTGCTCACCCACCACTCGAATGCCCCGGGCGTCTTGGGCAAGCTGGCTACGTGGCTCGGCGATCGTGAAATCAACATTGGCGGACTGCATATGGGCGCTCCGGGCGCCGAGTCAGACGCCAGTTCGGCCATGGCCCTGTTTGCTCTCACCCGGCCGCTTGAGACGAGCGAACTCAACGAACTCAACGGGCTGGCGGACATCCTCACTGCCCGGACCATCGTGCTCTAGCATGGAAAATCCCACCTCATGACTGCCTCTCCACCGTTCGAGCGCATCGTTTTCGATTGCGACTCCACCCTCTCCTCGATTGAGGGCATTGAGGAGTTGTCGGCCAATAACCCTGAGCTACGCAAATCCGTCGAAGCACTCACCGCTGACGCCATGGCTGGCAAGATTCCCCTCGAATCTGTGTACGGCCAGCGACTCTCGCTGATCAATCCGAAACAAATCGATGTGATGCGCATCGGCAGCCGCTACGTAGAGACCGCTGTCCCCGGGGCCAAAGAACTCATCGCCGGGCTGCACTCCCTCGACAAAGAAGTGCTCATCATCTCCGGGGGCCTGCGTCTCCCGGTGGTCACTTTTGCTGCCTGGCTCGGGGTGCCCGATCACAAGGTGCACGCGGTGCAGGTGCGCTTCCAGGCGGACAACCGCTACCACGACTACGATCGACGCTCGCCTCTGGCCCGCAATGGAGGCAAGTGCGAGGTGCTGCGGTCGTTGCCCGAGGCACGCACGGTATTCATCGGCGATGGCATCACCGACGCGGAGACCCGCGAGGTCGTGGACAGCTTCATCTGCTTTGGCGGCGTGGTCCTGCGAGACGATGTGGCCGCCCGAGCCGATGCGCTGGTCGAGACACTGCAGATGGCGGCGCTGCTGCCACTGCTTTGCAGCGCCGACGAACTCGACAGACTGTCCCGCGACCCGCGGCACTCTCACCTGATGACACTCGCTCGAGGCCTCTAGCTGGCCCCGGCAACGCCCCCCACTCACCTGGGGCCAGTAAGTGGCCCCTTCACAACCGGAGCAGTCCCCGTGACGGACCCCACCGATCTCAAGCTGTTCATCCCCGGCCCCACCCACGTGCGCCGCTCGATCTTGGCCGCACAGTCCGTGCCCATGATCGGCCACCGCAGCCCGTTCATGCGCGAGCTGCTTGCTGACGTCCTTCCCGGGATCCGCGAGTGCTTTGGCACCGAGGGCGACGTGGTCGTGCTCACCTCGTCCTCCACAGCCGCCATGGAGGCCGTGGGCCGCAGTGTCGTGCGCCCGGGCAAGTGCGCCCTGCACCTCACCAACGGCAACTTCTCCAACCTCTGGCGCAAGTTATCTGGCGCTTGCGGCTTCAACGTGGCCGCCGAAGAGAAGCCCTGGGGCCAAGGTTGGGACGAAGCCAGCACCGCCGCGGCCATCGAGCAACATGGCCCCGTCGACGCGGTCTTCGTGGCCCATTGCGAAACGTCCACCGGCGCCTTGTCGGATATCGCCGGAGTGGCCCGGGCTGTCCGAGCCCACTGCCCCGACGCCTTGGTCTGCGTGGATGTCACTTCCAGTGCCTGCGGCGCCCGCATCGACTTTGACAAAAACGATCTCGATGTGGCCGTGGGCGGCGTGCAAAAAGCATGGGCCCTGCCACCCGCTCTCGCGCTGGGTGCACTCTCACCTCGGGCCAAAGCACGCATGGAGGCCAACCCCGGCCGCGGCTACACAAACGACATGCTCTCAACCCTCGAGTACCAAGACAGCAAGGGTATGACCGTCACCACGCCGCCCATCCCCGTGCTGCAAGCCATGCGCGTGCAGCTCCGTGATATCGCGGCTCACGGTGGCTTCGAGCAGCGCTTCGAGGACCACCTGAACATGCAGGGCCAAGTCCTCGAATGGGCAGCAGGGCATGGTTTCACCGTGCTTGCGGACGAGGGCTTCCGCAGTCCCACGGTCACCAGCATCGGTTGCGAAGGACGCTTTATCATGGCTGACCTCGTTGCGGCGTACAGGCAAGCCGGGTACTTCATCACCGGCGGGTACGGCAAGACCAAAGAGACTCACTGGCGCATCGGGCACATGGGCGACCACACCCCGAAATGCGTGGCCGAGTTGCTCAAGGTCACCGACGAGATCTTCGGTCGCATGGGATTGACCGAGGTCGCTGGGGCGTAACCCGCATCAGCCAAACGGGCCGAGGAGTGCAGCTCCTCTGGAGAAATCTAGAGATTGTCTGTTCGCCAGAGCAGGATTGAACGCTCTAGTATTGCAGTGCTCGGAAAAACTCCTCGGCCCCCGCGCTCACCTTCCCGTCTTGTGTGCCCTTCCCGAATGATCTGAGTCGTCAGCTTAGATCGACACAAACGACGCTGGTGAGGGCAGTTCAGAGCTCGCACCAGCCATGGCACATCACTCTACTGACTCCCGTCCTCACCCGCAGTTTCTCAAGGACGCCGCAGCGTTCGCCCGCGACCAACTCGGCCCGCGGATGGAAGAACTGCTCTCAAACGATTCAGTGCTTCTGGAAGTCAAGGCGTCCGCAGACGCCAGCGCCGACCTAGAAGATGGCGTGCTCTCGTGGATTCACAAGAACATGCCCAGCGACCCCGAGCTCGAAAATGAGTTTGTCGGTTACTTCTGGGGGCAGCTGTATCAGCGCGGCCGCACGACCATGGCCAGCAAATCACCCCTGCGCAGATTGCTAGATACTGCTGACCTCGCGAACACTGTCTATCGTCGCATCGGGCCGCGCCTCAGTCAGTTCGAGTACAGATCCCGCCGACAGTTCATGCGACTCTTGTTGCTCAACATGGAAAACCGGGCTAAGGATAAAATCCGGCAGTTCAACGCGGTGAAAAGAGGCGAACAAAAACGGGCCAGTGAGTCTATTGAAGATGTGGCCAACAACGTCCTGAGCCCCGAAGAGCAGAGCGACCCGATCATGGCTGCCATTCGCAGCGAGCAAGGGCGCATGGTCTTTTTGATCTGCTCCCAGCTCAACGACATGGACCGGGCGCTCATCAAGGGCATGCTCGAAAGCGAATCACCACAAGACATGGCCGCCAAAATGGGCAAATCAGCAGCAGCTGTTCGATTGGCTCTAAAGCGCGCACTCGGCAAGGTGCGTGACCTTTCGGAACACATCACGTAATCCACTGAGCACCCGGACCTGCAAGCCCCGGTGTGCTCTTAGTCGAGCCCTCTATTCGTTCAGTCTATTAAGGGCTCTTTCGTTCACAAAAACAGGAGGAGGTTCGTTGGACGAGACCACTCGTTCTCACTCACCACTCGCTGCGATGACTGACCTGGTCGACCTGCAGCGACAGCCGACACATTAGGCAAGAAGCGCCTGGCAATCAAGACTAGTTTTCACGCCTGACATCGAGGCCCACGCCCACACCGGCAAGGCTCGATGACTAGAACGATTGCGCATTCACTGACTGTCATCACACCTCTTCGGCCAAGAGCTTGAGGACCCTGGGCTACCCGACTCATGCCCGCGAACACCTCCGCAGTTGCTCCCATGGGAGCTGGAGGAACGCCTGTGTTCAGTATCGCATCTCGGTGCACACTCACTTTACTTTTAGCAATGACCCTCGCGAGCGACGGCTCGAGTCAGACGCAGGTCATTGCCCCTCACATTCTCAATGTAGAGGAAGGTAGCTCTTCTACAGCAAGTCTCACAACGCCCCGTAATGTCGGCGATCTCGACAACGACGGCGTGGACGACCAAGCCTACGGCTCAGCCCTTCATGACGGAAGCGGTACGGACGCTGGATATGTCGTCGTCCGTTCGGGAAGCGACGGATCTACCCTTTGGTCCGCTAGTGGAAACAGCGCCGGAGACCTCTTTGGTTGGTCCCTGGCAAGCATCGGCGATCTCGATGACGATGGCGTCGCCGAGATTGCGATCGGCGCGCCAGGACTGATCAATGGCTCGTCCGCAGGCAGAGTCACGATTCACTCCGGAACTGACGGCTCCGTCCTGCACACATTCACCGGTAGCTCTGCTGGGGATTGCTTTGGCTATGCCCTGGACGGTGCCGGGGACTATGACCTGGATGGGGACGACGACATCCTGGTGGGAGCCCCCTTTGAAGATGCCAACGGCACCGACTCCGGTGCTGCCTACATCTTCAGCGGCGGCGATTTCTCACTCTTAGAATCTGTCTCCGGCAGCGCTGCAGGGGATCTCCTCGGAGCTGCAGTCAAGGGATTGCCACCCCGGGGGGCTTGGTCAGGGCACGATCCGGGGCTCATCATTGGTGCACCCAATGGCGGTTCGAGTGACCAAGGCATCGTTGAGTTCCGAGACGGTACAGACTTCACCACAGTGAATTCTTCTGTCAGCGGCACAGCGACCAATGACCGCTTCGGCATTTCACTGGCCATTCCCGGCGACTTGGACGAGGACACTTTCCTCGATGTGCTCATTGGGGCCGACCCTGTTGACAGTTCTGGTAGCTCCACGGGAATCAGCTATGTCCGAGTCATCTCGGGCGACGATGGCTCCACTCTCTGGACGGTGAACGGTCCGACCGGCGCAGCCTTCGGACGGGCTGTGAGCGGCATCGGCGACATGGACGGGGATGCCATCCCCGACTGGGCCGTAGGTGCTCCCCTGGACAACGCCAATGGCACGGATGCAGGTGCGCTCTTCGTCTACTCCGGCACCGACGCATCACTGCTGCACGTCATGCGCGGCACCGCTGGCTCGGAGTTTGGTTCCGCTATCTGCCACGCCGGGGACATCGACGACGATGGCCTAGAAGACCTGCTCGTGTCGGCTCCCCTTGATGACAGTGCGGGGACAGACCAGGGCGTCATCCTCACCGTTTCGTTCACTCGCTTCGATACGGTTGGCGACGGTGTCCCAGGAGTCAACGGGGTTCCAGAGATACACAGTCAAGGCACCTTGCAACCCCTGAGCAATCTGACCCTTGTGCTCACCGAAGGCCGTGCTTCTGCGAGCGCAGTCTTGATCATGGGGCATTCTCTGATCTTTGACTCGACGCATCAGATCTTCGTGCCCCTGCCCGACACCTCGACATCGGGTTACAGCACTGACTCGGTGGGTCGACTCGAAGTCAGCGACACTTGGCCCGCCGGATTCGCCGCCGGAACCCTCGTGTACTGGCAGATTCATGTGGCTGACACCGCAGCCAGCAACGACGTGGCTATCTCCCAGCTCATCAGCGGTGTGACTCCATAGTCAGCAGAATCCTGGGGGGCGGCTCAGAGCTCTTACGAGCTGCCCCCCAACTCTTGGTCACCGTCACACTGGGCCCGCAACCCCTGTGCCTCAACAATCCAGTCGGCGCTCGGCTCCAAGACCTCACGCAAAACGCGCAACGCACGCTCAAGCTCGCCCCGCGCCTCCTTCGGGCGCTGGGTCAGTAGCATGCAGCGGCCGAGATTCGTCAGAGCTCTCCCCAAGAGGCGGTGCTTGGGATACAGCTGAGACAGGCGCTCGATGCCATCGGTGAGAATGCTCTCCGCCTCCTCCAGTAGGCCCAGATCAATGTCTACCAAAGCCAGGTTGTGCCCCATAGTCAACGTCGACATAGCGTTATCGCCCGCTGTCTTGGAGGAAGACTTCCAGGATTTCAAGGCCATCTTCCGGGACAACGCCAAGCGGCCCTGTTTGCGGTAGATCGAGCCCAAGTTGCCCAGTGTCACCTGAGTGTGCACGTGGTCTCTGCCCAACACGCGCACTTGGTCCTTCAGAACCTGTTCGAAGAGTTTCTCCGCGTCGTCAAAGCGCCCGTCGTCGAAGTACATACTCGCCAAGTCACCCAGCTGAATCAGCGTGTCTATGCTGGTACGCCCGTGCGCAACGAGCATGCCCTGCACGCACTCCTCTTGAAGTTGAATGCCTCGCTCGACTTCGCCCAATGCGGACAAAATGCGCGCCAAGCCGTTCTTCGCGTTGAGCACCTCCATGCTCAGCTCTCCGTGCACTTCGCTCCCCCCCTCGATCACGCGCTCGTACAAGCGACGGACCTCGTCGAAGTTGTGCACGATGCTGTGCTGTACGTGCCCCAAGAGCCAACAGCTCTCCAGCGTATCTGCGTGCTTGGCGCCCTGCAGACGTTCTTGCTCCTCCAGGATCCGCCGCAAATCTACAACGGCTTCAGCAGACTCACCACACCTGTGCCGACACCAAGCCAACGATGCGGCCATTTGGAGAGCGTCCCCACGCCACTTCACACCTAGGTCGACCAGAGCTTCGTAG
>JBLIMM010000248.1:0-7190 GCA_047638635.1 Pseudohongiellaceae bacterium | reverse complement strand
GCAGCGCGTCTTGGGAGAACAAGATGTTCTTCACCATCTTTGAGAAGAACCGCTTCAACCGTTCGACTCGGGGCGGCTCGATGCAACCCCGGGAGATGTTGGTGGGTGATTTCACCAACGACGGACGCACGGACGTGGTGCTGCTGTGCCATGACCGCGTGCTGCTCTATCCCCAGCTGCCCGCTGCGGAGAACGACTGATTCTCTCGTCGCTGATGGCGCGACGAAACGCGCTCTTCGTTGCTGTGTTGTCCCTGGCCCTCGCCGGTGGCTATGCCTACCAGTTGTTGCCTCGGCGCCTAGAGCCCGTGGTGCCGTCGTTCTACGGCGTGGTAGAGCTGAGCCTCCCTGGGGTGTCCGCTGCTGAACTCGAAAAGGTGCTCACCGTCCCCGTAGAAGACGGGCTGATGAGCCTGCCTGACGTGCTCGACTGCAGCAGCGAAACCCGAGACGGCCTCGTGCTCATCGCTGTGGAATGCGAAGGGTCTGCGGTGCGTTCCGGCACGGCTTGGGCCAGCATTGAAGATCAGCTCGCTCAGCAGCGGGCCGAGCTAGCCGACGGTTTCATCGGTCTCAGCGGCCCTGTGCTGCACCGTCCGTCCGAGTCTATGGCTGCGGCCCTGGTGAGCGTTACAGGCTCAGCAGACAACACGACAGGCGCCACGCTGCTCGAGGGAGCACAACGTCTCGCGGACGCACTGTCAGCACTCCCCAGCGTTGATCACGTGGAGTTACTCGGGCAACCCCGAGATCAGATCGTGCTGAGCTACGAAGACAGCCAGCTCTCACGAGCGAGCCTCACGCCTGTAGAGTTTCGCGAGTACCTGCGCTCCCAGCACATCACAGCCCCCGGCGCCTATCTCCACGGTACCGGGAGCATTCTGCCTGTGGAGACGCTCTCTCGCATCACCAGCTACGAAGCCCTAAAAGAGCTGCCCGTGCGAGATCCGGCGGACGGCGACCCGGTCAACCTGAGTCGCCTCCTCGATGTCTCTCGGGAGCCCTTACGCCCGGCCATCGACCGAGTAGAGGCAGAAGGGCGACCGGCGATCGCACTCACCGTTTACCGCAGGGTGAACACGCCCCTGGAGAGCTTCGCCGCTGAAGTGCGTGGCGCACTGGCCGGCTTTCAGGACGACCGGGCCATCAGCAGCGAAGTGGTGGTGTTTCAGCCCGCCGTGGTCGCCGAAGAAGTCGATCGCTTCGGCAGCAACTTGGCTCAGGGTTTCGTCGTGATCCTGGTCTTGTTGATATTGGCCCTGGGCTTGCGCACGGGCATCTCAGTGGCGGTTGTTCTGCCTCTCGTGGTCCTCACCAGCTTCATCGTGCTCTACGCCGGAGGGTTCAGCCTCGACATCGTCACTCTCTCCAGCTTCATCTTGGTCTTGGGACTGCTCGTCGACAACCACATCGTCATGGCCGAGCGGGTCCAACGACTGAAAGAGCTGGGTAGCGAACACGGTGTCGCCTTGGCCCGGGCGGGCCGCGAGCTCTTCGCCCCACTGCTCGCCGCAGCGGCCACCACGGCTTTGGGGTTCTTGCCCATCGTGCTGACCAACGATGGCATAGGCGACTACGTGTCCGGCCTGTTCTGGGTCGTGTTGATCACCCTCGCCGTGTCCTTGGTTTTTTGCTTCGCGGTGACACCCTTGCTGCTCTCGCGCAAGGCTCCCGCTCACCGGGGGAGGAGCCCCCGAGGCGAGGGACTCTACAAGGCCATCTTGTCCCGCAGCTTCGGCCTTGTCGTTCCCCTGCTGCTGCTCGTTGCCGCCTGCTGCTGGGGCGGATACGCGCTGCTCACAAGTGCAAACCAAGTCTTCTTCCCGGCGTCCGTTCGGCCCCTGTGGATGGTCGAGATCGAGCTGCCCCATGGTTCAGATGTAGAGGCTACTGCGGCGGTCGCTAGCGATCTCGACAAGCGCCTCCACGAAGAGCTCGGCCAGGACAACACCGCGCTGGAGCACTGGCTCACCTTCCTCGGACGTTCGGCGCCCCCGGTCCAGAGCAGTATTCCCCAGCGTCGTTTCTCGCCTCACTATGGCCAGGTCTTACTCCGTCTCGACCCCCACGAAGACCCCAGCCCGTTGCAGAGTCGCCTCGCATCCTGGGCGGAGTCTCAGGGGTCTGACGTGCAGCTACGGATTCGTCCCGTGCGCCTGGGGGCCCAGCTGGAGTGGCCGATCCAAATCGAAGTGCGTGGGCCCGATGCCGAGATCGCCCCGGTGGCTCAACGGGTGGCGGAGCACCTGGCCGAGATCAGCTGTCTCAACATCAACACAGACTGGGGTGAGCCCGTCGCCAAGCTGAAGGTCGTGCCCGACCGGGAAGCCCTGTCGGACAACGATCTCACAGTGGCCGACCTCACCCTCGGTATGCACAGCGTGCTCCACGGTCTTCCGCTCTTTGAGATTCTCGAGAATGGTCAGCGCACTCCGGTGATGCTCCGGGCGCAAGCCAGCCGGGACAGCCCGCGAGAAGCGCTGAGTGACGCCTACGTCTACCCGGCCAAGGGAGACCCCTCGCTGCTCTACGAGGTGGCTGAGCTGCGGGAAACCCGTGCGTCTCCCGTGCGCGTTCGACGGCAGGGTAGTCCAGCCGTCACCGTCCGCGCCGAAAGCGCAGACCCTGAAGAGGCCTTGTTGCAGGAGGGCCAGATCGACTTCTGGCTCAACGACTTACGACAGCAACACCCCCAGCTGACCATTGAAGTCAGCGGCCTCTCAGCTAGCTCTAAGATAGCCAACCGCTCCCTCTTGGAACAAATACCCTGGGCCCTGCTGCTCGTGCTGCTCTGCTTGCTGGCTCAGTCCCGCTCGCTCATCGACACGAGCCTGATTCTGCTGACGATCCCCTTGTCGTTCACGGGTGTCGCCTTTGGCCTGTACGTCACGGGCCAGCCGTTCAGCTTCATGACCCTGGTGGGCATGACGGCTCTGGCTGGCATCGTGGTGAACAACGCCATTGTGCTCTTGGCCAGTATCCGCCAGCGCCTCTCCGAAGGGGGTGGCTACTCCCAAGAGCTGCTGATCGACAGTGCAGCCCATCGGCTGCGCCCGATCATGCTGACCACCCTGTGCGCTATGGCCAGCATGGCCGTGCTTTATATCTCGGGCGGGCCCATGTGGCAGCCCCTGGCAACCGCTGTCATCAGCGGCCTGACGTTCTCTACCTTGCTCGTGCTGTTCGTGTTGCCGGTGATGTACGGTAAGGCACTGCAGCTTTCAGGGGACATTCAGCATCGCGGGGGCCATGGCAGTGAAACCCCTGAGGCCACTGCGGTCTTGTAGCCAAGGCTGAGCCCAGCGCCCGCAGTCGCTCAAACGTCGAGCAGTACAGGCAGCGAGGCGCCGCTCCAGGACAGCGAACCGTTCGTCCCTAGAAACAACGCTTGGGACGGCACGGCCAAGACGTCAATGCCTGCACCCAGCTCGCCGGTGGGCAGCGACACCTCTAGGTTGCCGGACCGAGGGACAGTGCCGAGTTCAAATATCAAAAATGGCATGGGTAAGTGCAGCACCTTTCCCGACGGGCCCACACTCAGCCCGGGCATCCATGTGGGAGCCAAGAGCAGCGCTACCAGATCGCCCAGCTCTCCCTCGAAAGACAGGGTGACACTCTCACCTTCTCTCGTGGGCGCCGTGCTCCCGTAGCTCCGCGGTGTGCCTGCTAACGTCACCAATGTTCCAGCGTTCGTGACGATGTCAGCAGCATCGCTGCCATGGGGTTGGGAGCACGTCCCGTTCCCGCCGAGCCCGCCGATGAACTGACAGTTTCGCTCGGACATGACCGGGCTGTTCGGTGCCGAACCAAACATGATCAGCGCGGGCATGCCGTCTGCTCCCGGGAAACGCTCCCCCGCTCCCCCGCCTCCGGAGCCCCCTTTGAAGAGGCAGTTTTGCCCGTAGACCTGGGAGTTTCCAGCCATGGCGAGGCCACGCCGTGCGCTCACCGGGGCAAGATCACTCCGAAGAGTTCATCCCCGCATCCTGGCCGCCACTGCCGCTGATCGTTGACGCATACAGGAAGAACTTGGCGTTCGCTGCAGCGATGCCAACCTGCCCAAAAAAGCCGAAGCCTCCGGACACCTCGCAGCGGGTCACGCTCACCGACTCGCAGTCGATGACCTGCAGGCCCGAGCTGATCCCGCTGCCATCTGCGGCGGCGTCCATCACGCAGTCTTCAAACAGCACAGCCCCGGCACAGTCTTGGACGATCAGCAGGTTCGCCGGGTCCTCCGCTGTCGCATCAAAGTTCAGCCCACGGATAGACACGGACTGCTACGGTGAGAGATTGCACACATCGAGAAGCGTGGACGTTCCGAAGACCGCGAAGGCCAGCAGCCGCGCACCGGGCTCACCCACGATGGTCAGAGATTTTCCGTCAATGATCACCGCGTCCGGGTGGAGCCCCGACTCGATGCGGATCAGGTCCCCATCGCTGGCTGCGTTCACCGCAGCGCTCAGAACGGCGAAGGTTCCCACGGGGCCATCCTGATCGATTTAATAAAATGTCTCGGCCTGTTCTGCCCCAGCAGTTCGGCGTGGGTACTGACACTTTGCTCAGCAGCGCGCTTGGGCCGTGTGACTAGCGGCCGTATGTGCCGTCAGGAAGCTGTTGCGGCAGGGCAAATCGCGGGTCGTTGAGCAGCTCGTAGATCGCGGGATCTCGTGCAGCTAGCAGCGCTGCCGTGGTGAGTTCCCATTCGTCTGAGACCGCTTCTGCACGACCAGGGAACGCCTGCCCGCCGAGTAATGACGTGAGTGTCCAGTAGAAGTACTCGGCCGCCATGCACTCGTAGTTGCAGCTGCGATCGTCGTAGTGGTACCAAGCGTCGTCATCGTATCGGGCAGGAACATCCCGAAAGGCCCCACCCCGCGCGAGGTCCATGGCTTGGGTGAGCCGCGATCCCGAAGCGAAAGAGAAGTCAGCCGGGTAGGCCGCTGCCCAACCGTGTGAAACGAGGTGCAGCACCTCTTCGAGCGCCGCATCAAAGGGCAGCCCCGCGGTGGTCCGGTGCGGCGCGCCATCGGGATGGCTTTCGTCGCCCAGAAGATCCTGTCCCAGAGAGAAGCCCGCCGCGGCGAGTTGCGCCCAGTCCACATCGAGGTCTTCTAGCTCGTCTACGTCTTCTGCCATGGCTAGAAACGCGCCTTGGTTGAGCAACTCTGCGAGAACTCGCTCGTCGTCAATGCGCCCGTCTTCGTCGTTGTCGAGGTATTGCGCGAGACAGTGGGCGCCGTGAAGCAATGCCCGGTCAGAGGTGTTGGCCGTGGCCACGACGGGCACGCCGAAGACATCGACCACTCGGGTAAACCCGGGACGAAACACTGAGCGAGGCCCGGACTCCGGAAGCGTTTCGATCACGAAGTGCGGTGCCTTCTCGTGAAGCGAAAAGCGCGGCAGCTGCTCTACCATGCTCGAGGCCCACAAGATGTTCAGGTCCCACGGCAAGTCACCCAGCTGCGCATCGTCGAGCTGACCCTGACAATCGTCTAAGTCTGTGGCGTCGATGAGAGCAACCACCGTGCCAAGGGACCAATCTCCAAGATCTCCGAAGAGCAGCACGGCTGGAGTCGCCAAGAAACGATCGATCGCCTCAAGCTGCGAATCTGCCAGAGCAGCGTCACCCTCCCGCTGGACGTGCACCATCGCCAGCACGTAGGCCCGCCCTTCAAAGGCATCTGCCTGGGACGGGTCCTGCGCAGCCCGAGCCTGGCGCGCCCCCAGGTTCAACAGAGGGATCATCCGCAGGGGCGACCGACTGCTGAGCGGCACGGCATAAGCCTCCAACACTTCGGCGGCTATAGCAGGGTCGCTGGCGAGATGCGCCTGTGCATCTTCAGTCTCTGCAACATCGAGCAAGAAGATGCCGCGCAGTTTTCCTCGCTCACCTCCGTAGGGGCCCGCCATGAGCAGCACCCCTTCGTCACCAAGGCGCTTGATGTTGGCGAAGTGCCCGGCCATGGCCGTGGACATCTCTTCGGCGGTCAGCGAGGCCTCTTTAGGCCCCGACCAGAGCAACGCAAACGTGTACGCAGTGCCCTCGTCTGACGTGGCTGTGGAGCTAGGTTGATCAACCGTAGGTTGCGCAGCCGAAGAGGAGTCTTGCTGTTGGGCCAGGGCGCTCGTGGCCAACACCCCGGTCAAAGCCCCGGTCAGAACAACGGACAGCAACATCGGTAAGGCTCTATAGGAAATCATGTGCATAGCTTATCAAGCTGCGTATTTTTCCCAGCGCCTTCAGCTTTTGTTCGATGAGAATGCGCTCGTGGGCGGCCAAAGTGCAGCGCAGCGCTGACTCGTAGCATTCACGTGCCCTCGCCTCATCGCCGCGCAACTCGTGCAGTCTTGCCGCAGCGCAGTCGAGCAATGAGTAGTCGCTGAGTTGACCGTCCCGGCGGAGCTTCCCGATGTCTGCCAACGCGTCGTCACAGTCCCCTGCCTGGCCTTTGGCGATGGCTCTGTTGAGCGTGTAGATCGGCCCGGGGCGCAAGCTCAGGAGCCGCTCGTAAAGTTGCACGATCAAAGGCCAGTTCGTTTCGCTAACACTGGGAGCCAGGCAGTGTTGCTGGGCGATAGCCGCTTCCAGATGAAAGCGAGTCGGATGCACATCTCGAGAGCGACTGAGCCAGGTGTTGGCCACGCCAATGAGTGATCGATCCCAAGAGGCGCGATCTTGGTCTTCCAGCAGCACAGCGCCGCCGTGATCGTCCATGCGGGCTGAGAGTCGCGCACCGTGAAAGAGCATCAGTGCAAGAAGTGCACGGGCGGCGGGGCTACTCAGCTCTTCCTGCTCGCAGACCAGATGGCAAAGCCGCGCGGCCTCCTCGCAGACATCATCGCGGAGGGCCGCGGGCCACAGGCGGGGCTGCAGCCTTCGTTGAAGAGCAGCTAGAGCACGTCGAGGACACCGTCCAGACGACCTTGCACTTCTTCAGGCGCGGGGAGTTCAACGGTCACCCCACATTGCGCCAGGGTTTTCTTCCCACGCTGGATGCGCTTCTTGGTGGCCTCTTCGGAGATTAACAAGCCACGAGCGATCTCGCCCACGCTGAAGCCGCAGAGAATCTGCAAGGTCAGTGCGATCTGCGATTTGCGATCTCACGCCGGATGGCAACAGACAAAGATCATCCGCAGCAAACTGTCGGGTAGCTCGTCTTCTTGAAGCCATTGGTCCACCAAGGCGGCGCT
>JBLIMM010000247.1:0-7243 GCA_047638635.1 Pseudohongiellaceae bacterium | reverse complement strand
CCGGGCTCGCACCTTGGATCCGGACGTCGTGGGCGCCCTCCATGGTTTGGGCGAAGTGGCTTACATGGTGGCCAACCACCCCTCACTCAATGTCACGAACCCTGACCTCGGTCTCGCCTTGGCTCAGTTTCGGGCTGAACTCGAAGTGCACCCCGATCACGGTGAGAGCCATCGGGATGCGGGCCTGATCTTCTATAGTTGGTCCCACTGGCGGCCAGCCATGGAGCACCTGCTCGAAGCCGAGCGTTGCGGCATTCAAGACTCGCGGGTGCTGGCCTCCATAGCGCACATGTCGGTAGACCGCGATAAGGTAGAAGGCCTTGCTCCCGTTCGAGTGGGCGGCGCACTGATTCCGGTCTACGAACCCACCCGTGCTTTGGGTTATGCCGAGGCGGCTCTTGCCCTCAACAGCGCAGACCCCAATGTGCTGTACTTCGTGGCCGACGTGATGTTGGTCAACGACCGCTGGGATACAGCGATCGAGTTGCTGCAAGAGCTGATGACCATTCAGCCTTGGCGCAGCAAAGAGCTTCAGGGGCGCGTCGAAGCCTTTCGCCAGAATCAGCGGAACAAACAGGTCGTGCCTGCGGTTTCTGAAGAAGCAGAGGAAGAGCTCGAGCAGCAACCCGAGGAAGAGCCCGCATCCTTCTCAGAGATTGAGCTCAGCACGCAGGGAGACGAAACACATTGATTAGGCCACGAGTCATCGCACTGTTCTTCGTCTGCACACTGGGCTTCACACTGGGCTTCGCGTGCGGCCCCACCGGCGAGCAGGCCCCGTCTGCTGAACCGGGTGTCGCAGCAGACGGCACGACCTTGCCTGTAGCCATCGTGACGCTCGAGAGCCTCGAGCCTTCTCCGCAGCCAGATCTGATTCTCATCGTGGTGGACACACTGCGCGCAGACCATCTGTCCACTTACGGCTACGAGCGGCCCACCTCTCCAAATCTCGACGCACTCGCAAAGCGCGGAGTGGTCTTCGAAGACGTCACCGCCCAATCTTCGTGGACCCTACCGTCCATGGCCTCCATGCTCACGGGTCGGCACCTCTTCGTGAACGCGCAGCGGCTCCCACCAGCGGCGCCCAGCTTGGCCGAGCGACTCTCTGAAGCAGGCTACGAAACCGCTGCATTTGTAGGAAATTTCGCAGTGGGTCGGGCGGGGCAATACGACCGTGGCTTCGATCATTTTATCACTCGCCAAGACACTGGTGGGAGCAACTGGGATGCCCCCGATCTCGAAGCGGCCGTGAACGACTGGCTGGACACCCACCCGCGAGGTGACAAGCCACGCTTTCTCTATCTCCACTTTCTCGACCCCCACTGGCCCTACGCTCCTCCCGCGGACGCAGAGCTCATTGGGCAAGTGAAGATCGCCAATGACACCCTCGAAAGCTGGATCGAGGCGGTCCCCGAAGAAGGCCCCATACGGCAGCATTTCAACCGAGATCGCGAGTCGATCTTGGCGGATATCGATGCCTACGATCGTGAGATCGTGGCCACGGACGCAGCCATCGGCCGGCTCATGAAACGCCTTGGGCGTCGGCCCCACATGGTGCTGGTTTCGTCCGACCACGGTGAGTGTCTTTGGGATCGAAAGCACCACCCACTGGTGCTGAGCAAGGATCTCGAAGCTGAAGGTCGCTCCCCCGAGTCGGCAACACTCCGCGACGTCTTCTTTCGGGATCACAGCTACCACATGTTCCAGGAGCTGCTGTTCACGCCACTCATCGTGGCTGGCCCTGAGCTCGACATGGGCGTGCGCATCGACACAGCTGTGGAGAATGTCGACATCGTGCCGACGTTCTTGCGAGCCGCGGGCATCCCAGACGACGACGGCCTAGACGGCCTGCCCCTGCAAGAAGTGGTGAGCCTGGGCGCCTACCGAGAGACCCTCTACTCTCACAGCCATGAAGCCACGGTGGTCCGCGACGTCTCCTCCGGCAAGAAGCTGATCTGGCCCACGGAGACGGGCTTCTACTTTGGCATGCCGATCATGCTGTTCCATCTGGACAGCGATCCGCATGAGCGGGCTAACATGGCCACCGAAGACGCAGCTGGCTTTCGGCATCTTTCCCGTCAGCGCGAGCTGGCAGACAGTAATTTCGACCTGTTCGACAACCTCGACGCGTCCGTGAACGACCCTGAGTTTAATGAAGCCCTCAAGGAACTTGGCTACATTGGCGAAGGCTTCACCCCCCAGGGAGGCGCACCCCGGCCCCCTGGAACTGACGACCACGGGCGCTGAGTGCCAAACTCAAGACACTAGCGGCTCGGCCGCCCAGTCCACATGCTCTCTGCTCTGACTGCACACCCTCCTTATCATTCACGAGGCCCGACCATGCAGCGATTTCTTGCGCTGACGTTACTCTGCACTGTGTTCACCTTCTCGTCAGTACTCGGCGCCGAGCGCATTGTGCTCAAGAGTGGCTGCGTCATTGAAGCGCAGAGCTACACCCAGTCGGAGCTAGGGCTCACCATCGAGTTGGGTTTCGAAACGCTCTTTGTGCCCCAAGCCGAGATCGAGCGGATCGACTCACTGGAGCCAGCGGATCAGATTCGCTTGTTCCACGAATCTGACAGCGGCGTCGAGGCAGCCCTTGATGAGAACATCGAGACAGTGGGTGAGGCCGTCGTCTTAGTGCGCACTCCTGTGGGACTGGGTTCGGGTTTCATGATTCACCCCGAGGGGTACCTGATCACCAATGACCACGTCATCGAGGGTTCCACTGAACTCACCATTGTGGTCTACCGCCAAGCGACGGATGGCTTGCGCAAGGATGAGTACAAGAACATTCGCATCGTGGCCAGCAGTGCACTGCTCGACTTGGCCTTACTCAAGATCGAGCCCGAAGAGCCTGAAGAATTCGTCACTGTGCCCTTGGCCAACTCCAACAAGCTCAACCAAGGTCAAGCGGTCTTCGCAGTGGGCAACCCTCTCGGCCTGGAGCGTAGCCTCAGCGAAGGCATCGTGGCATTGAAATCGCGGCTCTTGAGCGGACAGACCTACGTGCAGACCACCACAGCGCTAAGTCCCGGCAACAGCGGCGGCCCGTTGTTCAACATGGCCGGTGAAGTTATCGGGGTGAACTCCCTGAAGGTAGTGGCTCAAGGGGCCGAGGGCCTCAGCTTCTGTATTCCGATCAACAAAGTGAAGGCGTTCATCGATGATCAGGAGGCCTATGCCTTCGACACGTTGAACTCCAATAGCGGTCACCGCTACTACTCACCCCCCAAGCACAACGAGCGCTGAGAGACTCCTACCATGAACAAGCTCTTTAAGACCGCAGTCCTCATGCTTGTCTGCAGTGCCAGCGCCGCAGCACAGGTTCCCGAAGGGGATCTCTCCCAGCTGCTCCCAGGGAGCACCATGGTCTTCGCCTCCGTCGACGAGCTCAGCAAAGCCGTCATGCTTGACGAGGACGGCGCGCTGATGAAGCTTCTTCAGGAAGAGGCCGTCCAAGACGCTTTTGAAGATGCTTTTGAGTTCTTCGGCGAGCTCGACGACGACGAGTTCTTGCTGGGCCTTGACCTCGAAGAAGAAGAGCTGGCCAAACTCTTCTCTGGTCGCGCCATGGTGGCCATCCCTGAGATCATCTTGGAAGAAAGCGATGTGGAGACGAATGGCAGCTCCACTGCCACAGTCAACTTGAGCCTCGAGTTGGGCCGCGGCATCGTGGTCATGACTGACTTCGATGGCACGCGCGATCGATTCGAAGAACTCCTTGAGAACCTCACGCAGTTCAGAGAAGACGACGAGTTGATTCATACCTCTCAGGTGGTGCACTACGAATACGACGACGTCCGCCTCTACAACATCGAAGAACTCGACACAGAGATGGAGGTGGACGATTCCACCTGGCTCGCCCTGGTAGACAATCTGCTGCTGATCTCGGACGAAGAAGAGACCCTGCAAGATTTCGCTGATCTCGCGCGGAACGGTGCCCCTGAAGGGGACAGACTCAGCGAAGACCCTCGCTACCTGGAGGCCCTCGATATGGTGGGCCCACACGACGCGCTGGTCTACATCAATCTGAGCGAGCTCCTGCCCCTGGTGAACCAGCTCATCGAGCATCAGGTCAAGAAGCAGGGGATGATGGTCGCTGCGTTCTTGCGCGCTGAGGATCTCATTGCCGCCCTGGGTCTCGACGCCATCAAGAGCATGTTCGCAGGCCTCTACGTCGAAGACGACGAAGCTGGCTTCACTTTCGGTTTCACTCACTCAGACACGGAGCTGGGCCTGCATACGATGCTCACCCACGGCGACGGCGGCGTAGAGATCCCTGGGTACTTCAGCTCAGACTTCCACTCTGCGTCCATCAGCCGCTTCGACTTTTCCGCGGCATACGCAGCCTTTGACAAGATGCTGCTCAAAGCATCACCCACCGGGCACAACATGCTCCAAGGCCAGATCGCCATGGCAGAGGAGGGCGGCCTCGAAGTGATCAACGGTCTGCTCAATAACATGGACAGCCACTTCGTCGAAGTCCTCGGCTATCCCGACAGCACAGTGGCCGGCCCAGATGACCAGCCCACCCAGGCCTACGTGGTGAGAATCAAAGACCCCCAGTCGCTCCACGAAGCGCTCACACTCCTCGGGGAAGAACTCACCACAGAAGACCCGGTCGAGTTCATGAACGAGCAGATTCAAGAGCTGCCCTTACCTGTCAGTTTCCCTCCGGGCAGCGACAACTCGTCCATGTTCTACGCGGTCGTGGGCAACTCGTTGGTGCTCTCTCTCGGCAACATAGAGATGGTCGAAAACCTCATCTCGCACATCAAGAACCCGGGGGAGTCGCTGCTCGACGACGACGATCTCATGGACGCCTTTGATGCCCTGCCAGGGGATGACTGCGTGGCCATTGGCTTCGTCGACGTGGCCAGCTTGCTCAACAACCTTCGACGCGCTGGGGACCAAGCCATTGAGCTAAAAATGATCATGCCCCCCACTGACGGCGGCGACCTCGAGGGACTCCTCGAAGCCCAAGAGATCCTGGACTCCCTCCCGGACACAGCAGGCATTCACTACTACATCGTCTCCAAGACCTACCAGTCTTATGACGCCTTCGTGCAGCGCATGTTGCTGCGGCCGAACCTGTAGCCTCGCGCACCGCGCCTGAACAGATTCGCAGTAGCCACTCCATCAGCAACACGAAAAGAGATCCCATCGTATGAGCCTCTCCCTGAACCGCACCGGCGCCGTCTTTCTCTTGGTGGCCTCGCTCTTGCCCAACGCGGCGGCCGACGACCAGGCCATGCAGCTCACGGGCCCGCTGGTGTCCAAGCTCAGCTGGAACACCCGCGGCCTCTGTTCCGCCGACATTGATGGGGATGGTCGGCAAGACCTCGCCGTGTTGAACAACGACAAGGCCCAGATCGACCTGCTGTACCAACGCACTCCCGACGAAATGACCGTGGCCGCGAGGATCAAGTTGGCCACTCCACGGTGGGAGCCGATCATCGAAGACGCCCCCTTCTTGAAAGAGTCGGTGAGCACCGGCGACTTCATGTACGACCTGGCCGTCCTCGATGTGGACGGGGATGGACGCAACGATCTGGTCTACACAGGCAAGCGCGATCGTCTGGGAGTGAAGCTGCAAAGCGGCGACGGCGTTTTTGACGAGGAGTGGTCCTACGACCGGGACACTCCCAGCGCCAACGTGGGCTCGCTCGCCGTGGCCGACGTCAACGGTGACGGTCGGGATGACTTGGTCGTCCTCAGTAGCGGCGCCATTCTGGTCTTTCGTTTCGAGGGGCAAGCCAACGTCTTCCCCAAACCAGACAGTTATCGAGTCAGCGAAGAGAACCCCCAACGGCTGCGGGTGGTCGACATCAACAGCGACGGACGCCTCGACTTGGCCTACATGGCAGAGAGCAGCGAGCGCGCTCTGCGCGTGCGCTACCAAGATGCTTTCGGCGGTTTTGGCCCAGAACTTGGCGTCCCCGTGGCCGTCGGCAGCGAAGCTTGGGACGTCTTGCCCTGCGCCGACGGCGACGCCCAACTGCTGACCATCAAGCGCACCCGCTCCGAGTTGCAGTTCACCCCACTCAGTGACGAGCCGGGAGCCATGGCCGCAGCCAAGTCCCTGGCCATACGCAACTACCCCGTGCCTAAGTCAGGGGTCGAGCCGGCGCTCTACGCCGTGGGTGATTTCAACGGCGACAGCCGCGGTGATGTGGCGGTGGCGGACACCGGTGGCGCGGCCATCTACCTCTACCTCCAAAACTCAGCGGGCGAGTTCCACCAGCCGGTGGAGTACCCCTCGCTACAGACCATCTCCTCGTTGTCAGTGGTCCAGCTGGCCGGCGAAAGCCGCGCGGCCCTGCTCGTCTGCAGCGAGAACGAGGGCATGGTGGGCATCTCCACCGTAGGGGATACAGGGCGATTGGGATTCCCGGTCAACCTCAGTATTCCTGGCGAGCCCCTGGTGGCAGTGGCGGCTGATCTCGACAGCGACGGTGCTTCCGAAATCATCATCGCAGCCAAGGATGGTCGGCGCTTCAACCTCGAAGTGCTGCGCCTCACCGACGGCACCTGGCAGGCGGGCCCACCTGTCAAACTCGGCGCGATCAAGCGCAGCCCCTCTGCGCTGATGGCCCAAGACCTTGATGGTGACGGAGGCCCCGACTTGGTCATGTTTATTCCTCGAGAAGCCACGCGCATGTTTCTCAAGGACGACGGCGACGCCTTCGTTGAGATCGCCGAAGAAGACTCGCTACGCACGAGCCAGTTCGAGGGCGTGCTGCCCGACCGCTTCGGCCTCGGCGACTTCACCGGCGACGGGCAAACCGAAATGCTCGTGGCTGGCAAAGGGTTCGTGCGGGCCTATCGGGCCCAGTCGGACGGCTCACTGCAGATCGTCGACCAAGCCAACGCCCGCAGCAGCCTGGACGCTTTGAGTGGCCCCATGCTCTTTGATCTCGACGGCGACGGCACCCCAGAGTTGCTGTCTTACTTCGAAGAGGAAGCTCGTTTGCAGGTTCTCAAACGAGACGACAGTGGGCTGTACTCCTACATCGAGTCCCTCGACATGGCCCCCATCGGGCTGATCTCCGTGGCCATGCACGACTTGGGCGGCAATGCCGGCAAGCGGCTGATGTTCTTCGGCAGAGATCGCTTCTGGTCCGTGCCGCCCCAGCATGTGGGTGGCGCCATCGATGCTCCAGCCCGGAGCTACCGCACCGACCTCGAAGACATGAGCTACTCAGACTTTGCCCTCGCCGATCTCAACAGCGACGGCCAA
>JBLIMM010000246.1:0-7253 GCA_047638635.1 Pseudohongiellaceae bacterium | reverse complement strand
CTGCTCGACGACGGCGGCGCTCAGTGCACAGCCCTACGCCAAGAAGCCGGCAGCTTCAGCGCTGACTTCTTCCTCATCGATCGCCACGGTCGCCTGCGTGGTCTCTACGAGAACACCGAAGAGGACATCGACCGGCTGGTGATGCACTCAGGGCAGCTGGCCAACTGGCTAGAGTCTGACCCGGATCTGCCCCCCACCGACTGACAAGAGTGGCAACCGTGTGCGCAGCTGGTATCCCTCGATAGCTGGCCCTGGGGTTAGGGTTGACGGCACAAAGAGAGGCCCACCATGCGTACTCTGATGATTGTTGCCCTGCTGACCGTTTCTGCGTCGGCACAGCTCGCCGACCTGCAGCCGGGCCGAAACTTCCCCGCCGTCGCTACGACTTTCGGCGCCGGGCGCAGCGAGAACATCGACGCCGGCGACATGGACAACGACGGTGATCTCGATGTGGCCGTGGCGAATGGCGGCGACGGAGCAGCCCAAGCCGACGCACTGTTCGTGAACGCAGGCGGGGCCCAAGGCGGCATACAGGGGACGTTCCTTGATGAGTCGGCCACTCGCCTCGCCGGTGCCCCCTAAGAACGCAGCCGCGACATCGAGTTCGCCGACTTCGACGGGGACAGCGACTTCGATCTCTGGTTCCCGAACTACAACGGGTTCAAGGATCGCATCCTTCAGAACAACGGCGACTTCACCTTCACGAAGCTCGATTCGGCCATCAAGGGCGCCCCCAACGTCGACAATAACGAGCTGGACTTCTTGGACTACGACAGCGATGGCGATCTGGACACCTTCCTGGCCAACTTCTCCGGAGCCAACTTCGTCATGCAGAGTGGCCAGGCCGACGGCCTGCCAGTGATCGAAGGGCTCTTTCATCGCACGGGCACGACATCGGGAGGGTCCCTGGCGCCTTGGTTCGAAGTGCCCAGCAGCGGCAACGGCGGCACCACCCTCGACGCAGACTGCCAGGACATGGACGGCGACGGTGACCCGGACATCCTGCTAAGCAACGACCAAAACCAGATGAACCGCTACTGGGAGAACGTCCTCGGTGTCCCGGACACCCATGCGCCGATCATCAACGCGCTCACCGTGCAAGGTGACAAGAGCGACGGCAGCGACACGGCGCTCCACGCCAAGGTGCTCGACAACGCGGCCCATTACGTCATCGCCAACCACGACGCCCAGCTGCTTTACACCGTCAACGGTGGGCTCGAGACCTGCGTGCCCATGTTTGCCCAAGGCAGCCAGCAGTTTCGGGCGGTCATCCCCGGCGGTCTCAGCGGCGTCATCGCCTATCGCGTCGAGGTGACCGACGGTGCGGGCAACACCGGCCTCTCGGCCACCCTGAGCTACAACCAAACGGGGGGCACAGCGCCGACCTGGCAGCGGCTCGACTGTGGAACGAGCGGTTTCCTGGGCACGCCCTCGCTGACCTTCAGCGGCACTCAAATCGCGGGTCAGCCCGTGACCATGAACCTCGCCGACGGTGCGCCCAACGCCTTCGCACTGCTCTTCGCCTCCCTGGCCAGCACGCCCTTACCGTTCAAGGGCGGACTGCTACACACCGTCCCCATTGCCGTCGAGCTGACGCTGACCACAGACCCCGCGGGCCAAGTCGTGCTCACCGCCCTATGGCCGTCCGGCCTCCCCATGGGCACCCAACACTGGTGGCAGGCTGCGATCCAGGATGCCAGCAACCCCAACGGCGCCACCCTGACCAACGCAGTCATCGGCACTCAGCCCTAGGCGACCCTGGTCTCATGTGAGTCACGCCTCAGTTCGGCCTGCACTCGCTCTCCGAAAACACCTGAGAGCTCATGGCCGGGCGCTGCTGAACTCGGGGCCACTGACCAACTGCCTGGCGATAGACTCGGCCGTCGAGGGCCACAACCCCCTCGCGCGAGACTCACGGCTGAGGGTCCTGCCGGGAGGACCTGGCTCCGAGGAGGGGCATGGGTAGGCATATCGTTTTTCAATATTATCGTTTGACGATAAGACCTGATCGGGTTATTGATTATCGATATACACCGACCTCGGTTATCAGCGGTCAAGCAGCCACGCGCCGATCGCTGCCATCGGCCATGCCCAGGTGACGCTTCCGAAGCCGGCGCCCCTCATCCCAAGAGCCATAGTGCCCCCATGACCAAGGATCCCCTCCTAGCCACTGCCCGATTCTTGCTGGCCACCCTGATCGGACTGCTCAGCTTCGCCATGGTCATGCTCGCCATCGGCGTGGCGGCCGTTCTCACCGTGCAGCGAAGCAGTCTCATGGACAAGATTGCCGCCGCAGATCTGGCCCCAGAGAGCTACTGGACAGTCCTTACCTGCCTCGTCGCCATCGGCGCTCTGCTGTACCTAGGGCTGCGCTTCGCGCTCCAGCTCAAACTCATCGTGGTCTCGGTGGACCTGGGTGATCCGTTCGTTCCAGAGAACGCCCAGCGCATCACTCGCATGGCTTGGTGCGCGTTGCTGATCCAGTTCATCAGCATCCTCATCAAGATCGCCGCAGCTTCGCTAGGGGAGCTGAGCCAGGGTCACGACATCGCACAAGGGGCAACTACGGGTGGCTTCGCTCTTGCCCTGACGCTCTTCATCCTCGCGCGCGTTTTCCATACGGGAGCCCAAATGCGCGAAGACCTCGAAGGGACCGTGTGATGCCCATCACGGTGCAACTCAACGAGCGACTCAAAGAACGGCAGATGACACTGACCGAACTCGCTGACCGCGTCGGACTGACCCTGGCCAACCTGTCCATCCTCAAGACGGGTAAGGCTCGGGCGATTCGTTTCTCAACCCTCGACGCCATCTGCCGGGAGTTGCAATGCCAACCAGGCGAGTTGCTCAGCTATGACAGCGATGACTGATCAGCTAGGTCAGGAACGAAGACATTCAGCACTCCCGCACCAGCGGCGCTTCGACAGCTGGCGCCATAGCTGCAGCGAGTTCTACTACTCGTAGCGCATCACTCGCGAAAGTTGCAGGTGGTTCGCTCGCAACGCCGGGCCCAGCACGGCTAGGAGCGAGATCAACACTGCCCCGCCAAGCACAGCTGCCAGCGCTGTGGGCGACAACTCGTAGGCGAGATCGAGGTGGCTCACTTCGGTGAGCGCCTCGGCGGTGACCACGGCCAGGGGCACGCCGAGGAGCAGGCCGAACACGCCGCCCAGCACACCCAAGACTCCTGACTCGATCAGCAACATCGACGCCACTTGTCCGCCGGTGAGGCCCACTGCGCGGAGCAAGCCGATCTCTCGGCGGCGCTCCATCACCGCGATGACCATGGCGTTCAGAATGCCCACGGCCGCCAGCAGGATCGTCAAAGCCAGGATGGCGTAGAACATGGCGAAGTTGCGATCGAGATCTGCCACGTAGCCTGCGGTGATGTCCTCGCCCCGAGTGAGATCGATCAGGTCTTCGTCGCCGATGACCGCCATGGCTAGAGCATTCAGGGCAGCCAGGCGTTCGTCGTCTAGATCGCCTACCCAGCCGCTCAACCAGCCCCCCAGCCCGTAACCGTCTTCGCACCAGTAGTTCAGCAAGGTGTCGCTGGAGACCACGCCGTAGACGCGATCGTCCGGGCAGAAGCCCACAGAGTCGCTCACTGCCAGCACGTCGAAGTCGACCAGGCCAGCGGCCGGTGTCGCCAAGCGCACCGTGTCCCCAGGCTGCTTGTCGAAGTCGTCGGCGCAGCGGCTGGAGAGGATGATCGACGGGCTACTGATGAAGGCTCCGGCCAGGGCTTCGTCGGCGATGAGCTCAGTGTGATCGAGCATGCGCACGTCGACGCCGCGTACCAAGAAGCTGCCCATGACTTCAGCATTCAGTGGCAGCATGCCCTCGAACTCTGGGGCCAGCGCTGCCAAGGCGGGAAGCTTGTCCACTCCATCCGGGCTGACCTTCAGGTAGAGACGCTGCTCCAAAGCTCGTTCGCCGAAATGACGGGTCTCTCCTTTGAGGCTCTCCAGCACGGACACGATCAAGAAGATCGCGGTGAAAACGAGCATCAGCCCGGACACGCTGGCGAACACCCGATGCCGGGCAGCCTTCAAAGTGGCTCGAGCCAGAGTGGCCGCCGGGCCCTTGATGGGCGAGGTCAACAGTCGAGCGAAGTACTGAGGCACCGCCGGCACCAACAGCAGGATCGTGAACGCGCCACCCACCAAACCGAAGCCCGTGAGCACCGCATGGTAGAGCGGCTCAGCCAAGTACTCCCCGGACGGTGCTCCCACAATCCAGGCGATGGGCACCACGGCCAGCAAGCCCACGAGCACCGTGCGCCGCGCACCCGTAAACGGGTCGTTGGACAACTCGATCACACCCCGGCGCAACGCATCAATCACCGAGAGTTTCGAGGCCCGGGCGAAGGGGTACAGCACGCCCAGCAGGCAGAACACCACTCCCGCCAGGAGCACGGCGCCGATCTCGTTCCAGGGGATCTCTAGAATCTCGAGTGGTTTGCCCCGGCCCAACGTGGTGATCTCCCAGTCGACCATGAGCGACACAATCTGGTCTGCTAGGAC
The DNA here is from genome assembly GCA_047638635.1 of Pseudohongiellaceae bacterium. GTDB lineage: Bacteria > Planctomycetota > B15-G4 > B15-G4 > B15-G4 > CAZIAK01. Next base: position 2,727 of record JBLIMM010000246.1, on the reverse strand, counting down.
CAGGGCCAGACCAGCTCCCAGCAAGGAGAGCACTAAGCCCTCCACCAAGAACACGGCTCCCAAGCGCCCCCGAGTCAGGCCCAACGAACGCAGTAAACCGATCGAGCGCACCCGCTCAACCAGGGACATCGACATCGTGTTGAAGATGATGTAGAGCCCGAGAAACAGCGCCAAGAAACCGCAGAATCGCACGCCGCTGCGAAAGGCGCGCTCTTCAGGAGCCAGGCCAGCCAAGCTCCGCCGGGGAGACGAAATGGCATAGCTGTCCCCTAAGTCCCGCTGAATCTCTCGTAGATCGGTGACGCTTGGATCGAAGTCGGCCCAGAAGTTCACCTTCATGTTGCGGCCCATGACGTCTTGGCCCGTAGCAAAGGTGGTGATCACTCGAGCGCCGCCGAAGCCCAAGCGAGTGGGCGCCAAGATGCCGATAATTTTGAAGGGATGCTGGGTTGGCGGAGGCGTCGCCTGCTTTTCCAGAGGTTCCGGGCGAGCAGCCAGCTCTTCATCGACCCAAAGGCCATCGATGCAGCGAAAGACAGTCCGCGGCCCACGGCTCTTGCTCTTTGCCGGGGGTTTGGCCAAGTCGATCAAATCGCCCACAGAGAGCTTGGCCTGATCAGCCACTTGCTGAGAGACCAATAACTGGGGCACATCGCTGCTGTCGAAGTTGAGATCTTCGCCCTCGCTCACCACGTAGGCGCCGTGATGTTCCGTGGCCCCGCGCTCCAAAGCGAACAGCTCGACGCCTGACCGGATCCGGCCCTCCACCAGCAGCCCATACTTACTAGAAGCGTAGGCTGTGACGCCTTCAACCAGCCCACTGTCGCGCAGATCTGCGGCCACTTCGTCGATGGCCAAAGCCGAGCGTAAATCTGGCTGAATCACCAAAGTCGCATCAGAGTTGGCCTTGTTGCGCTTGGCCACTTGAGTGAGCAGGGTGTTGTGGTCGACGGTCAGCACCGACACAACAGTGGCCATGCCCACCGCAATGCCCAACACCGAGGCGAACATCTTGCCCGGGTTGAAGACGAGCTGGCGCCAGGCCAGCAGCAGCACGAGTCTCATCTGCTCAAATACCCAAAGTAGAGAGAGAGGCTGCGATCCCTTCGTGGGTCACACCAGCGCCGGTCAAGCGCTGAGCCTTGTGCATCTCGCCGTCCCGCAGAAAATGTACCTCGTCAGAAAAGGCAGCATCCCGCGGGTTGTGTGTCACCAGCAGAATCGTCTGCCCTTGCTCGTCGCAAGCTCGGCGGAACAGTCGCATGACCTCTTCTCCGGCGCTGGTCGATATATTGCCCGTGGGCTCGTCCGCCATGACGATGGCCGGCCGCGCAATGAGCGCCCTGGCGATAGACACCCGCTGCATCTCGCCACCACTCAACTGGTGAGGATATTGCTTCAGCTTGTCTGAGAGTTGGAAGGCTTCGACCAAGCGCTCAAACTCCCCCCCTTCGTCGACGCCGCCTCCCGCGCCGATCAGTAGCGGCAGACGAATGTTCTCGGCCACCGTCAGGTTCGGGATCAGGTTGTAGAACTGAAAGACGAACCCCACCATGTCTCGGCGCAGCAACGTGCGGCGCTTCTCGGACAGGCCCCACAGGTCTTGGTCGCCGATGGAGACGCTGCCACCAGAGGGCGGCTCCAGCCCGGAGACCATGTGCAGCAAGGTCGACTTACCCGAGCCAGACGGTCCCATGATCGTGACCAACTTGCCTGCGGGCACGGAGAAAGACACCTCGCGCACCACAGCCACCTTGCCCTGGGCCGAACCAAAGAACTTGTACAGCTCGCTCGCGGCGAGGATGGGGTCATCCATGGTTCAGCGGTCTCATCTTCAGAGGGGCCAGCAGCACGGCACGCACCCACCGCCCCAGATCGGGGCAGCGGCAGCACCTATGAACCAGCGGAGGTCGAGTCAGGTTGTGGCCTTATCTTCGAGTTCCGTCCAGTCTCCGAGGGAGCCCACTACGGGGCCCTGCTCGGCTCGACGAAGAGCGTCGCGGCTCACCACCACACTTTCTGTGGCGGTCTCGGCGAGCACTTTCGTCACCGCAGCGACGACCGCGTCAGCATCGATGCCCTGGTAGCGGTAGACCTGGTCGGGCCGACCGCACTTGCTGAAACGGCGAACGGCCAAGGTCTCTTGGCGCACACCCAGCTGGGAGCCAATGTTGTCGAGCAAGCCCGCCTCGCCATCGTGCACCGAAACCACCGGCACCCGCCGACCAGCCAAGGTGACGAGCTGCGCGCCATCCTCGATGACCTCACTCGGAGCCAAATGCAGATCAGCGTTGAGGCCCAACGACACACGCAAGTGCTCAAAGTCGTTCTCTGCCGCCAAGTTGCCCAGCAGCAGGTCGGTGGACGACACGGCGATCACGTTGGCGTAGACACCCTGCTCGCGTAGCCGGTCAGAAGCCTCAAGAGCTTCGGTGGCCAACGATCCCATGGCGAACACGTTGACCACGTTCACACCAGGCTCGTAGTCAGGCTGCCCACGGAAGTCGACCAAGTGGTACGCCCCCGACAAGCAATCGTGACGGGCGGCCTCCAAGATCAGCTCATCGCCAAGCGGCGCGCTCTCTAGGTCTGCCGGGTTGCTGCGGAAGCGCGGGTGACGACGGAGCCTGGAAAGCAGCTCTTTCTGCTCGATGCCCCGAGTGACCGCGCGAATGAGAATGCCCTTGCGACCTTCGTTCTCGTCCGCGAAGTGTCGCCGAATGGACT
>JBLIMM010000245.1:0-7296 GCA_047638635.1 Pseudohongiellaceae bacterium | reverse complement strand
CTTAATCAACGGGTCCAGGATCACCTCCTTGTGCTTGCGGACGTGGAACTCCATGACTTCGATTTTCTCGAGAACCGCGTCGGGTTGCCCGTCCTTGGCCAAGGCAAAGCGAGCGTGGCGAGAGAGATCTGCTCGGAGCACCCCTCTCACGAATGCCTCGTCCACCGTGTAGCCGAAGTCTCGCCAATCGTTCAACTCCGAGCTGAACTCCTCGGCGGTGGACATCAGCAGCGGTTCGAGCTTGAGCAGCAACAGCTCTCCATCGGCCGCTTCTTGCATGGCCATGACGGCCATTACACGCAGGGTGTGTTCTACAGACTCATCGTGGGCCAGCCGCGTCAGCTCGTCAAAGTGATCGGCGACTTCCGAAAACTGACCGTCGTAGAAGCCGGGAACCCCGCCGTCCCGCATCAGCGCCGTTAAGACCTGAGCCACCCGAGGGATGTCATCTGCAGGGAGCGCTGGCCGTAACTCCGTTCCTCGCTCTAAATACCACGGAGAAGGGGGTGGTTGTTGTCCACGACCGTCCGGGCACAACGTGCACAGGAAAACTGCAGTCACCCAGACGGCCTGTGCACTGACCGCACGCCAGCGTGGCAAACCCCACCAACGCCGCTGCACTGCTACTACCGGGGCGGCCGAAAACTCGGTCAGCTGCCTGGGACCAGCGGGGGCGTTTTTCATGGTGTCTCTCAGGAAGGAACGGTCAGCCGGTGGAAGCGGCGCTTCCCCACTTGCAACAGATAGCTCCCTCCGGGGGCCAGCTGTTGTTGTTCATCGGACACTTTCTCACCGTCAATGCGAACACCGCCCCCCTTGATCCCACGGCGGGCCTCTCCCGAAGAAGCGACCAGGCCGACGGTCTTCAGGGCCGTGACGATCCATACACCGCTCTCGCCCAACAGGTCACGGGGGAGTTCTGACTCGGGGATCTCATCGGGAAGTCCTTTGTCACGAAAGACCCGATCGAACTCGTCGCTCGCCTCTTGGGCTGCCGCCCCATCGTGAAGCCAGGTCACCAAGGTCTTGGCCAATCGGGCCTTGGCATCTCGCGGCTTTCCGGCGAGCAACTCGTCGATCTGTTCGGGCGGCAAGTCCGTGAGCAGCCTGTAGTAATCCCCCATGAGTTCATCGGGGACGCTCATGGTTTTGCCGAACATCTCGGTGGGCGTCTCGGTCAAGCCAATGGCGTTGCCCAGACTCTTCGACATCTTCTGCACGCCATCCAGGCCAGGGATCAGTGGCAGGGTGATGCACACCTGAGCCGTCATACCCGCGTCGCGCATGAAGTCTCGGCCCATGAGCAAATTGAACGTCTGATCGGTGCCGCCGATTTCAATGTCGGCCCGTACCTCTACCGAATCACGGGCCTGCATCAGCGGGTAGAGAAACTCGTGCAACCCGATGGGCACCCCAGTTTTGTAACGCTTGGCAAAGGTGTCCCGTTCGAGCATGCGCGCCACGGTGACGGAGCCACCGAGACGAATGGCGTCCATGAAGTTCATGGTGTCGAACCAATCGCTGTTGCGGACCACTTCGACCCGATCCATATCGAGCACCAAGCCCGCCTGGGCCAGGTACGTCTCGGCGTTCCGGTCGACCTCTGCTCGGGTGAGCTGAGGTCGAGTGGCATTCTTCCCTGTGGGATCGCCCACCATCGCCGTGGCATAGCCGACGATCAAAACGGGCAAGTGCCCCATGTCCTGCAAGCGACGTAAGTAGCGCAACTGCACCGCATGTCCCAGGTGCAAATCTGACGAGCTGGGGTCAACGCCTAGCTTGACCCGCAAGGGCTCGCCGCGCTTGAGCTTCGCCAGTAAGTCGTCCTCGGTGTGACAGGTCACCGTGTGAGCCAAGAGTGGCTCAAGAATCTTGGGTCGGCTCATAAGTTGTTGTTCGCAGAAGCTTCCTGGTGGGACCACCAAAGTTGCCATCGTGCCACTGAACGGCCTTGGGTTTGGTCGGTCATGAATTGCAGTGCACCGAACAAGGCATCGCGCTGAGGCGAGCGGGCCTCTTCTAAAGACATCACCGCAGCACCCACCAAGGAGGGCAGATCGCGGTTCGGAGAGCCAGCTCCCACAGCCATTAAGAAGATCGTGGAGGGCTTCACCGTGGCGTCGGCGAGAACTTCCGCAAGACTGCAGTCGTCCTCAGGTGGGACGAAGTCAGCGGGTATCTCTACAAAGCTGTCCCCGATCACACCGTCCATCTCGAGAGTGCGACCTGCGCTGCGAGCCCCCGTCGTCAGCACATCCACAGGGTGGAGTTTGGCCTTGAGCTGAACTCGCCGTGCGAGCACGCGTTTGTCCGGCTCGGGGAGTTGGAAGCTCCACTGGCGCACAAACGGTGTCTCTCGGGTAGCGATCCCATCGGCACCGAAGGGCACCGTGGTGCGCTGGGAGCCTCCGAAGGATGTGGGCTCAGTGCCTACAAAATCCTTCCAGCGCAACTCCACCTCGAGCAGGCCGTCACCGAAGTCTTCCCCCTCAGGACGGATCCCCAAAATCTCAAGGGTCACCGGGTCACGAGGGCGCAGCGAGACTTCCAACGTGGCCTCTGTGGCCAATCCCGCAGACCAGGGAAGCAGCTGTGCGGAGCGGATCGTCTCGATCTCCCGTACGACCCGTTCTTCTTCGGGTGCGTCTACGGGATCCGTTCCCCCTGGCGGGCTGGCACATCCAGCCAGCACCGCCAGGAGCAACGAGCAGGCTAAGTTAGGCCTCCTTCGACCCATCCTCGTCCTTAGTCTCGTCAGAGGACTCATCCGCCGGGGCACTTTCAGCCTCAGCAGAAGCCTCGGTGACGTCGTCAGCAACGCTCTCGGTTTCAGCAGCAACGTCACCGGTCTCTTCACCAGCGTCGCCAGCACTTTCACCATCATTACCAGCAGCATCGCCACCAGCAGCCTCGCCGGCATCTTCACCAGCAGCCTCGCCGGCATCTTCACCAGCAGCCTCAGAGTCGTCGCCCTCAGAAGCTTCGCCCTCAGGAGCGTTGGCAGCAGCTTCGGCGAGTTCTTCCTCTTCGGTGAGGTGACTGTGCTGCGGCACGCCGATCATGGACAAGCCAATCTTGCGCTCTTCGCTGTCCACCTTGAGCACGCGAACATCGACCAGCTGACTGGGGTTGACCACCTCTTCGGGGGACTCAACCTTCTTGTCCGTGAGTTCGGAGATGTGCAGCAGACCTTCGAGGCCATCTTCGAGCGCAACGAACACGCCGAAGTTGGTGATCTTGGTCACGCGGCCAGCCACGATGTCGCCCGGGCCGTAACGACGGGGAATGTCGTCCTGCCACGGATCCTGCTCGAGCTGCTTCATACCCAGTGCAACGCGACGCTTCTCGGTGTCGACGCTGAGCACCACTGCCCGGACCAGGTCGCCCTTGTTGAGCGTCTCGCTCGGGTGACTGACCTTCTTGGTCCAGGACATGTCGGACACGTGCAGCAGACCGTCGATGCCTTCTTCGATCTCGATGAAGGCGCCGTAGTTGGTCAAGTTGCGCACCACACCTTCGATGATCGTACCGATGGGGTAACGCTCCTCGACCTCGGTCCAAGGGTTGATCTCGGTCTGCTTCATACCCAGCGAGATCTCTTGCTTGTCCTTGTCGATGTCTAGCACCACGACGTCGACACCCTCACCGATGTTGACCAACTCGGAAGGATGGTTGACGCGACGAGTCCAGGACATCTCGGAGATGTGCACCAAACCTTCGATGCCATCCTCGAGCTTCACGAAAGCGCCGTAAGGCATGATGTTGACCACCTCGCCGGTGACGCGACTGCCCATGGGGTACTTCTTCTCGATCTCTTCCCAAGGGGAAGCTTCGAGCTGCTTGAGACCCAGGGCGATGCGGTTGCGTTCGCGATCAAAGCGCAGCACCTTGACCTGCAGTTCCTGGTCGATCTTGACGACCTCGCTCGGGTGATTGACCCGGCCCCAGGACATGTCGGTGATGTGCAGCAAGCCATCGACACCACCGATGTCGAGGAATGCACCGAAGTCGGCGATGTTCTTGACCACGCCCTTGCAGACCTGACCCTCTTCGAGGGTCTGGAGCAGCTCGTCGCGGAGCGAGTTGCGACGCTCCTCGAGGAGCTTGCGCCGGCTGACCACGATGTTCATGCGCTCGCGGTCGATCTTGATGATCTTCGTTTCGAGGTCGCGACCGATGTAGGTGTTCACGTCGGGCACGCGGCGAATGTCGATTTGACTGGCGGGCAAGAAGACTGCCACTCCTCCTACGTCGAGGAGCAAGCCACCCTTGATCTTGCGGGTAGCCGTACCAGCGAGGATGTCGCCTTCGCCGTGCTCTTGAACGATGCGTTCCCAACCGCGGAGACGCTCGGCGCGACGCTTGCTGAGGAGCAGCAGCCCAGAGGCTTCGTCCATGCCCTCCATGAGCACTTCGAGTTCTGTACCCGCCTCAGGGGCAATGAGGTCGTCGAACTCGTAGAGCGGGACGACGCCTTCGCTCTTGTAGCCGATGTCCACCATCACGTCTTCGTTCACGAGACGCAGCACCTTGCCCTTGATCAGGGCGTTGGGCGCGAAGTCGTGCACCGAATCTTCGTAAAGCTGATCGACGTCAGAGGTGGCGAGGCCACCCATGGAATCAGCAACTGCGGCATCGAGCTCCTCGTCAGAGAGGGCGAAACGCCTGAGCAGGTCATTGTTGGATGCAGGGATCATACTGTGAAGGGGCCGACGGGCTTTCGCACGTCGCTCCTGCGACCTTGGTCCGTGAGGATCAACATCGCGAGTTGTGCCGGGTGCTGGCGGACAGGCCCATTCCTGCCTCGTTCATTCCGGCGCTTGCAAAGCCCGGCAGTCTAGGGACTTCGATCGCCCTGTGCGACCCTTTCCTGTGGCCCCTGGGCCGTTTCTAGGCATCACCTGCCAGGGCGGCCCCCAGCTCTAGTAGCCGTTCAGCCAGAAGTTCAGCCACTCGATCGACCACTTGGCTCAGATTGAGCTCGGAAGTCTCCAGGACAACCGCCCCATCGACGCGGGTCAGCGGAGCGTTTGCCCGCCCTGAATCGCGCCGATCCCGAAGCGTCAGCGCTGCTGTCACCGCTCCGAGAGTTCGGCCTTCTCCCGGGTTCTGCGCCATTCGCCGAGCCGCACGGACTTCTGGCAAAGCATCGAGATAGACCGCCAAGGTGGCCTGAGGAAAGACCACACTGGCCATATCCCGGCCTTCGGCGACCAACCCTGCTTGGCCCTGAGCCACTCGCCGTTGGACACTCAGCAACGCCGCTCGTACCCCTGCCACTGCCGACATGGGGGACACCGCCGCAGAAACAGCCTTGCTGCGCAGGTGCTCATCAGCCACGGGTTGCCCATTGAGGGTCACGGCCCCGCGGGCATCCAGCCGCAAGTCGAGGCGCTTGGCCAGGGCGGTCAAAGCCTCGTCATCGTCCGCGGCGAGCCCTTGTTCGAGTGCGGCCAGGGCAAACGCCCGATAAAGGGAGCCGCTGTCGAGGCGGATCCAGCCCAGGCGCTTCGCCAAAGCCTTGCTCACCGCGCTCTTCCCGCTCCCCGCAGGGCCGTCAATCGCGAGCACGGGGGGCGTTGGCGCGGCCCAACGGGCCTCAGCGTCTGTGAGCATCAAATGTCCCTCTTCAAAAAAAGCGTGTGAGCCCATGGTCTCGAAATCAGCCATGACCACCAAGCGCCCGGTGCGCCCCGCATGGGCCAACGTATCGTCTCTCGCCCTGTGGACATGGCCGCATAGGACCACATCAGCGCCCTCAGTCATATCGCGCTTCACCGCCCGATCGACGATGGACATCATGCCCATGGGTTTGGCCACCGTCGCTTGGTTGGAGGACGAGAGCAGCTTCTTCGCGCACCAAGAGAGGGCTGTCGGCGGGGCAGCCGACCAGAGCCAGCGCAGGGGGCGACTGCGCAGCACCCGATGTAAGCGCTGGTAGTCCAGGTCGAGCGTGCAGTACTTGTCGCCATGGGTGAGCAGCACTCGCTGCCCCCCTAAACTCACCGTGAGCTGTTGAGGAACCACATCGATGCCGTGGGCTTCGGTGAGTTCGGCCCCCATCATGAAGTCATGGTTGCCGTGGATCATGACGACCCACACACCCCGGCCAGACAGCTCGCCCAACGCTGCGAGAAAGGGCTGCAGGCCTGGGTCTTGCAGTGAGGGACGGCCCAGCCAGGCACGAAACACATCCCCTAGGAGAAACAGTGCATCGATCTTGCGCTGTCCCATGAATTTCACAAACGCGGTGGCCCGTGCCACACCTGCAGGATCTCCACCGTGGAGATGGAAATCAGAAGCAAAGGCCGCCCGCCCCACCGGTCGAGCTCGACGGAGCTGCAGTGGCGTGTTCAAGGTGCTCTCGGCGGTCGCAGTCATAGGGCGGTCATCGTAGGGATGTCTGGCAAAGCCAGGGCAGCAGGATACTGCAGCCAGTGAAGCTCGCCCAACGATCCCGTAGACTGCCCGGACCATGCCATCACAAACCAACACACACACGCAGCACCTTCAGCTGATCGAAGCCACCTTCGCCCAGCATCGCGATGTCCTCACGGCCACGGCCGAGCAAATGCCAGAGGTCATCGCTCAAGCGGCCGCCCTGCTGGTGGACTGCTACCTGAGAGGAGGCAAAGCCATCCTCTTCGGCAACGGGGGCTCCATGTCCGACGCCCTGCACCTAGAGGGCGAGCTGGTCAACCGCTTCTCCGTGGATCGCAAGGGTGTGGCCGCCGTGGCCTTGGCGAGTCCGGCAAGCTTCACCGCCACGGCCAATGATTACTCTTACGATGACGTGTTCGCGCGCATGCTCGAGGCCCATCAGCGTCCGGGGGACGTGGCCATCGGCTTCACCACGAGTGGCAACTCTGAAAACGTGGTGCGGGCTCTTGAGCTGGGTCAGCAGGCAGGCACCAAGACCATCGCCATGACAGGCATGGGCGGCGGCCGCTGCGCTGCGGTCTCCGATGTACTGCTGGCCGTGCCCTCCGACTGCACGCCGCGCATTCAAGAAATGCATATCACCATTGGCCACATGCTTTGTGATGCCATCGAAAAGGCTTTGCTGGCCCGCACATGACCGCCCGCCCCGCAGCGTTCATTGATCGGGACGGCACGCTCATTGAAGAGCGCAACTACCCCATCACCGAAGCTGACATCGTGCCCCTGCCCAGAGCTGGCAACGCTCTGCGCCGGCTCTCCGCTGCAGGCTACTTGTGCATCATCCTGACCAATCAGTCTGCGGTGGCCCGGGGCATGATCGACGAAGAGCGCCTAGCCCAACTCCACGAACATCTC
>JBLIMM010000244.1:0-7311 GCA_047638635.1 Pseudohongiellaceae bacterium | reverse complement strand
GATCGAGCTCGATCGGCGGGCGCCTATGCGTTGTGCCTGGCAGGATTGGCCGCGAGCCTCGCCCTAACCAGGCTGCACCACGAAGTTCACGATCCGGCCAGGGACGGCCACGACCTTCTTGATCGAGCCCTGTGCAATGAGGGCAGCAATGCCCCCGTCGGCCCGTGCCAGAGCCTCGAGAGCCGCCGCGTCCGTCCCCGAAGGGACGTCGAGCACCGTGCGCACCTTGCCGTTGACCTGAATCGGGACGGCAACGGTGTCGGTTGCCAAGGCACTCGCGTCGACTTTCGGCCAAGCCGCCCAGGCCAAGGACTCGGTAGAGCCCAAACGAGAGTTCAGCTCTTCAGCCATGTGCGGTGCGTAGGGTTCGAGCATCACCGCGAAGTCTGTGGCCAAGGCTCGGGGCATCCCCCGCCCTTCTTTGGTCAGCACGTTGACGAACTCCATCATGGCCGAGATTGCCGTGTTGAAGGACAGCCCATCCGTGCCTCGTGAGACCTTGTCGAGACACACATGAAAGGCTCTGGCGGCCTGATCGGACGGCTCGTCAGCAGAGACAATGTCCTGACCGTCGATGTCGACAAAGAGGCGCCAGGTACGTTTCAAGAAACGGTGCGTGCCGTTGAGCCCACTGGTCTGCCAAGGCTTCGACTGGGTCAAGGGGCCCATGAACATCTCGTAGAGCCTGAAGGCGTCGGCGCCGAACTCCACGACCATGTCATCGGGGTTGACCACATTACCCCGGCTCTTCGACATCTTCTCGCCGTCCTCGCCGAGAATCATGCCTTGGTTGAGCAGACGCTGGAACGGCTCATCGCAGCTCACCACGCCCAGGTCGAAGAGCACCTTGTGCCAGAAGCGCGCGTAGAGCAGGTGCAGCACCGCGTGCTCGGAGCCACCGATGTAAAGGTCCACGGGCATCCAGTAGCGCTCCTTCTCCGGAGAGAAGGGAGACTCGTCATTATGCGGGTCGAGGTAGCGCAGGTAGTACCAGCACGAGCCAGCCCACTGGGGCATGGTGTGGGTTTCTCTGCGAACGGCCTCGCCAGACACCGGGTCGGTCAGCTCAACCCACTCAGTAACATTGGCTAAGGGCGACTCTCCCGTGCCTGAGGGCTCGTAGCGCTCGACCTGGGGCAGCACGACGGGCAGCTCGTCTACGGGCAGCGCAGTGACCGTACCGTCCTCGTGATGGACCAGGGGGAAGGGCTCGCCCCAATAGCGCTGGCGGGAGAACAACCAATCGCGCAGCTTGTAGTGGATCGACCGCCGTCCCAGGCCCCGCTCTTCGAGCCAATCGGACATAGCAGCCTTGGCAGCAGCGATGCCCAGCCCGTCGAGGAAGCCCGAGTTCACCGCGGCTCCTTCTCCGGTGAAGGCCTTGCCGTCGAAGTCTTCAGGGGGCTGGACCGTGCGCACGATGGGCAGCTCGAAAACCTCGGCGAAATCCCAATCCCGCTCGTCTTGGCCCGGCACAGCCATGATTGCCCCCGTGCCATAGCTAATCAGCACGTAGTCAGCGACCCAGATTTGAATTCGCTCGCCATTCGCCGGATTCACCGCGAACGCCCCGGTGAACACACCTGTCTTCACTTTGTTGAGTTCTGCCCGCTCCAAGTCGGACTTGCGCGCCGCGGCGTCGCGGTAGGCCGTGCAGGCTTCCCTCTGCTCGTCGATAACCAGCAGCTCAAACAACGGGTGTTCCGGGGCGATCACCATGTAGGTGGCGCCAAACATGGTGTCGGGCCGAGTGGTGAAGATCTTCAGGACGGGGCGGCCCTCGGCGTCTCGCGGAACATCCAGCCCATCAGTGCCACCCTCACCCGCCGGCAGATCGACGGGGAAATCGACCTCGGCCCCTTCGCTGCGGCCGATCCAATTGCGCTGCATTTCCTTGACGTGCTCGGGCCAATCCAGATCGTCGAGGCCCTGGAGCAGGCGCTCGGCATAGGCCGTGATCTTGAGCATCCACTGCTTCATGGGTCGGCGAATCACAGGGTGCCCACCCACTTCGCTGGTGCCGTCTGACATCACTTCTTCGTTGGCCAGCACCGTGCCCATGGCAGGACACCAGTTCACCGGCATCTCCGCCTGGTAGGCCAGGCCTTGCTCGAAGAGCTTCAAGAAAATCCACTGGGTCCAGCGGTAGTAGGCCGGATCCGTGGTGTTGACCTCCCGGTCCCAGTCGTAGCTGAAGCCCAAGGATTTCAGCTGACGGCGAAAGTTGCCCACGTTGGTGGCAGTCGTTTTCGCGGGATGCACGCCGGTTTTGAGGGCATATTGCTCGGCCGGCAGGCCAAAAGCGTCCCAGCCCATGGGGTGCAAGACGTTGTCGCCTTGGTGCCGCCGATAACGAGCCACGATATCTGTGGCCGTGTAGCTGAGCGGGTGCCCTACGTGTAGGCCCGCACCGCTGGGGTACGGAAACATGTCCAGGACGTAGTACTTCGGCAGGGTGAAGTCGTCCTTGGCAGCGAAAGAGCGCTGCTCAGCCCAGAGGGCCTGCCAACGGGCTTCGATGCTGGCGTGGTCGTATTGTCCGGTCATGGTCTCGTCGATGGTGGTCACGCTATGGGGCCCGGAGGCTGGAGGCTCGGCTAGTTTGGCCGCCACAGAGTAACGGGCACCGATCCCTGTTAGAAAACCTTTGCACAGAGGTGAGGCCTTCCGTAGATTCTCGCCCCGCGACTTGAGGTTTCTTCGGGTCGCTGATGGGCGGTTAGCTCAGCTGGTAGAGCATCTGGCTGGCAGCCAGAAGGTCAGGGGTTCGACCCCCCTACCGTCCACCACTTTCCCCCTCCTGTTCTGGGAGGCTGCGGGCAGCGCTTCAAGGTCAAGAACCTTGGGCGTAATCCGTGCTTGGGCTCCGAGAAAGAGTCGCATTCTGTGGCTGACCGCCCAAAAGCGCTCGGGTCTCACCCGATTGCCGTTCACCCCTCCAGGGCTGGTCTACCGGGTCAAACGGCTCAGTCCACACATGGCTTAGAGTCGATTTGTAGTCAAAACAAGTCAAGTCGCCGAGGGGGAAGTCCGAAACGGTTTTCACGACGTCAGGTCGATCGTCTCCATTGAGCCGAGCCCGAGCCGTCCTCAAACTTTCGGAGCTTTACGAATGTCTTCCCAAAACCGCAAGCAGACCGGCTTCACACTGGTCGAGTTGCTCATCGTTGTCATTATCCTGGGCATCTTGGCCGCTGTGGTCATCCCCCAGTTCAACAGCGCAGCCAACGAATCGAAGGAGGCTGCCCTGGCGTCCAACCTAGCCACGGTTCGCCAGTCCATCGAGATGTACAAGGTGCAGCACGATGACACATTCCCGGATGCCACCAACTTCGCGATCCAGCTGACTGGCACGACCGGCGTCGATGGCGCCACCACTGGCACCACCTACGGTCCCTACATCCGCAACGACCTGCCCAACGAGCCCTTCAGCGGCGTCAACACCGTGATCTTCACAGCGGTGGACAACGCAGGGGGCTGGGCCTTCGACGTCACAACCGGACAGTTCCAGGCCAACAACACTGACCTGGGCCCGTCAGGCATCGCCCTCGACGACCTCTAAACACCCCGCATCATCGATGGGGCAGCCTCCTCAACACATAGCACCCCAGCCGCTCGTCTCTCCCTGAAGACCCCGGCGCGGATTCACTCCGCGCCGGGGCCTTTTTCGTTTTGGCGCATGTTGTGAACGGCTTGGTGCGGCCCTCTTTCTGCCCGTCACTCAAGTCGCACCCCGGTGAAGACGATCTCGCCGTCACAGCCCCACCCGACAGACCCGAGAGCAGAGCTACCCCATGAAACTCCCCCCTACTGAACTGCCCAGCCAGATCACTTCCCCCAAGAGCAGGAGCCAAAGCGGCTTCACCCTAGCGGAGGTTTTGGTCGCTGGCATCCTCGGCGCGATCCTGTTGACCGCAGTGTCCGACGCCACGTTCTCCTTCGCATTCACGGTTGCCCACCTAGAAGAGACTCAAGGGCAGGCAGACGACGAAGACACGGTCATGCGCCTGATGACGCGGGACATTCGCGAATCCTGGTGGGCAGAGATTGAAAGCTCGTCCCACCTGAAACTCCAGAACGACGAAGGCAACTTCACCGAGTACTACCTCAACGATGGTGATGTGGTGAAGATCCGGACGGACGGCAGCATGGACACCCTGTTCGAAGGGGTCGCCGGCTTGTCCTTCACCGGCACCACGGACGAACGCCTGCGGGAAGGCCCCGCAGTGGCCATGACTGGCCTGTGGTACGACCACGGCGGCTCCGCCTTCCCTGCCGTGGGCATGCCCATCTCAGTGGGTAGCAAGCTCTCCCTGGCGTTCACCGTGCCTGCCATCGACTCGGACCTGCCCACGGTCTTGTCGTCGAACACCGAGGAGATCCTCGGCACCTCTCTTGGCTCGATTTCGGTTCCTGTGGCTTGGATTCCCGGGAGCACCTTGCAGAACCTTTCGATCAAGCTCTACGAGACTCGCGGCCCCGGCCAAGCCAGTCCCCGAGGAACCGCACTAGGGAGCATCAGCCTCCCAGGGAGCTCCCTCCCAGCTGCCTCCTCCAGCGGAGGCAGCTGGGCTGTTCCCAGCACCAACGTCACCATCAACCTGAACAACATCGGCGGCCAGCTGATCCCTGGCGCGGGCTACAGCCTGGTGGTCTCCGCTACGGGTGACGCCCAAGTCGTGGTTGCAGCACAGCCGGTGATGCTCAGCAATGTGACGGACTCGGTGGCCATCAAAGACGCCAGCCCAGGCTCGCAGTACGTGGAGATCAGCATGGCCGTGGACTACAGCCTGTCCGGCAGTCACAGCATGACCTCCACCACGAACACCCCGGCGCTCAACAGCGTCACCGTGGTGCTGACCCCCGACGACCGCCCCAGTCAAACCCGCTCTGCCTCGCTGCTCAGCCAGATCATCAGCGAAAGCCCGTGGTACGGAGTTCTTGAGGACGAGAGCGCCCCATGAGGGACAGATCCGAAGCTCTCCGATTCGTAGCCAGCATGGCTTCACCACGCGACCATCAGCCCTCCTCTGACCCAAGCATTTCCATGAACTCCCCACCCACGCTTGCGACCCACTCACCCCCAACGACTGGCGCCGCCACGACACATCGCACGAAGGGCTTTACCCTGGTAGAGCTACTCATCGTGGTGATCATTCTGGGCATTCTCGCTGCAGTGGTCGTGCCCCAGTTCAACGGCATCTCCCTCGAGACGAAAGAAGCGTCCCTTGTGGCGAACCTCAACACCGTGCGCCAAGCTGTCTCGCTCTATCGCATTCAGCACAACGAGATCTATCCAGGCCAAGCGGATTGGGACGCGCTACTGGCCCAACTCTCCACGGCCACACTGGAAGATGGCACTGCCGGTAGTCAATACGGGCCATACCTGTTGACGACGTTCCCTGACAATCCCATCGCAAAGAACAACCTTGGCAAGATCGTCAACAACATGGCCGGGGGGCCCAGCGGCACGGAGGGATACGCCTACGATCCAACCACGGGCGAGCTGCGGGCCAACTTGGCCGGCAACTCACTCAGCGGCAAAGCCTACTGGGATCTCTGACCAGGGTCGTCGGCTTACAAATTGCTGTAGGCCGGCCCCCCGCCCTCGGGTGTGACCCACTCGATGGCTTGGTAGGGGTCCATGATGTCGCAGGTCTTGCAGTGCACACAGTTGCTGAAGTTAATCTGCAAGGCCTGCCGCGCTGAGGACTGGCTGCCAGCCTGCCCTTCGCTGTCGACCATTTCGTAGACCGACGCGGGGCAGAAATACTGGCAGGGGTTGCCGTACTCTTCGGCGCACGTCGTGGAGCAATGGTCAGGCTCGACGGTCAGCTGCAAGTGGCAAGGTTGATCTTCTTCGTGCTTCGTGCCCGAAAAGAACACATTGGTCAGCTTGTCGAATGTCAGCTGGCCATCGGGCTTGAACGGCTCGGGATGGCGCGGGCGCACCGAACCCTTGCGGCCCATGCGCTTGTGTCCCTCGACCATGGGGTAGCGCTCGCGCACTCCCCTGCCGCCAGTGATCATCTGCAAGCCAATGTGGAGCACAGCTCCCAGCCCAATGCCATGGGCCACGGCTTGGTGGAAGTTCCGAAAGCGGTACAGCTCTTTGCCGAGCCAAGACTCCTTCAGTGCGGTCTCGTAGCGAGACAACACTGCGCCGCTGGCATCTTCAGCCACCAACGCATCGAGGGCCGCCTCTGCGGCCAACATGCCGGACTTCATGGCGCCGTGGATGCCCTTGAGCCGAGCTACATTCAACGTGCCGAGACTGTCTCCGGCGAGTACGCAACCATCAACCCAAGGCCGGGGCATGGACCACCAGCCCCCCGCTGGCAAGGCCTTCGCGCCGTAGTGCACACGAGTCCCTCCTGCGAGCAGCTCGCGCACGAATGGATGGGTCTTAAAGCGCTGAAACTCTTCGTGAATGTCGAGGGTCGGGTCTGTCGCTTCAAGCCCAACGATCAGGCCCAAGGTGATCTGGTCTTCGCCGGTGAAGTAAATGAACGCACCGCCAAACATGTCCCGGGACAAGGGCCAGCCGGCGGTGTGAATCACCCGCCCTGCCTGAGCAGACGCACCAGGGACTTCCCAGGTTTCTTTGACCCCGGTCTCATACACCTGCGGGTTTTCACCAGCGATCCCAAAGTGTCGCACGAGCTGCTTGGTGAGATGCCCCCGTGCGCCGTCACACAGCACGGTGACCTGGGCCCGAATCTCAACGCCCGGCTCGAAGTTCGACTTCTCGCTGCCGTCTGCGGCCACGCCCTTGTCGTTGGTGATCACCCCCTTGACCGCGTCGTCTTCGATGATCAACTGAGCTGCAGGAAAACCGCCAAAGACGTTGACCTCGGCCTCTTCGGCCTTGTCGGCCAGCCAGCGCACGACGTTGTTCAGCGAGCCGGTCCAGAAACCATCGTTCTTCATCCACGGGGGATGAGGCAGGGGGAGACTGCCCTTGGCTGTGAGCAGGCGCATTTCGTCGCTGGTCACCGGAACTAGCGGCGGGTTCTGCTCGCGCCAATCGGGGATCAGCTCGTCCAGGCCCCGGGGATCAATAACAGCGCCACTGATTGCGTGCGCCCCGACGGGGTCAGCCTTCTCGACCAGGGCCACAAAGGGCTCGTCGAGCACTTTGCCGCCGTTCTGTTGGGCCAGCGTGTTGTGCTCCTCGATCTTGCGCTGCAAGTGCAGAGCACCAGCCAAGCCAGCCGGTCCGCCACCTACAAAGAGAACATCGACATCGAGGACTTCGCGCTCAGCGGCTATATGGTTTGTGCGTGTTGTTGGTTATGTTTTTGAGAGTTT
>JBLIMM010000243.1:0-7315 GCA_047638635.1 Pseudohongiellaceae bacterium | reverse complement strand
CCTCGCAGGCCCGCCGCGCTCGCTGTCGTGAGTTGTCGTCCGGGGTCAGGTCCGCGGCCTGAACGAGGGCCGCTGTGGCCAGGATGTGATCGAGTGGGTCGGCGTCGTCGGGGCCGATCCGCCCGGTCTCGTCGTGCTGCAGACTGGCCAGCAGATCGAGGCCGTGCAGGACATCCTGCTGGTAGCGTCTTTCTCCGGGCGTGGTCCCCGCGCCCTGCAGCACGAGCAACATCAGCGAGGCCGTGCGCAGAGGAAGTGCTGCGGCGTCGAGGAGGCCTGTGTGCCGCTTGGGGCCGTGGCCGGGAGACACCAGGTCCTCTGCGTCGAGCAGGAAGGGCTCGCGCACCGGCTGCTGGCGTCTGCCGCCGAAGGTCGCGCCACTTTTTCGTGGGCTGTCGTCGTCCGTTGCGCTGTCCGTTGCGCTGTCCGTTCCGTTGTCAGGCGGTCCCTTGGCGGCTGCGGGGCGCAGGCAGGATTCGATCTTGAGGGCTTCGAGGAGTTCGGTGTCGGAGAGGGCCTTGCAGCGGGTGACGAATCTCTCGAGCGCCACGGAGAGATCTGCTGCCGAGGCTGTGTGGGCCGAGTGGCGAGACACGCGCGCGGCCAGGGTGGTCCCGAGCTGATCGAAGAGAGCGTGGTCCAGCGGCATGCCCGCCAGGCTCAGCGAACGACCGCCTGGATTGTCGGGGTCGGTCCATGTGTCGCGCACGACGATGGCGTCGTCGAGGCCGGCGATGACCTCGTCGGCGATGGAGCGGATCCACCTCGCAGAGGGTTCGTAGCTGCCCTTGAACTGGCCGCGGTGCTCGGTCATCCAGTCGTGGATCAGAATCCTCAAGGCTGGGTGGACGACGAAGGCGACGTTCGCCCTGGAGCAGTCGGCGGAGTTGGCGACGTGCCCCCGGCCGGTGGCCTGGCCTGGAGCGCAGATCCAGGTCGCGCCTTCGATCTGCGTGGCGCCAGCTCGCCAACCCTCCCAGCTGGGAGCCGTCTCGTCGGGAGCGGCCTGACACAGGGTCGAGAAGAGGACCATAATCAGGGTCATCGTCGTGGGCATGATCGCTCTCCGGTGCAAGGGAGCCGGCTCGTTGTTCGTGAAGCCCAGTCTCCCATGGGACTCCCCGGCCCCTCGACGCTGGCCGCCGGCGCGCAAAAGTATACCCGAGCGGGTGTCGTGTAACGTCGGCACCAGGGGTCCCAAAAGTTCACCCGCAGACCCATCCGACCTGGAGAAGGGGGTGTAGCTGCAGCAGCATCGGGGACACGGACGGCTCGGTGCGGGGTATGGAGGCTCCCGACTTCCAAGCTGAGCGCGAGTCAGTGGTCGGGTTTCGGACCCTGTGTCAGGATCCATGCCATGACTCCGATCGCGCACTCGCCCGCCGACCCGTGCGTGCCGTCGCTCTTGCGCCGAGCGTACTGGCTGGTCGTCCCGCTGTTGCTGATCGCTGCTGTTGCTGATCGCTGCTGCTGTTGCTGATCGCTGCTGCTGTTGCTGATCGCTGCTGCTGTTGCTGATCACTATGCCCGCGCCCGCGCGCGCTGGCGATCCGCTGCCCAACTTCCTGCTGCTCCTCGCGGACGACCTGGGCATCGATCGGGTCGGCGCGTACGGTGCCCACCCCGATCCGGGCAACACGCCAGTGATCGATCAGCTCGCGGCGGACGGCATGCTGTTCCGCAACGCTTGGGCCAACTCTTTCTGTTCGGCGACCCGCGCGGCCCTGCTCACTGGGCGCCACGGTTTTCGCACGGGCATAGGCACCTTCGTCAAGAACGGTCCGACGGCCAGCGAGCTGCCCCTCGACGAGCTCACGCTACCCCAGGTGCTGGCGCCGACTCACCGCAACGCGGTGGTGGGCAAGTGGCACCTCTCAGCGAATCCGTCTCACCCACAGGCCGTGGGCTTCGAGTCTCACCGCGGCTCGAGGAGTAACCTGCCGGGCAGCGATTCGCTGGCGTACTTCGCCTGGGACAAGAACATCGACGGGGTGATCGTGCCGTCGACGACCTACGCCACCACGGACACGGTGGACGAGGCGCTGGCTTTTATCGCCAGCTTCAGCGCGGCGCCCGAACCCGAGCCGTGGTTTCTGTGGGTGGCGTTCAACGCACCGCACAAGCCTTTCCATGCGCCGCCGGCCGGGCTGCACAGTATGACGCTGCCGTCACAGGTCGGCCCCGGTGACGAGCCGCTGTTCATGCAGGCGATGGCCGAGGCCATGGACACGGAGATCGGCCGGCCGCTCGCCGGCATAGATCCCGCCGTGCTGGCCGGCACGATCGTGATCTTCGTCGGTGACAACGGCACCGACGGTACGGCCACCACCGCGCCGTTCCTGCCGGGCCACGCTAAGAGCACGGTCTTCGACGGCGGCGTCCACGTGCCCCTGATCGTCAAGGGTCCGGGGGTGCTGGCCGGGGCCGAGTGTGACGGGCTGGTGGGCGCGACCGACCTCTTCGCTACGCTGACCGAGCTGGCCGGCGTGGCGGTCGCCGACCCGGCGGACTCGCTCGGCTTCGCGCCGTACCTCGCCGCGCCGACCATGCCTTCGCTGCGCAGCTGAATCTACGCCGAGCGCTTCGCGCCCGACCACACCACGCTGTTCAACACGCGCCGCCAGACCATCCGCGAAGAGCGCTACAAGCGACTCCGTTGGGAGGTCGAGGGCACGGTCGTCGATGAGTACGACTTCGCTGAAAACCTTATGACTCACGACCCCACCGACGTAGTCACCTTGAGCCGGCGCAAGCAGGTCGTCGTCGCCATCGTGGTCGAAGTCAGCAACAGCCACACTTGCATGGTTGCTGGTAGTGACGCGGGTTGGGTCGCCAAAGGCAAGAGTCGTAGCACACTCAGCGGGACGTTCGGAAGCGGTCTCCGGCCCCAGTTGTTGGACCTTGAAGTGCTCACGGTGATCCCGTCTGCCGCTGCGCCCGGCGACTTCCGTCCGTGCTATGCGAGCTCAGGAATGGGCTCGAAGACTTCGCCTGAAAATGTCAGTGACGTGAACTTCAACTGGGTGACGTCCCTGCCTTTGCCCGCTGGCTTTGAGCAGACCAATTGGAACAACATCGAGAGTCTCGTAGACGGCGTTTGGTACGAGGCTCCGGGCTTGGTGGATCCGTTCGTCATGCGCCACAGTCGCCCGATCAACGTAATGGCTGATTATGGCCGGGACGTTCAGGCTCAGTACTATGAGGCGCTGCTCCATGTGATGCTCGCCGGTGATGTGGCGGACAAGAAGCCCACGATCATCAACTTGGTGCAGATCGGGATCGACCGTGCGGAAATCGCTACGGCAGACCCCGCTACGTTTACACACGCGGGAAGCCAGATTGGCGGGGGCCACTACGCGGCGACCGGGGGCCATGGTTGCGGGGCGAAGTTCTCGATCTGCTTTGCAAGTTGGCTGCTGAACGACGTGACGATGCGTGACTTGGCGCTTCCTGCTCAGAACCCCGCGGGCATCGTGTCCATGGGCTGGCAAGAAGACGACCAAGTCTTCATTGTCAACGGCAACAACTTCAACCAGTGTGGCTACGGCTTGCCTGCCACGGGTGGCTACGTTCTGTCCGGGACTCCCGAATGGGGCATCAAGCACTACCGGCACTTGCGCGAGTTTGGGACAGTGCGGAGTGATGATGCGCACTGGGTTTTCTCTGAACCCTTGCCGAACTGTCCGGTGATTCCAGTGGGTGGTGTGACGCCGAACGTGCAGTACCGCACCTGCTGCACCGCGAACGTGTGGTGGATGGGAAACCTGTTCTCTCGGGTGACCCGGGCTCAGTACGGCCTCCAAGCTGCCCTTTACCGCCCGGAGTTCTATCACTACGCCGAGCGCTACTTGACCGAAATGGCCGCGCAGCCGTCCATGCCTGACTGGACGACTTTCTGGAAGCCGAAGTTCAAGGCTGTCTGGGAGGAGTACAACGACGTGCCCAGCTACGCCATTCCTGCTATGCCGTAAGCACTTACAGAACACCACGGCAGTGTTCTTCGGCCCTGGTTACCGGGAACATTGCCGTGCCTGCGATTATCGGCAGTTGCGGTATCACCGATCTCACCGTAATTTCTTGGGGCTGCCGTTCAAGGCGGCATCACCCCGTATGAGGAGTCGCTGATGTCCGTTTGTTCCCGTCGCTCGATCCCGTGGGCCTTGCTGCTCACTCTGGCTGTTGTCACCGCTGCGCCGCTCGCGGAGGCCCAGCAGGCGCCTCCAGCCTTGCCCACAGCGCTGCTGTTCGATGTGGCGGACATCTCCGAGGTAGACGTCTTACCTCTGGCGGCGTTGAACCCGGCCGAACTGCTGAAGGAAGACACCCAGCGTCGGCTCGATGGGGCGCCCTATCGCTTCGCGATTTCCAAGGATGTTTACGCGACTCCGGATGCCACTGGCAACTGGGAGGCCCTGCCCGACGGCCGCATGCTCTGGCGCATGCGCGTGATCGCCGATGGCGCCACCACAATCAACCTGGGTTTTGGTGAGTTCCATTTGCCCGAGGGCGCATTGTTGTGGCTCTACACTCCTGACGCAGCCCGGCGCATTCGCCCGTTCACTTCTGCGGACAACGATGCCCACGGCGAACTTTGGACGCCGGTGCTGATCGGCAACGAGGTGGTCATCGAACTCACCGTACGCCCTGAGTTGGTCGACGAGTTGCAACTCGCACTGACCACGATTGGTCACGGCTACCGCGGCTTCGGTACCAAGAGCGTCTACGAGGGCTACCTTTCAGGCTCGTGCAACGTCGACGTGGTCTGTCCCGAAGGGGACGACTGGGAGCTCGACGTCGCCGCTAGCGGCGCCATGCAACTGAACGGTTCCTTTCTGTGCAGCGGCTCCATGGTGAACGACACGGCGAGCAGCTTGACGCCCTACTGGCTCACCGCAAATCACTGCGGCTTGTCAGCGGGCAACGCTCCGTCGCTGGTCGTCTACTGGAACTACCAGAACTCGTTCTGTCGTGTCCCCGGAAGCGCCGCCAGTGGTGGCCCGGGCAACGGCACACTGACACAGTTCAACAGTGGTTCCATTTGGCGCGCGGGCTACTCGCCCTCTGACGTGACCTTGGCTGAGTTCGACGACGACCCGGATCCCGCGTGGGAAGTGAGCTTCGCTGGCTGGGACCGCAGCGGTGTGGACGCCACGTCCGCCATCGCGATCCATCACCCCAGCGTTGAAGAAAAGCGCATCAGCTTCGAGAACGACCCGACCACAACCACCACGTACCTGAACAACGGTATTCCCGGCGATGGAACTCACGTGCGCGTCGAAGACTGGGATGTGGGCACCACCGAGCCGGGCAGCTCAGGTTCGCCGCTGTTCGACCAGAACCATCGCATCATCGGTCAACTCCACGGGGGCTTCGCTTCGTGCTCCAGCCAAACGTCCGACTGGTACGGCAAGTTCTCCGTGTCCTTTACGGGAGGCGGCAGCCCGTCGTCCCGTTTGAGCGATTGGCTCGACCCAGGCAACACCGGGTTGCAGACCGTGGACACGATCAGCTTGAACACTCTCTGCGAGGACGCTGGCACGGTGAAGTTCGTGGCGTCCACCTATAGCTGCAACGGCCCGGCCAACCTAGAAGTCGTCGATTGTGGTTTGAACACCAACGACCTCGTGGCGGAGACGGCGTTGATCAACGTGTCGTCACCGGGTGAGCCGAGCGGCGAATCTGTGCTGCTCACCGAGACGGGCCCGGCTACGGCGCGCTTTTCAGGGGCCTTGGTATTCGGCGCTGGCGTGGGCGCCTTGACCGTGTCCGCTGGCGACATCATCACGGCGACTTACGTCGATGCTGACGACGGAGCGGGTGGCACCAACCTGGTGCTCACCGCGAATGCGTCCATCGATTGCTTGGCTCCGGCCTTGTCGAACGTGGCAGTGTCTGGCGTGGCTGCAGTGACCGCCACGGTGAGTTTCGATGCCAACGAGCCCGTGAAGAGCACGGTGTTCTACGGCACGTCGTGCGGCAACCTGAACCAGTCTGTGAACGATGGTGTCGCGGCAAGTTCGCTGTCTCTTGACCTTACTGGCCTGGACGATGACACCACTTACTTCTTTGCCGTGGAAGGGACAGACGAAGCGGGCAACGTGACTGTCGATAACAACGGTGGCAGCTGCTACAGCTTCACCACCTTGCCGGCACCGGACTACTTCACTGAACTCTTCGTGAGTGGCAACGACCTGGACAACCGCACCTTCGAGTTCACTCCCTCGGGAACTCTCGACTTCTACTCCCTGTGCGGAGACTCGATGACCTCGCTACCCACGAACCCCGCGGGCGGCACGTCGATCACCTTGACTGACGACGACACTGAGTTCGTGGGGCTCACCGGGGGCCAGCGGGTCTTCCTTTACGGGCAGGCCTACAACGGCGTGTGGATCAGCAGCAACGGCTACGTGACCCTGGGTCAAGGGGACACGGACTACGACGAGACCCTGGCTGAGCACTTCGCCCTGCCTCGGGTCGCGCCCTTGTATGACGACTTGAACCCGACTCTAGGGGGCGACGTGTCCTGGCGGCAGCTGTCCGACCGTTTCGCTGTGACTTGGCAGGGCATCTCTGAGTTCTCGACCACGAACAGCAACACGTTCCAGGTGGAGCTCTTCTTCGACGGCCGCGTGACCATGAGTTACCTCGGGATCGACGTGGACGATTGCATCGCTGGCTTGTCGGCGGGCAACGGTCTACCCGTGGACTTCATCCCTGACAACCTGAGCAACGCCCAGGGTTGCGGCGCGCTCTGCCAGCTCGACTTGGGCTTCGGCGGTCCGGGCACGGGAACCTTGACCATGTGTGGTGGCGACCTCTCCAGCGGGACCACCGCCGACGTGTTGCTCACCGGCGCTCCTGCCGGTGGCACGGCGTTCTTGATCTTGGGCCTGAGCAACCTGCCTTTGCCGCTCAAGGGAGGCCTGTTGGTTCCGGTGCCGATCCTGTCTCAGCAGGCTCTGACCGTGAACGGCGCTGGTGAAGTCCTCATCGCCAACGTGCCGGGGGGTAACGGGCCGGTGACGGTCTTCGCCCAGTACGTTTACACCGATGTGGCCCAGACAGAGGGCTTTGGTTTCAGCAACGCGCTGCAGATCGAGTTCAAGCCGTAGTCTCAGTTCGTTTAACGAGCCTTGCGGGCCGCTGCTAGCTTTGGCTAGTAGCGGCCCGTTTTTGTGAAGGCTGTCCCGTGCTCGCGCCTTCGGGGCACTGTTCTGGCAGCCCCGGGTTGCGCTAACGTGGTGTCTGCTCATTCTCGCTCTCACGCCATGGCGCCCGCCAGATGACAACGCCACCCCGACCTGACCCACGGACC
>JBLIMM010000242.1:0-7319 GCA_047638635.1 Pseudohongiellaceae bacterium | reverse complement strand
GCCACCAAGTCCAGGCTATGGGTGGCCACGAGCACGGCCAAGTTGCGCTCGGCTGCCAGCCCGGTGATGTTCTTCACCAAGGCTGCGGCGCTGGTGAAGTCGAGACCTCGCACCGGTTCATCGAGGACCAACAGCTCTGGGTCGTCGACCAATGCCCGGGCGAGCAGCACCCGCTGCCGTTGTCCACCGGAGAGGTCACGAAAGAGGCGTGGGGCCAGTGGGGCTGCGTCGAAGCGAGTGAGTGCTGCCAGGGCCTTTGCCCTGCCAGCGGAGCCGCGACGGCCAAAAAAACCTCGGCCGGGCGTGAGTCCCATGAGCACGACTTGCAGAGCGGTGACGGGAAAGAGCACCTCGCTGTCGTCGGCCTGGGGCACCCAACCGACCCGGGGGCGTTGCTGTGCTGGGTAGACGATGCGTCCCCCTTGCGCTGGCAGCAGGCCTAAGGCCACACGGAGAAATGTGCTCTTTCCCGAGCCGTTCGTGCCCACTAATGCTGTGACCGTACCGCGGCTGACGGACAGTGAAACCTGGTGCAGGACATCGCCTGAACCGTAGCTGAAGGAGACGTCCTCAGCACGGAGCAACACCTGCTGTGCCTCGCTCATCCCTCGTCTACTTTGCCGGGACTGGCTGGTGCGTCGGCTTGCTTCTGTGCCGCGACCAATGCGCTGATGTTGTAGTCGAAGTGAGCGATGATCCCATCGACGCCTTCGGGGAAGCCGGGATGGGTGGACAGGAGCAACACCTTGCTGTGGGTTCGTTCCTGCAAGAAATCGGTGGCGTCAGGGAAATGAAACGGTTCGCGGAGGATCATGGCCACGTGACCGTCGTCGATGGCGGCCACCAACTCGTTGAGGTGACGGGCTGTGGGCTGCACTCGGGGCTTGGGCTCGATGGTACCGGCTTCCACCAGCCCCAGGCGGTCGAGGAGATAGATCCAGGAACGGTGGTAGACCACCACGGGTTTATCCAGTAAGGGTTTGGCTTCGGTCAGCCAACCCACGAGGGCTAGAGTGAGCGTCGTATGGAACTCACTGTGACGATGGGACAGCTCTTCTTTGTGCGCGGGCAGAGCCCGAATGAGCGCGTCGCGCACTGTGGCGGCCATGGTGCGCACGGCGAGTGGGTCCGTCCACAAATGGGAGTTACCGAAGGCATGTACGTCTCCTTGGGCCCGACTGAGTTCGATGGGGACTTGCTTCAGCGCAATGTTCTGAGACAAGTTGATCGCCCCAGCACTGCCCGGTAGCAGAGCCGTGTTGCCCGAGCCACGGAGCAGACTGGGCAGCCAAAGTTCTGCGTCGAGGCCCGTGTAGAGCAGCAGCTGGGAACGGCGACAGCGGGCCATCATGGAGGGGGTGGCAGACACGGCGTGAATGTCTTGCCCTGGCCGGCAAATCACCAGCACGTCCACAAGATCACCGCCGATTTCCCTAGCCAGCTCACCGTACGTGGGCAATGTGGCGAGAATTTTCAAAGGTGTTGCAGGGCGGGCAGGCGTGTTGGTCTGAGCGAGAGTGGTGCCTGCGAAAGCTATGACCAGGCACAGGATGAGCTGCGCTCTTCGGGACTCTGTGGTCCCACGTTTGATGATGTCAGAGTTCATCGGTTGCTCCAGTACGGGTGGGGTCTGTGTGCCCCGAAGTTCCATGACAGCTGTAGTAAGGCCCGGTGGGCGGTGCGGCGGTCTCCGCCGATACGTCCGCGCAGCCTTTGACCTTGCAGGCGCACGCGGAAGAACTCGTCGGCGTACCAGCTCACGTAGGGAGAGATGGCTGAGATGTCGTCGCTGGTGCCGAGTACTTCGGCGCTGCCTACCCGGACGCCCCAGTAGGTGTTGGCGCCGCTCTGTCGTTGCGCTGTGAGCCAGTAGCCGTCGCTGCGTTCTCCTCCTGTGGGAAAGCCTGGTGTCGCCGTTTGGCCAAAGTCCACCGAGGTGCGAACGCCGCTAGCGGCCAAGAGCCAACTATCGCGCCCCGATTCGTCATCTCGGCTGCGCCAGGTGAGGTCAAGGGCGAAGGCTTGAGGATTGATCTTGGTGCCCACATCGCTGACCACGGCGCGGCTGCCCACTGATGAGAGCCAACTGGCGCCTAACTCCAAATCGCTGAGTCTGTCGAGCTCGATGAAGTGGCTAGCTCGAGCCACAACGAGAGGCGCATCACTGTCGAGTGTGAGCCCGGCGCCGCCGGCCAGCTCGCCGAGAATCGCTTCGTCCCCGGTGAACATGTCGCCGTTGACCAGTGCGATGTCGGCGGTGCTCGTTGAGAATAAGCCTTCGTCGTTTTCGCTAGTCCACACGGGGAGGGACAGCTGCAGGCCGTCGCCGATGAGCCCTTCGGGGCCCAGCTGTTGGCTCACAGCCAAGGGGCGGTCCGCTTGGGGGAGGTCGTGTGTGTGCAGGCGATTGTCTGCACCAAAGGCCAATCTGAAACGACCGGCGCGGAGATTGGCTCTGGTGTCAGTTCCGCTGAGAGCGCCCAGGTTGACGTCGGCGTAGGCTTCTTCAACGCGGCTTTCGAACTCGCCAGAGCCTAGGTCTTCGAAAGCTGCGATGAACGTGGCTTCGGCGAAGGGAGAGAGGGGCAAGCTGAAGTCCATCTCGATCTCTCGCACGGAGAAACGGTCGCCGCCCGTGCCGAACATCTCGTCTGCATTACCCCCCTCAGCGAGGGCCTCAACGAAGATGCCGATGCGCGGATTATATGCGCTGGGTAGCAGGGTTCGGATGGGTTGAGCGGGCGTTGAGGGTTCGTCGATGAGCAGCGCTTGCAGCTGAGCCTCAAGGTCGTCAACGCCGTCGCCGTCGCTGTGCTGGGACTCCAGCCGGTCCACCCGTTGTTGTAGCTGGGTGATGGTGGCGAGGGCCTGGGCCAGTTGTTCGCGCAGATCGCCCAGATCGGTCGGGCTGTCTTGGGCAGACACAATCGTGCTGCTTGCAGCGGACAGCAGAGCCACGAGGCAGAGAGCGGTCGCTCTGCGTCGTGTTCGGTTGCGAGGTCTGGGAGGAAGGGAAGTCACGAGTGGGGAGTGACGACGCAGGGTGGAGTCGCAACGAGCACGAGGGCTCGTTGGGGTGACAGCAGCAAACATCTTGGGCGCATCCGGAGCGGCGGCTTGAAAGCACAGGTGAGGGTGGGCGAGACGAAAGTCATCGCCCAGACAGTGAACTCACGCTTTCGCCGGAGGTGCTCTGGCGCCAATGTGCGCACGGTCGGGTGCGACGGGATAACCACGAATCGCTTCGAGAGTGAGCAACCGACCCTGGTCGATCTGAGGCAACCCAGTGATCGGTGCGTGCCGCTGTAATGTCCACGGGGAGCGGGTGGCTTCGGCGACACAACATCCGCCCTCTTCGCTCGTGTCCGGAAGATGATCACAGTCGCTGCGATGCCACTCGAGCTGCCCACTGGCGGGCGCGGAAGCCCCGTGGAGCAGCTCGTGGAAGGGCCCCGTTGCCATCAGGCAGAACAGGGCTAGGGCGAGAGAGCGCCAGTGGGCCAGTGTGGGAGGGGTCGACATCACTCTTACAGTGCCGCACAAGCACCGGAGCTTGTCAAGCTCTGGCGTCGCAACTGGGCTGCTGCGGTGTTCCAGGAGCTTCTCACTCAGGACGACGCCACCACAACGGCAAACGCCAGCGCCTCCACCTCGGTGGGAGCGCTGGCGTCCGTGCAGATTCTCAGGACCGTGTGGGGGTGGTTGCTGAAGTGTGACCACGGTCAGAGTCAGGCAGCACCACCTCGCGGTTCAATCGATCACTTCGATGCGCAGGACACAGAAGAGCGGTTGGCCTCCGCTCGCTCCCAGCACGGTGTACTCACCGGCGTGGATCGACGTGCGGGTGTCGAAGACCAAACCACTGTCCGACTGGAATTCGAACTTGGCCGTGAGCGTCGAGGAGTTCACATCGAAAGCTTCGGGGCGAATGCGCAGCTGGTTGCTGTTATCCATCTTGATTTCAATGGCGCTGGCCCTGACCGAGGTGCGCACCATGCCGATGGCTGTGGTTTGGAAGTCGGAGAAGGGAACCATCTTGGAGAGATGCTCAGCGAGGTCCGCAGGCACATCGCCGGGAGCATCGCCGAGCCCATTGTTGCCCGTGATGATCAGCGCCGTGAGCATCAGCTGCTCTTCCGGCGAGTCGACGCGCTGCAGCAAATCGAGCATCTCGTCGACCAAATCCTGGGTGTCACGCAAGATCAGTGTGCCCTGTTCCTTCAGCAACGTAATGTTGCTCACAAGGAAGCGTTGGCGATCAGATTCGGGTGCCATGTCGGGCAGGTTGTGCCGGAAGGGGCTCAGTGCTTCGTACCCCGTGGTCAGGCTGATGTTCTTGGGGCGCCACTCGGCGACGACGAGAGCGGAACCGCTGCTCTGATCCTTCTGCATCTCCTTGTCGATGCGCTGACACCAGGCGAGAATCCTCTGGGAGCTGGCTGCGTCTTCGAAGATCACCAGCGCGTCTCCGACGGTCTGGAGGTTGCTCACAGGGCGGGCGAAATAGCCGCCCTTCTCTTCGATGCTGATGTCCCGCCCATGCACGCTCCTGGCCAGCTGCATGAAGTCGTTGACGTCTCTGCCGCTGGCGTGCTGTGGCGTGAAGAAGGTGGTGGTCATCTCAGACGCAGACATGAGCGGCATGGGGTTGGCGTCTGGCTGACCGTCGCTGGTGCCGTCGGCACTTTGGCCGTAGCAAGGCAGGGCGGCGACGAGCATTAGCAGTCCCACGTAAATCGGGGCGAGCAGAGACTTGGGGATGAACATGGAGTTCTCCTTAAGAAAAGAGTGAGGACGAGGGTTACTCGCCCTGGAGTGATTCGGTGATCAGCACCAGGCGCACGGGCCCGGAGCGAAAGACGATGTGGTCGTCGGCAACGGCGACGAGCTGTGGTTTGCTGCGCGCTGCCTCGTTCGAAACTGCGTTTGTGTGGCTCGTGGTGGGGGGCGTGCCGCTCTTGAGACTGTGGGTGAGTGACGCCACAGGCTGCGCGGCGGTCTGGGTTGTCCCGGGAAGACTGTGGGGCCCTGAGAGCAAGGTCAACGTGAGTCCGCCGAGGAGCAGCGCTGCGGCAACGCGGCGAGTGATCTGCGGCCAGGCTTGAGCACGGGGCCAGGGGAAACGTCGCGATCGCACCGAGAGTGGTGTCTCTGGAGCAACGGCCGGGATCGGCTGAGCCGCCCAAGCCGCAGCCATCCAGGACACAACGGCCTGCGTTTCTTCGTCGCAGTCGTCGAGCTCCGGCGTGGTCTCCGGCAACGGCTGTTGCTGCCAGGCGGAGATCAGCTGGCGCAGGGACTCGTCGTCCAGGTCATCTTTTTGCGGGTCGTCGTGGTGCTGGCCGTCGCTGTGCTGGTCGTAGGTCATTTTGAGGTCCCCTCAATGGCGAGGCGCTTACCGAGCAGTTGGCGCAGGCGCCGACGGGCCAAGGTGAGCAGGGAGCGCACCGTGCTTTCGCCCACTCCCAACACTGCGGCGGCTTCTCGAGTGGGGCGTCCTTCGAGATCTCGTAGGACGAAGGCTTCCCGTTCTCGCGGGCTCAGGTGGGCCAAGGCTTGGTGCAGCAGCTCTCGGATTTCCCCCGCAGTGGCCATCTCTTCTGGGCGCGGCGGCAGCTTTGGGGGGAGTTTTAGTGGGGCCGCTTGCTCGGCATGGAGGCGAGTGTTCTTACGGCGCAGGGTGTCTCGGCAGAGGTTCAGCACCACCGTGTTGCGCCAGGCCGGGTAGGGTCGCTGTGGGTCGTAGTGGCGCAGTGTGTCGGCGAGTTTGAGCATGGCATCCTGAGCGGCGTCTTCTGCCTCGGTGGGATCGGCTAAGAAGCCGAAGCAGAGGCGATACACGACCGGGTGCTCGCTGCGGTACCAACTGTCGAGAGACTCTGGCTCACCGCGCGCCACGGCGGCGAGCAGGTGAGGTCCCACGGCGTTGTCGGTTGGAGGCAAACTCATGGTCTGCCCGGTGTACGCCTGTGGTGCTCCTGGCGCTGAATAGAAAATGACCGAAACGTTGCATCCTGGCGGCAGGAGGGCCAGAAATGAGCAAGGCCCCGGGCGTCTTGCGACGGCCAGGGCCAGGATCCAGCGAATGGGCTGCTGTGACTGCTCAGCTCATGGTGATGAGCGCTGCTTCAAGACTCAGGGACTGGGGGAAGCGTTGCCGCCGCCCTTTTGGCCGTTGGGCATGGGCAGAGAGTGGGACACGCTGTCCGGAAGAGGGCGGCGGGTCACAGACTGATTGAGACTGAAGGACGCGGTCGGTGAGTCTTGCATGTGGGCATGACTGGGGACCTCGCAACTCTCGTCGCTGCACTCCGTGTCGGTGCCGTGAGCTTCATGACTGGATTCGCTGTCGACTGGAGTGTTGTCAAGCGGGCTCAGAGACACAGCTCCGTCGCTGGGAGCGAAGGGGCCCTCGGTTTTCGGTGCATTTTCCGTGTTCTGCGACGTCGCGTCCGCCTCGGTGGGAAGAGCTTCGCTTGAAGCGATCGAGGCCGGCTGAGGTGCCGAGTTTGTCGGGGCTCCCCAGCGTTGCAACCACTGGCTGAAGGCATCGGGGGCCAAGGGGCGAGCGATGAAGAAGCCTTGAGCCACGTCGGCTTTGTGCGATTCGACCAAGTCCCAGGCTTCCCGGGAGGAGACCCCTTCGGCGATGACGGTCATGCCCAGGTTGTGTCCCAGATCGGTGACCGTGTGCACGATCACATCGGCGTCACGGCGCACATCCGCGTCGGTGTTGGCCGCATCCATGACGAAGGACTTGTCGATCTTGATCTCGGTAAACGGGGCCGAGACCAGTCGTCCAAGAGAGGAGTAGCCCGTACCGAAGTCGTCGATGGCCAGGCCGAACTCCATCAGGCTAAGGTTGGTCAGCGTGTCGAGTACGTCGATCTCCTCGGCCTGAGCGAGGGTCTGACTCTCGGTGATTTCGAGGATGACGTTCCGGGGGGAGACGCGGGAGTCTTCTGTGGCGGCCACGACTTCGTCGGTGAAGTCGGGGTTCCGTAGGACTTGGGCCGAGATGTTGATGGCCATCTTGAAGTCCCAGCCCTCGGCGGCCCAGAGGCTGTACTGACGCAGAGCCTCTTTGATCACCCAGCGGGTCACCGGCACGATGAGACCCTGCTCCTCGGCGAGGGGGATGATATGGGCAGGCTGGAGCCAACCCAGGTCAGGGTGCTCCCAGCGTAGCAACACTTCCGCTCCATAGACTGAGGAGTCAGAGAGGTTCACGAGCGGTTGGTAGTGCAGCCGCAGTTGATCCCCAGCCAGAGCTGCCTCGATGTCACGAGGGCGAATCTCAAGGGGATTCGGCGAGAGGA
>JBLIMM010000241.1:0-7331 GCA_047638635.1 Pseudohongiellaceae bacterium | reverse complement strand
CAGACAGGGGCGAGAAGAGGTTTCAGGCTTTCGGATCGCGAGGTTCGAGGTATCTAATGGCCAGTACGCCAAATTTCTCGAATACGTGAACAAGACTGGCGACCATTCCTATTGCGACAGCAAGGAAAGAGTGCCGCTCGATCACACCCCCGAGCAGTGGGACATTCGATCGAAAGGCGCTGACAACGTCGCGGTGGTTGGGGTCGACTGGTGGAGTGCAACCGCGTATGCATCCTGGGCCGGTCTGCGCCTGCCCAGCTACGTCGAATGGACCCGCGCAGGGCGTGCCGACTCGGAGAGGTTGTTTCCGTGGGGAGACGTGTTCGCCGCCGATCTCTGTCATTCCCAGAGCAGCGGCGTCACCGGGCCTACGAATGTGAACGAATATCCGGGCGGCCGGTCGGCATTCGGGCTTTATCAGATGGCGGGCAATGCCGCGGAGTGGTTAGGCCTCGACCCGGACCAGGGCGATAACGCGATGCCCTTTCTGAACGGGGGCGGCTGGGATAAGAATTGTGAGACCCGGTCGGTGGTGCAGTTTGGCCTACTGGAGTCTCGCGGCTATCAGGATGCATCCTCCGGTTTCCGATGCGCCGCTGACCTGCCCTGACGGCCCTTCGCGGTATACGGAGCCGTGCGCGCCCCCCCCCACGGGCCCCGCCAGGCCCAATGTGGCCCCTCCAAACAGCAACTTCCTGTAGACTGGTGCACTGGAGCCCGCCCGGCGATTCCCCGCCAAGCTCTCGTAATGCGCACCTGCTCGCGTGCATACGGTCAGCGATGGTGATGCAGCCGAAGGCGTCGCCCCCATGGCCCAGATCCCCACCCTGCCGGAGAGACGTTAATGTACATCAGCATGCTCTGCCCCCACTGCGGGCTGAACCTCAAGATCACCGAGTCCAAGGTCGGCTCGCTCGTGCGCTGCCCCGACTGCAAGGAGAAGTTCACCTGCACTCGCCCGGCAGCTGGCGATGCGTCGGCCACTCAGGCGCTCGACGCCCCCAGTGGAAGGTTGCTCGATTCGGGCACGGACTCGGGACTGAGCAGTCCCTCGAAGAGTTCGTTCGAGGACATGCCGACGGGAACGCCCCCGCGCACCGACGTCAACGAGCTGCTCACGGGTCTGATCGGAGCCGCCGCAACGGTCCTGATCTTCCTGTTCGTCGTACCGCCCGTGGCCGAGACCTACGTCGGCCAGATGTTCGCAGTCGGGTGGGTGCCCAAGGCGATCGTCTTCCTGACGACCTGGGCGCTGGCCATGCTGGCCTTCAAGTTCGTCAAGGTGCGCGCGCAGCGCAGCGCCCTGCTGTTCGACGTGCTGCCGCGCGAGATTTCGGTCGCCATCCGACCGGACAACGCCCTGGCATTCCGCAAGCACATCCACGGCCTCCCGGTCAAGGCCAGCGGCAGCTTCCTCGTACACCGCGTCCTGCGCTCCCTGGATCACTTCAGGACGCGGCGCAGCACCGAGGAGGTCTCGAACCTGGTCTCATCCCAGGGCGAGCTCGACGCCCTCGGCGTCGATTCCAGCTACTCGATGCTCAAGGTCCTCATCTGGGCCGTGCCGATCCTCGGCTTCATCGGCACGGTGATCGGCATCGGTGATTCGGTCATGAGCTTCTCGGACAGCATCAATGCGGCCGAGGGAATCGACGTCATCAAGAACTCCCTCGGCGGGGTCACCTCGGGCCTGGGCGTGGCCTTCCATACGACGCTGATCGCCCTGGTCATGAGCATCCTGCTCATGGTTCCCACGCAGTGGATGCAGAAGCTCGAGGACAACGTCCTCAACTCGGTCGCCGACTTCTGCAACGAAGAGCTCCTGATGCGCCTGCACACGTCCTCCGAGGAGCAGCCGTCCACCGGGATGAACGCGGAGGTCGCCAAGCTCTTCTCCGCGCACGCGGCCGAGATGAAGGAGTGGCGCAAGGAGCTGGCGGGCATCGGAGCCAAGCTCTCGAACGATGTAGCCCAGGGCTGGGAAGACGCCGGCACGCAGATGCAGGACACGTTTCAGACCCAGATCGGCCTGGCCAAGGGCACGGTCGAAGCGGCCTTCGAGCACGACCGCAGCCAGGTCGACGAGTGGTTGGGGCGACTCGAGACGGTCGGCAGCGAGCAGACCGCGCGGGCCGAGACGATGCTCACCACTCTCCACGACCGGGCACAGGCACAGGCCCTGGCCACGGCCGAGCAGACGAAAGCGTTGACCGCAGCCCTGCAGGCGGCGCAGCTCGGCGCCTTCGAGCAGCAGCAGGCCCAGGGCGAAGCCACGGCGGCGAAGCTCGAGGCAGCGAGCGCGTCGATCGAGTCTGTCGCCGGTGCGATCCAGCGTGCACACACGGAACAGCAGGCCGTCCAGGCGGGCCAGTTCACCGACATACTCACGCAGCTCGAGACGAAGCTTGCCGCTATCCAGGAACGAGCGCACGACGCGGACCGGGCGCGTGCGGAGGAGCTTGCGAAGCTCGCACCGACGCTCGAGGCCGAGCTGCGCCAGATCGCTAGCGGGTTGACGTCGGCGGCCGAAGGCCAGGCGGAGTCCATGCGCGGGCTGACCGAGACGATGGGTGAGAACCTGCGCGAGTTCACGATCGAGATCGATCGCTCGGGTCAGGCGCACTCCAAGCGAATCGACCAGGCCATTGGCGTCTTCAAGGAGCTGCAGACCCAGATCACGACTGACGTGCCCGAGACGCTGCACGCTCAGGCGCGTGCCCTGTCGAAGGGCGCGCAGGAGAGCGCAAAACTCTCCGAGCGGCAGCACGACCTGACCGTGCAGATCGAGGCCGTCATGCGCGACCAGCGCCTACCCAAGACCCTGGCCGCACTTCAGAAAACCCTGGCCAGCCTGGAAAAGGCCGCCCAGGGCCAGCCGCGCCGACGACTCTTCCCGTTCATGAACCGCAACGGCGACGACGCGTAGGCGCTGAACAGGAAGGAACACGCCCATGCGACGCAACCGATCCGCAACGGAGATCTCGCTGTTTCCGTTCCTCAGTATCCTGTCGTGCATCATCGGCACGTTGACCCTGATGATCGCGGGACTCACGGCCGGAGAGATGTCCGCAGTGGCTGCCCCGCGCGTTCAGGAATCCCTGGAGACCATCACCGCCCGCGCGGACGATGCGACGCGCGAGATCAGCCAGCTGGACCAGCTCGTGCTGCAGGCCCAGGCCGTGGCCGACGACCTGATCAAGGCGCGCGCCGAGCACGCGCGCCTGGTCAAGGAGCAGGCACGCCAGATCGTTGCCGAGGCGCTCAGCGCGAGTCAGGTAATCCAGGCCGAGAGCCGTATTCACGAACTGCGTAACGGGATCACGGAGCTCGAGACGACGCTCGAGGAACTGAAAGTACGCAACGCCCAGCTCGAACGCGAGCTACGGGGACGGGAGGCCGACGCCCTCGCGGCGCGGAATACGACCCAGATTCTGCCGAGGCTACTGGCGGCCAACGGCAACACCGCCCAACGGGTGCCGACGTTCGTCGAATGTACCCGGACCGGACTGACACTTCGCGCCGAGCGCACCGAGGATCAGCGCATCCACGTACGGACAAAGTCGATCGAGAAGAGCACCGAACTCAAGGACATGCTGAAGATGGTCAGGCAGGACTCGGAGGCGACTGTCATCTACATGATCCGGCCGGGGGGCGTGGAGGCGTTCGAGCTAGCGAACACCGTGTCAGACGAGACCGACACCCGTCACGAGAAAATGCCCGTACCAGGCCATCGACCGCTCGACCTGAGCTATTTCAGCCCCGACGAATAAGGAGACGACCATGAGACGCAATCGATCCAGGGGCGGATTCCCCAGCTACGACTCGATCCTCGACACCATGACCAACGTGGTCGGGATTCTCATCATCGTTGTGGCCGTGACCCAGCTCTCCGTGGCCGATGCGGTCAGCCGTACGGTGGCCGCGGAAGCTGACACACCGGCCGTCGACGTCGACGCGAGAGAGGAAGCACGCCAGCACGAGGCCCAGCTCCGGGCAGACCTGCTGGAGCTACGGGATCGATGGGGACAGTTATCCAGGACCGCTCCCGAGGACAGCGTGCAGCTCGGAGAACTCCGGCGTTCGATTCGCGAGCTGGCCCTGGAAGTTGGGGATCCCACGAACTTCGAGGAGGTCGGCGAGACGGTCCTGCAGGAGGAGGTCGCCGAGCTCGAGTCCGAGTTCGAGTCGCTGGAGGCGCTGGAGCTGGAGGAGAGCGAGCTGCTGAGCGACCTCATGGCGAAGCTGGATGACACACAGCAGACCTTAGAGGATCGTCAATCGCTGCGACTTCCGCACTCCGACGCCAGCCGATCCCAGGGAAAGCAGAAGCGTATTTTCTGGTGTGCCCGAGGTGAGGTGTTCTTGTACGACGAGGCCTCCCTTCAAGCTCAGGCGATGGCCGAAATTGCCAAGACCGTCGGGGGAAAGGTCGATGGTCTGACCATTCAGCAGATAACCCGCGGCCTCAAGAAGACTATCGCTCACTTCGAGGACGACGACATCGGAGACCGCGACTTCCAGATCCGAGTTGCCGAATCCGAGTGGAGGGGCTTCGCCTGCACGTTGGACTGCGACCTCCGGGCATCCGCAAACGGGGACGGTGTGGATGAACTCGACGGCCCCCGGCCAAAGTACCAGGCCGAACTCTCCAAACTGGACCCCACAATAGAGTGGATCCGCTTCCAAGTCTGGGATGACAGTTTTGAGGTGTACCAGAAGGCACGCTCAATTGCCGAGGAGGCCGGGTTCGCGGTGGGATGGAAGCCTCGGCAAGAGGACCACCGCGATGAGTGGAACATCGTCTCCCAAAGCTCTACCGCTGGAGCTGGCGATGGCCCCACTCCCGACTAGAATGCCGCCATGCCCGTCGACCCCTACGCTTACCTAGCCGGGTTCTTCGCTGGCGGAGGCGACAGCGCAGCCTTCGACAACGATCACTTCCTGGAGCTCCTCTGGGAAGCCTGGGGCAAGGCAGTCTTCGGCTTCGTGCGACAGCGCTCGCGCGGGGACCAGGAGGCGGACGACTTCTGCCAGGAGACCTTCGTGAGTGCGCTGATCGCCCTGCGCCGCTCGCCCCCCCAGCGTGGAGACAAGCCCAACTTTCGTGCGTGGCTGTTCACCATCGCCAGGCACGTGATCGCCGGCAAGCGTCGCAAGCGCGATGATGTGCGCGCCTGGACGGATGTGAGCCCCGACGCCGAGAGCGATCCGGGAACCCTGGTCGCCGATCCGAGTGCCACCGACCCGTTCGAGGAACTTCGCCGCCAGGAGAACTCCGAGGTGTTGCTCGAGTGCGTCGAAGCCCTCGCGCGCAAGTACCGCGAGGCCATCACGGGAATCGACATCGAGGAGAAGCCTCGGCACGTCGTGGCCGACAGCATCGGGTCGACGCTGAATGCGCTGGGTGTACTGCTTCACCGGGGTCGCAAGCGACTGCGTGAGTGTGTTGAGCTACGCCTCGCTTCCCCGGCCACAAGGGAGGCGTAGTGCAAGGCTTGAAGACTCCGGCCATGGCACCCGCGGACGCACGGCATCAGCCCTTGGAGGCATCGCTTCGATGTGAACGCGGGCGCCCTGACATCGAGAACACCCCTTCGGCAGGCTGCTGCACATGAACGCCGACGACCTCAGGAAACTCCACGAACGAGTCGTCGACCCCGGCGGCAAACAGGACGGGGTTTGCCCCTCGCACGAGCAGCTCCTGGCTCTGGCGCTCGACGAGCTGCCTTCGGCGGAGCGCGCCTCCGTTCAGCTGCGCGTCGAGGCATGCGCGAGCTGCACCGAGGACCTGGGAACGCTCGTACAGTCGCTCCAGAGTTTCGAGGGGCGGCGGGACCGTCTGTTCGAGAACATCCGCTCACGGCTATCCGTGTCGGCATCCGAGCCAGCCCGCGTCCCATTTGGCGTGCGCCTGGCCGACGCGACACGCGAGGCGCTCGAGCGGCTCCTCACCGGCATGGCCGACCTCGCCCGCGACCTGTCCACGCAAGCAGCCCTGCAACCGGGTTTCCGATCGGCAGAGCGCCAGAAGATCGACGCCCCCGTCGACGGGATCGCCACCCAATCACCCACGTCCGTGTCCTTCGAGATCGTGCGCGCAGAGATCGAGCAGGACGGCCGCTTCGTCCTCGAGCTATCGACCCGCGATCCTGTTCCCGCCGGACTAGACCGGCTCGAGGTTGTGCTGCTCGCAGGCTCCGAGCGCATCCTGCTTCCGCCCGGCAAGCTCTTCGGCGATGGGCTCGCCACGCTGATCGCGCGCCTTCCGGTAGCGATGCCGCTCCAGCAAATCCCGGCCGCGTGCCTTGCCCTCCGGGTGAGTTCGTCGAACGACGGCCCTTCATGACTCCGCTGGCGGCGTGCCCGGAGTCTGGTCCGTGACACGCCCCCTGCGCATGCGCTGCGCATGTGGCGCTCTGCTCGAGGCGGTCGCGGGAGAGGCGGTCGCACAATGCCCGTCATGCGGCCGCGGAACGGAGTGGGTCCAGCCCGAAGTCATCGCCGATCCGGAGGTCATCCGCGCGCCTGACGCGGAGCAACTCTTCCCCTGCCCGACTTGCGGCGAGAGCTTCCCCTTCGCGGAGATGCTACGTCGCGAGCGGATCCTCCTCTGCCGTACGTGCGCAACGGCAGGGTTCATCGGCAAGGTCCTTCGCTCCCCGGGTCGCAGGCGAATGCTCGGCGCTGTCGGACTGCTCCTCGCGGGCAGCATGATCGGGGCACTGATCGTCTCGCGGACCATGAGCCCGGGCGTCGAAGTGGTCGCGCCGGCGTCCGCGCCGACGCCGCACGCGCAGGAGGCCTCGCAGGAACCGACACAGGCTCCCCTGCCATCCTCCACCTCCGAGATGCTGCGCAGTTCCGAGGCTTCCCCTCTCCTCCCGGCGGATGTCACCGAGGCGCCGACAGATCCGGAAAGCCAGCCAGTCCGCTCTCGGCCGGCTCCGGACGAGCCAGAGCTCCCGCTCCTGCGACGGCCGGCCGCCGACGAGACGGCACTACTTGTCGCATCGGACACGGGACGCGCCGCGATCCTCATCGGCGATGACTGGCGCGAGCTCGACCTGGACCAGCTCGGGCTCCAGAGCCTGCACGACACCTGCGTCGACGACGAAGGGCGCGTGTGGATGGCCGGTGATGGCGCCTTGCTGCGCGCCGACACCTTGACGTCCGAGCACTTCGGAAGTGTGCAGGGCGTTCCCGAAGGATCCATCTCGCAAGTGGTGCAGACGCCCGATGGACGTGTGCTGCTCTGCTCGTGGGGCACCGGAGTGGCCTACTTCGAAGGCGATCGATGGCACCAGCTCCGTGCGGCTGATGGACTGGTCAAT
>JBLIMM010000240.1:0-7360 GCA_047638635.1 Pseudohongiellaceae bacterium | reverse complement strand
CACCCACCAAGAAGATGCCCAAGACGTAGCGCTCCCCTTCGCGGAGATCGTGCACTTCGAGCACATGCTTCACGTCGCGGCGATCGGGGAAGCGGTCGAGCTTTCCGTCGCTGTCGCAGGTCATGTCGGCCAGCACCGCTTTCACCTTGGGCCGCTCGCCCAAACGTTGCACGGGCATCACCGGGAACACCTGGCGAATGGCCCAATGATCCGGCACGGATTGGAAGATCGAGAAATTGCAGAAGTACAGATCGGCCATGCGGTCAGGCAGGCCTTCGAGATCTTCGGGCACGTGATCGAGAGAGTCGACCAACTTGCCCACACGATCGAGCGTGGCAAAGAAGAGGTCTTCACAGAGGGCTCGGGTCGGTAGGTCGAGCAGTCCCAGGCCAAAACGGGAGAGCATCTCTTCGCGCAAGTTCAGCGCGTCATGATAAACCTCGGCAGCGTTCTTTCGGGACAATCGCTTGAGGTTGTGACGCAACTCCCCCACCAGTTCGTGTTCGTCATCACTGGGAGGACTCACCTCGCCGTCTCGGGTGAGCCGCGCCGTGCCTGTCACTTCGACCAGCATCACAGAGTGGTGCGCCACTAAAGCTCGCCCCGACTCGCTCACGATATCTGGGGCCGGAACCCCGGCTTTCTCGCAAGCATCGGAGATGGCCCAAATCACGTCCCGAGCGTACTCCTCCTCGGAGTAGTTCATCGACGAGGCAGAGTTCGTGCGGCTGCCGTCGTAGTCCACCGCAAGCCCGCCGCCCACGTCGAACAGATCGAGGGGACAACCCAACCGGTGCAGCTCGATGAAGAGCCGCGAAGCTTCGCGCAGCGCAACCTTCCAGGGGCGGATGGCCGTGATCTGACTCCCAATATGAAAGTGCAGCAAGCGCACCAGCGGCAGCAGCTCCACCCCGCGCAGCCACTCCACACAGTCCACCAGTTGGGAAGCGGAGAGCCCGAACTTGGCCCGGTCCCCTGCCGACGACTCCCAGCGTCCAGCGCCACGAGCGGCCAGGCGCGAGCGCAGCCCCAAGAAGGGAGCCGCGTCACGACCCTCACGGGCCACCACCCTATCGATGGTCTCAATCTCGCTGGGCTTCTCGATGACCACCACCACCTCGTGGCCCAGGCGCACAGCCAAGCAAGCCAGCTCGATATAGGTCTCGTCCTTGTAGCCGTTGCAGATGATCCGACTGGGACGACCGAGCAGGGCCACCACAGCCATGAGCTCCGGCTTACTGCCCACCTCCAGCCCCAAGCCCATCTCCCGACCAGCCCGCAGCAGCCCCTCGACCACCTGTCGCTCTTGGTTGACCTTGATCGGATAAACCGGCCGATAGCGCCCCCCGTAGTCGTATTCGGCAATCGCCCCAGTGAAGGCCCTGTTGAGGGTCTCAAGCCGATGCCCGAGAATGCCCTCAAAGCGCACGAGTAAGGGCAGGGAGAGGCCGTGCTTCGCAGCAGTCTCCGCGATCACATCGAGGCGGGCACCTCTGCCCGTGCCGTTCGGCCGCGCCACCAGGCCACCGTCCGTGTCGACACTGAAGTACGGGCTGCCCCAACCTGGCAGGCTGTAGAGCTCAGCGCTCTGCTCGACGGACCAACCATCTCCCGAGGATCCCATCACCGTCTCCGCGTCAAAGTCGGGGGTCGACACCTGCATCACTGCAGCAAACGGGGGACGCTCGAGTGGTGCTGCAAGGAGGAGTAAGTGGAGCGGGTGATCGGGATCGAACCGACGACAATCACGTTGGCAACGTGATGCTCTACCACTGAGCTACACCCGCTTCGTTTGGTCGTGGCGTCTCTAGACCACGCTCTTAACGTCGAACAAGGGACCATGAAATACGGTTGCGCGGCGCTCGCGTCAAGGGTGCAGCTCTAAACTGCCAAAACATGCGCCGGCTCGAAGCCATGACAGGCTCGCAAGGCTGCCCCTCGTTTCGCCCTCGATCGAGGCTGGACC
Organism: Pseudohongiellaceae bacterium; assembly: GCA_047638635.1. Taxonomy (GTDB): domain Bacteria; phylum Planctomycetota; class B15-G4; order B15-G4; family B15-G4; genus CAZIAK01. Next base: position 5,394 of record JBLIMM010000240.1, on the reverse strand, counting down.
AGCCACTCACCCAGCAGCTAGCCTGCCCCCCATGCTCGATCAACTTGCTTGCCTCTTCGCCCCAAAGCTGCCGGATCTTACGTCCTGGCCTAGCCCCCCCTTGCCTCTGCCGAGTGCCGAGATCGAGCTGAAAGACAGGGCTCAAGCCGCTTTCGCCGGCATAGACAAGCTCAGCTTCACGGGCGCTGATCGAGAAACAAACCCCTACAAATTGCTGTTCGGCCTGGGTTGCCAGGACGTCATCACTCGGGAAGCGGACCAGCTGCCGGGGCTCGCTGGCAGCGCCCCGGTCTACGACCGCTTCGAAGCCTACGGCACCTTGGGCATCCCCACCCACGATGGGGTCGTGCTCAGGGGACACCACAGCCTGGGCCCCCCAGGCGCTCCGATCATCATCATCGTCCACGGCATCTTCGACTCCCACGTGAGCGCGTATGTCGTAGAGATCGCCGAAGTGCTGCGCCGCTGGGGCTTTCACGTGGTGTCCCTCGACCTGCGGGACCACGGTCTGCTCCGGGGCACTCCTCCACCGCCGTCTCTCGGTATCGAGGAGGGCCGTGACCTGTTTGCCGCGGCCAAAGCCCTCAGTCGCGGCGAAGGGGTCTCGGTAGGCCTGCTGGGGCTCAGCTACGGCGGGCACTGTGTTGTCAGAGCCGCCTACGAGGCGAGCCGCGCGGGCCAAGAGCACGTGCTCCGTGGAGGCGTCATGGCCATCGGCGCGCCTCTGGATGTGGGCGAAGGGGCTGCAGCGTTCGATGACAGCTCGCGCTTGCCCCGTCCCCAAAGCCTCAGCGAGCGCGTCATGTTCTGGGGTGTCATGCGCTCGGTGCGCCAACACCTGACGCAGCGCCTGAACGAGCAGGGCAAGACGGCCCAGAAGTCCAGGGTCTACGCCCAGTACATCCGCGAGGTCATCCTGCCCGCGTATCCACAGCTGCCCCAAGATCTAGACGATTTGCTGGACCAGGCCAGCTGTGCCCAGCCCTCAGTCATGGCCGAGCTGGCGGTGCCCACAGTCCTGGTCCACCCAGTAGACGACCCCCTGGTGCCTGTAGAACACATGCGCCGAGCCCTCACGGCCGCCAATGGCAACCCGCTGGTGCATGGTCTTGAGCTACCCCTAGGAGGCCACGTGGGCCTAGCCGCAGCGGATCCTGGGTCTACCCTTGAGCTACTCGCCGGTTTCTTCGGGCGCCTGCGAGACGGCTAGCCTGGCAAGGCTCAGCCGCCCTCGCCCTCAATCATCGGCACGTCTGCGGTGAAGTCGAGCTGCCGACTGCCGCGCCCCACGTAACGAGCCCCGGCAATGGCACTGGTCACGAATCGCTTGCCCATCTCCACCGAGTCTTCCAGGGAGATCTTCTGTGCCATGAGCGCCGTGATCGCTGACGACAGGGCACAGCCAGTGCCATGAACGCGGCGGCGCCGAGGCACTCGAGGCAGGGAATACATCACCACCTCGTCGCCGAAGCCCAAGATGTCTACAGATTCATCGCCTGAGAGGTGGCCCCCTTTGACCAGGACCGCCTTGGGTCCAGCTCTGAGCAGCACTTTGATCACATCCTGAGTGTTACGGCGAACCGCTGACACCGTCAGCCCCGAAAGCTCTGCTGCCTCGGTGACATTGGGCGTAATCAGCGTGGCCAGGGGCGCGAGGTGGCGCAGAAAGATCGCCACGTCCTTGCGCGGCAGCACTCGGGCGCCGCTGCTGGCCTGTAACACCGGGTCAATAATGATCGGCACTTTCTTGCGCATGAGCGGCGTCAAAGCCCGGGCCACCACGCGCACCACCGCTGCAGACGGCAGCATGCCGACCTTCACTGCAGCGGGACGGAAGTCCATGAGCAGGGCGTCGAGTTGGCGCTTCACCAGCTTGGCATCCACTGCTTCGATGGCCTTGACCCCCGTGGGCGACTGGACCGTGAGCGCCGTGGGCACCGAAGCTCCAGACAGGCCGAAGCGCAGGAAGACCTTCAGGTCTGCTTGAATCCCCGCCCCGCCAGAGGGGTCGGAGCCAGCAATGGTCAACGGCACGGCAGGTCGATTCGAGCTCATGAGAACCCCGCGGTCTTGAGGCTGTCCACGGCCAGTTTGAGCAGGCCTACGTCGGGCAGCGGATCCGTGTCGAGAGTGGCTTCGAGAGTCTTCCCGGTCAACTCTGCCAGCAGAGGTAAGTCGAGTTCGCCCGTGCCTGGGGGCAAACCACCGTGGCCGCTGAGCACGTCGTCCAGAGAGACCCCCACGATGAAGCGGCCCAAAACGTCGAGCCAGTCCACGTCCCGCTGCTCTCGCCGGAGGATCACCGACGGGCGGTGCCAATAACCCAGGCGCTGGTTGGCAAGATCAGCCATCAGCAGGCCCAAGTTGTGCACCTCCGCGAGGTCGCCGGCCTCTGGCGTGACCACAGCCAACTCGAGCCCCGGAACCTGGCGGCCCAGGTCGAAGAGTTCCCGGGCGGCTTCTTCAATCCCCCAGCCTTCGGGCAAACTGAGCAGGATGGTGCCGCTACCCGACGCCTGAGCTGCGGCGATTCCGCGACTTCTTCCGGCCCAATCCACGCTCACAGCCACTGCCGGCAGGCCTTTGAGTTCTGACGGGACAGCACCGTCGTTGGCCGCTAACAGGGTCTTATCGAGGCCTGTGGCCTCAAGGGCGGCCCGTACAGAGGCCCCATTCAAGGCCTTGTCAGCAAGGCATCCTGTGGCGAGGATCATTCGTGGTCACCAAACAGCAAGGCAGGCATCGAGGTAAGGAGCCGCGTCCTAGTCCTAGCGATGTCGTCCCACGGAGAATAACGATGAAGACCCTACTCGTCCCACAGGTTGCCTTGGCCACTTTGGCCCTCGTCCCCAACCTGTTCGCCCAGGAGTCCCATGAGCGCACCGGATTGGTCGAATTTACTCGACCCGCCGTCGCTGTAGTTCAAGGCACAGCCGCCCAGCCCAGGGTGCGAATTGCCCAGCTCGACGAGACTCTTAAGCTCGGCGTGATGGTCAGTGACTCAGACGATGGGGTCGTGATCTCAGAGGTCTTCGACGGATCTCTCGCCGATCGCGCTGGCCTCGCTGCCGATGACATTCTTTTCAAGATTGGCGGCAAGCGGGTGAACGGAGCTGGCGACATCGCCAAGTCCCTCGCCGCTGCCAACAAGAGTCAGCCGGTCTCGATCACCGTGATTCGCCCAGGCGAAGGTTTGGTCACTCTCGAAGGCGAGATTTTGGCCAGCGCGCCTGTGCCCACCAAACTGGCCCTCACGACTCCGTCAGGCGGCGGGTTCTTGGGCGTTGAAATGGGCGGCGCCTCGTCCTCTGGCGTCACCATCGACAAGGTCATTGCCAACTCTGCGGCCTGGTTTGCCGGCCTCGAAGGGGGCGACGTCCTGACCACAATCAACGGCCACCAGGTCACCACCGCCGAAGAGGTCGCCGAAGCCATCGGCTCCCAGAAAGCCGGCGAGATGGTGGACTTGTCCTACACCCGGGGAGGCGCCACACAGTCCAGCCAGATTCGCCTGGGCCACCGTGTCCCGTCAAACCTGAGCCTCCAGGGCAACGCGCTCCTTGAGAACTCGGCCCTCGGAGGAATCATGCAGTTCGCCCTTCCCGGTGGTGACGACGAGCACAACATCTTCTTCAATGGCGATGGCGCAGCGACCGGTCATTCATGGTTCTTCGATCACGATGGCGACGACAGCGATGGCAACGTCTTCATCATCGACGGAGAGAACGTTGAGTGGGCAGAGCTTCACGAGAGCATGGCCGAGCGGCACGAGAACCTCACAGAACTCCACGAGGCCTTGGACGACTTTGACGAAAAGATCAACCTGAAGCTGCACATGAAGCTCAACGGGGGCACCCTGCAGGACCTCGAGGGTCTGCACCAGCTGAAGGACATCAAGGGGCTCAAAGGGTTGCTCAAGCTCAAAGACATGAAAGCCGTCAAGGGCTTGCACGGCAGCCACCAGATCAAGGCTCTGAACGTCCAAGGCTTGTCCGGGCTTCAGGCTCTCGACAAGCTCAACATCCTGCAAGGGCACGGTGGCTCGACGAAGGTGCTGCAGAGCATCTACAGCGACTCCGACAGTGCCGAGACGCTCTCCATCACCATCGAAGACGGCGTGATGACCATCAATCGAGACGGAGAGGTGCAGGTCATCGAGATGGAGGGTGACGGTGAAGTCGACCTCCAGGCCCTGGGTGGTCTGGAGAAGATCGGTTTTGTCACCTCAGGCAGCGGTGTTCAGATTCTCGGCAACGTGGGCACGACCGTGGCCATTTCTTCGTCGTCCTCCACGTCCGAATGCAGTGTTGCAGCGGAAGAGTGCAGCAAGCCTGTGGAGGCTTGCGCCGAAGCCGCTGAAGAGTGTGCCGAGCTTGCCGAAGCCTGTGCTGAAGCTGCTGAGGAGTGCTGCGAAGAAGACGTTAGCGAGACCGACTCGATTAACTGAGCCGGTTGCGATCCTCGGAGTCGCCTCCAGGATTCTGCGAGGGCGGTGCGTCGTTTCTTCGACGTGCCGCCCTCACGCGTTCTAGCAGGCGCCACATGGCCGCAGCGGAGTGATCTCGCTGGGGGTCATCCAAGTCGAGGCCGTCTAGCGCACTGCGGAGAGCCTGTCGGTCTGGGCGAGCCAGCTGGCAGAGCGCTAAGACAGCCGGCGATAACCCCTCTCGGGGCAGCCCCCGTCGCCGTGGAGCTGGCAAGGGCACCACCCGCCTCGCCGCCAAAGTGAGCAGGTCGTCCAGGGCATCCCCGGGATGATCAAACTCGGCAAGTCGCCGGGAGTAACGCTCCCCGCGCAAAGCCCACACCGCTAGCAGCCGCTCCACGCTGCCGTCGAGCCAGTGCTGTACCGCCTCCCGTTCGCTGTCCTCGTCAAACGGAAACTCATCTGTCGCAGTCGTCTTGATGTTCATACCGGAGAGACGCCGACCTCCCCTAAAGGTCACAGGTCGTCTCACTGGCTTCGCTAAACACCAACAGCTTTCGAACGGGCAGCAAGACACCAACGGGCCGGGTGCGGTGGCCACCCGCCCCCTGGCAACTCCGTTCAGGGAATGAGCTCGAACTCCATGAGCAGCCCCTGCGCCGGGCCCCGCCGACTTCAGGTAGCCAATCTGGCGCAATGCCTCGAGCGCCGCGGGATCGAGAATGACGACACCTGAGGCACCCTGAGCCCGACAACCTGGCCCCACAGCGTGGCCGGTGGATCCCAGCTCTGGGTTCAGTACTGGATTCAAGATGGCGCGGGGCCAGCGGGTTTCGCAGCCAGCAATGGTCTGGTAGGCAGCGCCCAATAGGAGCAGCGGATCGCGACCTCGACCGCGTTCGCTGACGTCCGGGGCCCCCCCCCCCCCCGGCGGGGGCCCGCCCGCCCCCAGACCCCGGCGGGGGCTT
>JBLIMM010000239.1:0-7360 GCA_047638635.1 Pseudohongiellaceae bacterium | reverse complement strand
GCGGAGCCATAGTGGCCACTTACGTACAGCTGCACGCGCCTACCTACGACCTGCCCTTCATCTTTGTGAATGGCATCACCGATGGCTTCAATCGTAACGTCATCATGAGTCGTTACCCCTTCGCTGACCTGAATGGGGACGGGAACGATCAGTCCAATGATTTCTTGCAGTTGGGCGACCTGTACGCTCCGGGCGTCAACGGTGGTATTCGGGGTTTTCAGCACTGCGAAATCGACCTCCCCGACGGGACCTACTCCGGCGACTTCGTGATTGGCAACAGTCACCTGAAAGCAGGGGGAAGCGCCAGTGACCACAACCAGCGCGTCGCCGCTGGACAGAACATGGCGTACTACATCGATGCCATGTTTAACGGGCTTGGTGGGCCGGTGGCTGATCCGAACAGCAAGATCTTGAGCCCCACGGCCACGGCCTTGGTGTCCTCTGACACGGTGGTCATGCTGGGCGGCGATTGGAATGAAGACGAGATCAAGAACGGCGGCACCAAGGGCCCCGCCGATTGGATCAGCAAGGCCGCTGTGACCGGGGGCAGTGATGGCACGGACCGCGATCGCACGGACATGACCTACGACAGCTCAGGTGAGTTCTTCACCGGCAACACCAGCACTCAGTCGTCCAGCAAGCTCGACTACATTTGCTGGCAGGACAGCATCGCCACCTTGCGTCACTCGATCGTTTTCAACTCGACGTCTGTGCCGTCGGGCTTGCAGCCAGCTGAACTGGCGGGCTTCTTCGTGAACCCGCAGCTCGCTTCGGGGATTGCCTCCGACCATCGTCCGGTCATTGCTGACTTCCAGCTGCCCCTGGCGGGCGGTTGCGTCTCCGTGGCCACCGACCTGGGCAATGCCCTGGCTGGCACAGGCGGTCTTGAGCCCGTCCTCGCAGCCTGTGGCGATCTGTCGAGCGGCGGCACCGCAGACTTCGCTTTGAGCGACGCCTTGCCCGGGGCCACTGCGTTCTTGGTCTTCTCTCTGAACTCGGTCTTCGCTCCGTTCTCTGGAGGCATCTTGGTGCCCGCTCCTGATTTCTTGGTGGGGCCATTCGTCACGGACGGCAGCGGCGACGTGTTGATCTCGGCAGTGGCTGGGGGCGGTGGACCCTTCGACGTGTTCGTGCAGTACGTGATCGTCGATCCGGGGGCGGTTTTGGGCCGCAGCATGTCCAATGGCATTCAGGCTCACTGGCAGCCGTAGCCTCCCGTAGCCTCCCGTAGGCTCCCGTAGGCTCCCGTAGGCTTCCGTAGGCTTCCGTAGGCTTCCGTAGGCCACGACAGACCAGTGGTGTAGATCCTGCTAGCACAGGTGACAGCAGCTCGTGCGGCCCTTTGTTGACCGAATGGTTGTCACGGGATTGCCAAGGTGTCCCTAAGCCGTTGGAGCTTGAGATCAGTCATGATGGGGCGCTTGCCCTCTCCCCCCTGAGATCTTGACCATGACGGTTTGCGCGCGGCTTGTTCCGGTGTTGCTCGGATTCGCTTTTTTCTCTGCGCCTCTCGCGGCGCAGTCAGACGATCACAAGCCAGCTCAAGTTGTTGAGTTGGTGATCACCGCAAGCGGCTCAGAAGACCCCTTGCCGCAGAACCCACTGGGCCCGAGTCGGCGTAACTTCCGCGGCAAGCTGCAGCAGATTCGCGACATGGCTGCGGATGAGAACGTTGCTGGCGTGCGGCTGGTGGTGAAGGGTATTCCCGGCCTTGCCAAGTCGATTGATCTGCTCGCTGAGCTGTCCGCACTGAAGGCCGCTGGCAAGACGATCGTCTGCTACACCGAGACGCTTGATCGCAACGGGCTGCTCTTCTGCAGCCTCGCCGACCAGCTGGTGATGCCGCCGTCAGGGATGATCATCTTAGAGGGCATGGTGGCCGAGATGATGTACTACAAAGAGCTGCTGGACACGCTCGACGTGTCCCTGGAAGTTCTGCACATCGGCGACTACAAAACCGCGTACGAGAACTTCGCTCTGAACGCCATGAGTGATGGTCAGCGGGAAGTGATCAAGGTCATCCTCGACGAGCACTTCTCTCAGTTGATCGCCTCCGTGGCGGATCATCGAGGCCTCGCTGAAGAGCAGGTGTTGGCGTTCTTCGACCAGCTCATCGTCGACCCCAGCGCGGCGGCCCAGGGTGGGCTGATCGACGCGGCGGTTTATGAGGATGAGTTCGACGACGTGATGGACGTGCTCTTTGGCTCGGACCACGAAATGGTCGAGCACTACGGTGATCGCACGCAAGAGGACATCGAGGCCATGCTCGAAAACCCCTTCGCGATCTTTTCTCTCTTGCCCCAGCTGCTGAACCCACCTGCGATCAAGATGCCCGAGGAGGCTTACGTCGGCGTGGTCTACGCCAGCGGAGCCATCATCAGCGGCAAGAGCCAGGTGGACTTCGAGGGCAACGTGTCCAGCATGGGTAGCGAGACCATCGTGGCCGCGCTGCAAAAAGTCGGGGAGGATGACAACTGCAAGGCTGTGGTGCTGCGGGTGAACAGCCCCGGTGGCAGCGCCATGGCAAGCGACATGATCTGGCAGGCCATCGAACGGGTGAAAGAGAACAAACCCGTGATTTCCTCCATGGGCTCGGTAGCCGCTTCGGGAGGCTACTGGATCTCCATGGGCTGCGACGCCATCGTGGCTCAACCGTCGACGATCACTGGCTCGATCGGCGTGGTCTCCATGCTTCCCGACGTGTCCCGGGCCTTGAAGAGCCTCGGTGTTTCGGTTCAGACCGTAGCGGTGGGGCCGCGGGGAGACGAAATGTCCCTGCTAGCCCATGGCCCCAGCGAGGGGCTCAAAAGCACCATGACCCATTGGATGGAGCTGACCTATGACGAGTTCATCTCCAAGGTCAGCAACGGCCGGAACATCCCGGCGGATCGCGTTCAGGAGCTGGCCCAGGGCCGGGTCTGGACGGGTCGCCAGGCTGAGCAGAACGGACTGGTCGACACTCTCGGCGGTCTGACCGAGTCGATTGAGCTGGCCTGTGTGATGGCTGGGCTCGACGTCGAGGGTACGCCTCTTGTTGAGCTTCCCGAGGCTCCGAACATCATGGAGCAGATCGAAGAAAGCATGGGCAATATGGTTTCTGTGCACTCCGCCGAGGAACGCCTGCTGATCGCACTCGGCTTGAGCGAGGTGCTCGACATGGCCGAGCAGCTGGCTTCCCATCCACGGGCTCTTCACAGCGACAGCGTCCAGGCCATCTTGCCTTGGCGCCTGCTCTTGCGCTGAGTTTCACTGCTGGCCGGTGATTGGCCAAGTGTGCAGTGTCTACGGTCGAAGCTCGTCGGGGTTCAACAGTCCGGTGATGCTTCGGCCGTAGTTGCGTTGGGGGAGGCCGGGCAGCCCATTGCGGTAGCCCTCGCCGTCCTTCACCACCTCGAGCAGAGCGCCGCGGTCAAGGGCTGCAGGGTCGGACACCACATCTTCGCTGCAGATGAGCAGGTCAGCCCGTTGTCCCTCTTTCACCGTGCCCGTGTCGTCCTGGCCGATACCTTCAGCGGCCAGTCCAGTGGCGGAGTACCAGGACGATAGGGAGGACATACCCTCGCCCATGAGCGCCACCAGCTCCATGTAGTTACGGCCGTGCATGCCCGGCAAGACAGGGTCGGTGCCTGCGAGAATTTTGAGCCCGCCAGAGTGTGCGTAGGCCGTGGCTTGGGCGTGCACTTCGGCCACCTGTTTGACCTTGTCCATGACGAAGTCGGAGAGGCCGACGGCCGACTGCAGAGCGCTCATGACCCACGAGGTAGGGGTCACGGTGCAGCCTCGTTCGTGGGCCAATTCGACCAAGGCTTCGTCCATGAAGGAGATGTGCTGAAGGTCGTCGACCCCGGCGGTAATGGCCTGCTTGATGCCGCTGCGACTGTGGGCGTGGGCGGCCACCCGCAGCCCGCGGGCGTGGGCCTCGTCACAGATGGCCTCGACTTCGGCGGGATGGAGGTCGCGGTGTTCCAAGGCGTCCCCAGGAGACGCCACACCAGGGCTGGCACAGATCTTGATCAGGTCTGCGCCGCAGGCGGCAATCTCGCGGACTCGTTTGCGCGCAGCCCAGGGTCCATCCACGATGGAAGACGGGCGACCGGGGCCCTCGGGCCAGAGCCTACTGAGCTGGGCGTGACAGCGGTCGACCCCACGAAAGTCTGCGTGGCCGCCGGTGCTGGACAACATGCAGATGGCGATCTTCAGCCGGGGCCCGATCATGGCGCCACTGTCGACCAGGCGCTTCATCATGTGGGTGGCACCGCCGATGTCCCGCATGGTTGTGACACCGCCATCGACGAGAGTGGTGTGCAGCACCTTCTCCACCCAAACCATCGACTCACCCGTGTTCATCAGGTCGATGGAGCCGGCATCTAGACCGAGGACGGTGATATGCCCGTGGCAGTCGATCAGGCCTGGAGTCACCGTGAGGCCACTGCAGTCAATCCGTGTGTGTTCGGATCCCACGGACAGTTCGCTGTCGTGAGGGCGCTGCTGAGCGATCTTGCCACCGTCGAGAAACAAATCGACTCCGGTTGATATGGACTCGCTCTCCGCGGAGCTCCCGTCATAGAGCTTGGCGATGTTGGACAGGATGATCATCGGGGAGACTCCAGCGATTGGTGGGCCGGGCAGCTTAGCAGTCGGGAAGAGAGCGCAAACGTCGGAGGATCTGCGCGATTTTCTTTTGAATGGCCGTGTATTTCAACAATGGCTCTGAGGTGCCGAAATCGTTGTCCGATCCTCTGTTTGGTGATTTTGGAGGCTGCTTTTGGGGTGCTGAGGGAGGCTCTGTCCGTACAAAAGTGGGGGAACTTTCGTTCGCCGAGGCGGGTTTTTCCGGTTCTTAGTACAGACGGATGGGTCAGCGGCGCAGATCCCTCCACCGAACGAACTACGAGTACCGAGAACGATTATCTAGCGGAGGCTGCCGCCTTCGTTGGGGGAACCTGATCTCGGGACGGCTGCACTGGGGGAGTGCCGCCGTTCTGAGATCTTTTTAATTGTGCCCTGGGGGGCCGCTACAGTGCCGCGGCTTTCGGCTCTCGCGGCCGACCTCTCTCTCATGGCGGCCCCTTCGTGAACCGACCCGTCACCCGTGTTGTGCCGGGAGGACAGCGAAAGGCCCTGGCCGCGCTGTTCAGCGCTAAGGGCCACACCCTGGCGAAGAACTCCAAGAATCGCTACGTGGCCTTCGAGGTCCGCACGGGGGAGAAGTCGATCTTCACCTTCTACACCTCTGGCAAGCTGGTCAGCACTGTCCGTGAGGGAGATGGCGAGGGCCTGCTCCTCGAAGACGATGTGGCCACCCTGCTCGGTGGTCCGCCGGCAAAGAAGGAACCCAGCGCCCCCGCTGTCGATCAACAAGCCGAGGTGCTGTTGGGGGCAGACGAGACGGGCACGGGAGAGTTACTGGGCGCGGCCATCGTGGGCGCATGCTTGCTTCCCCAGGCTCTTGCGCCTGAGGCCAGCTCTGTGGCTGGGCACGTCGAAACCAAGTCGTCCCGAGTGGCCAGCGGCTGGAACAAATTGTCTGAGCAGCTGGCGGACTTGCGGGGCGACGGTCTGCTGTGCACGGCTGTGACCATCCCGAACCGCCTGTTCGATCGATACAGCAAGAACGGCTTGCTCGACTTGGCCTACATCCGCGTGGTGGCCGATCTGCTCACCGGCTCAGGACGTGGGGCAGAGGACAGTCTGGCTGGTCTGCAGATCGTCTTGGACGACTATGGTGCCGGGCGACAGCTTCACGGGGCGGTCGACGGCTGGCGTCGCCGGGGCGCTGATGTGCGCGTAGAAACCAAGGCGGACGATCGCTACTTGGCCCCACGTCTGGCTTCTGTCTGGGCTCGCTCTGCGAGGTCTCGAGAGATGGTTGGCCTCGCAGACTCTGTGTCTGACGGTCCCCTGGGGAGCGGCAACGCTGGGCACCCGGTGACACTCGCTTGGCTCCGTGGCCGAGCCGCAAAGTCTGGGGGCTGGCCCTCTTTTGTGAAGGCCTCCTTCAAGACGGTGCGCCGGTTGGACCGCTTGGAACTCGTGACCAAGGAACGTGTCCCTCAGCTAGGACAGCTCCTCGATGACCAGAGCGCCCAAGGGCTCTTGGCCGGGGATATGGACTTGAGTGCCGTAGGGCTCAAGCTTCCGGGTGGACAGCTTTGCTCGGCGCTAGAGGTGGACTGCTCGGGGCGGTCTGTGTCCCCCGGGCCTGTGCCGCTGGGAGCTGACTTCTTGCCGCTACTCTTCGGCGGGCTCGTGCTGGACCTGGACGAGCTGAGCTTGGAGCAACTCGATCGCCTGCTGGACCGGGAGAGCGGCTTGGCTGCTGGCTGGCGAGTGCTGGCTGGGCCGCTGGCCGACCTGGCAGACCCGGGCACCGTAGCCTTGCTGCGAGCTCACGCGGCGGGGGTGTTGCAACTGCAGCCGACGGCGATCGTAGATCCTCGGGAGCGGGCTTTACGCCATGGTGCTCTGCGCCTCACGAGGACTCCCGACCCGAGTACGTTTCACCTCTTGCTACGGGAGAACTCTTGAGCCGCTCTACCAGCCTTCGAGCAAGCGCTTGCCCAACATGTCCGGCAAGTTCTCTGTGTTGAAGATGGCCTGAGCTGCGGCTTCGAAGTCGTACTCCACGCGCCGATAGAAGACGTCGCGTCCGTCCCAGAGAACGTACGAGGCTCGCCGGTCACCGTCTCGGGGCTGGCCCACCGAACCGATGTTGACGAAGCAGGGCTGACCTTCGGTTTCGAAGCGCCCGTCGCAATCTGCCGGCTCGGTCCAGCTCATGGATCTGTCGATGACTCCTGGGACGTGAGTGTGTCCCACGAAGCAGGGGCGATCGATGAGTTCGAAGCACTTGGTGAGCTTCGGTGAGAAGTCTCGGCCACGAGGGAGATAGTCGAAGGTGTCCTCGCGAAAGAGATACTCGTCGAGAGGATGTTTGGGTGAGCCGTGGACCAGGGTGGCGTCGGGGAAATCTATACGCAGCGCTAGGCTCGCGATGTACTCCATAGCCTCGGGGATCGGGCTGTCTTTCCGCAGGAGTTCTCGCTGGGTCCAGTGGATGGCTGCGCTGGCCAGGGGGTTGAAGCCCGCAGGTCCATCGATGACTGCTTGCTCGTGGTTGCCCTTGATCACCGCCGAGCAAAGGTCACGGACGACCGCCAAGCACTGCAGCGGGCGAGATCCGTAACCCACGATGTCGCCGAGGCACCAAAAGCGCTCGGCGCCATTCTTCTTGGCGTCTTCGATGACCGCAGCCAGGGCTCCCTGGTTGCCGTGGATGTCGCTGATGATGGCTGTCGTTGTCATGGTTCTTAGCTTGCCAGCATGCCGGGGAGAGGCGGCTCGGGTCAATCTACTGATG
>JBLIMM010000238.1:0-7369 GCA_047638635.1 Pseudohongiellaceae bacterium | reverse complement strand
GTGGGGATGCCTGTCTTGCGCGTGGTGAGCATGCCCCAGAGGTCGAGTTGCACGTCGTCTTGGAGCTGATACTGCCAGCCCGCGAGATGCCCGCGGAAGCGGCTCACTCGCAAGAAGTCGTCTTGTGCGAAGGGCGTGAGCACCGCGTCTTGTTCGATGTCTTGGTACTGGTAGTACAGGCGCCAGTCGCCGGGTTTCTTGCTGACACTGTAGGCGGCTCCGAGAGCCCAGCCCGTGTTGTAGGGCCCAGCTGCCCAGGTGTTGGTGATGTATTCCCCGGCGAAGGTGAGTGGTTGTTCGAAACCCGTATGGGTCACGGAGGCGATGGGGTTGAGCAACGAGAAGCGCGAGGCGAAGTCGCCGTTGGGAGCCAGGGCGTTGCCGCCGTTGTCTGCGGTCACCGCTGTGCTGCCGTCCGGGGACAGGCGACTGAAGCGGGTGTATCCCAACGCGGCCATGAGATTCCATCCTTCTGCGAGGACAGTGCGTCCGGAAACTTGGGCTACGAAGGCGCTGGCTTCGTCCCCGGCGCTCTGTTCGTTGATGATGTATTCGCCCGCTACGAAGTCGACGCTCTGTCCCCCGGAGCTGTCGGAGATGCCGTAGCCCAAGGCGACGCCTTCGGGTTGCACGTCGCCGTCCCAGAGCAGCTCGCCCTACACCGGATTGGTTGTAAAGGGATGGGCGAACTTACCAGCGCGTATCCAGAGTTCGGGTTGGCTCTTGGGGTGGTAATTCACGGAGATCCGATCGGCGCTGACTTCTTAGATGTCGAACACGGAGCCCAGGGTTTGATGCGTGGAGTTGGGGTCGCCGCGGGCGCCGGTGACCAGTCGCGCCGCCACGTTGAGCTCATCGTTGATTGCGTACTCGGCACCCAGTCGCAGCCTCACGCGGTCGCGGTTGCGGGCGCCTGCATCGTCTTGGGAGAAACGGGTTTCATGGCGCAGTCGCAGATCGCCGGAAACTCGTAGCCCTTCTGGAAGGGAGAGCGCGCCTGGGGCTTGGGGAGCGGGTGGCCCGTCGAGAGCGAGGCGTCGAAGCTCGTCAGCGAGGTCGACCGAAGGCTCCCGAGCTTCCCGTTCGAGCACAGTCATAAGGGCTGCCAGCGCGTCTCGCAGCTCGTCGGACAAACTGGTGTCTCGCGCGAGGGCCGCCGACACCTGGGACAGGGCCGCCAGTCGCTCCGCAGCGCCCTCGTCGGAGGAACTCTGTGGTGGCTCAGTGGAGCTGCCCTGAGCCCAGAGAGAATCGCAGCTCGCTGCAAGCCACAACACCACGAGCAGGAGAGAGAGGAGCAGGGGAGACTGCACTCGGGGCCACTCGCCGGAGGCCGGGGTGTGCTCCAGGGACGAGGGGGCTACGGCGGCTTGGTCCAGTATGGTGATAACGGAGTCAGGTTGTGACCCCATGAGGCCCTAGGCAACTTTTGGCGGTTCTCTCTCTGCGTTATGGGGCGTTACGTTGCGATCCGAGGCCCCGGTACGGGGAGGGGTGGCTGAGACAGCGGTATGATCCGCGGCCCATTTGCTCGCCCCGCTAGCCCGCCAGACTCACCGTCGGAGATTCCCCATGCTTCTCGCAGCCACTCTCCTCGCCGACTTCGAGCGGGAGACCCCCGGAACCCGCGCTGTGCTCCAGGCTGTCCCCGAAGAGCACTTTGCCTACAAGCCCCACGAGAAGTCCATGTCGTTAGGAGCGCTCGCCGGTCACATCGCCGAGAGCACTTTTTGGCTCCACGCCATGATCAAGGGCTCCATGGATGTGGACACCATGATGACCGACTACAAGCCTTTTGTCCCCAGCACGAAGTTGGAGCTGATGGAGGTCTTCGAGAAGAACGTCGCTGGCTTGGCGACCCTGCTCGCGGGCCGGGACGACGACTTCATGAACGGCAGCTTCAAGATGACCAAGGGCGATGAGGTGATCATGGAGCAGCCACGGCACGTGGCTCTGCGCTCAACGGGCGTGCACCACCAGCTCCATCATCGGGCCCAGCTCACGGTCTACCTGCGGCTGCTCGACGTGGCCGTGCCGTCCACCTACGGGCCCACCGCGGACGACCGCCTAGAAGGTTGATGACCTGTGTGGTGCTGCCCGCCTGACTTCACGGGGGGGGGGCGCTGCTCAGAGCTCGGCCAGATACTTCGGCAGCATCTCGCGCCAGGTCGGCCAATCGTGGTCGTACTCTTCGCCCCAGGAATCCACTCGGTTCGGAACACCCTTCTGGCCGAGGAGAGCCGCCATCTTCCAGTCTTGCTGCGGGTCTTCGTAACGTCCACCGCCGTGAGCCATGACCACTTCGCGGGTGCGCAGGGTGTCGAGCAACGGGCCGTCTTCGAGGCCGGGCAAGAAACGTAGTGGCGAAGCCAGGTGAAATTCAGAGCTGGGGCCGTGGAGATTCTTCATGAAGCGCTCCACGTCGAAGCTACCGCTCATGCAAATCGCTTTGACGAACGCGTCAGGAAAACGGCAGAGCACCGAGAGCGCGTTGAAGGCGCCGATAGACGCACCAGCGACTACAACGCCCACGGAGTCATCGTCGCAGTCATTGCGAATGGCCGGCACCACTTCGTGGCGAACATACTGCTGAAAGCTGTCGAGGAGGCTCGCTTTGCTCTGTCCGGAGACGTCGAGGTCGCCCCAGTTTCGAGCTGCTACGGAGTCGATGGAGTAGACCTTGATGCGCCCCTCCGCGATGAGTGGAGAGAGCACTTTGATCATCAACATGCGCTCAATCTCTTCGGCATCACCGCCCGCAGTGGGAAAGACCAGCACTGGCGTGCCGAAATGTCCCCAGCGGGCCATCAGCATCTCTTCGCCTGTCCGTTTGGAAAACCAGCGGCTCGTTGTCTTCTCGGCAGTGGTCACGTCCGTGTCTCCATTGAGTGAGGGCACACGTCGCTGACGGGCCTTGAGTGCTTGAGTGCTTGAGTGCTTGAGAGCTTGAGTGCTG
The DNA here is from genome assembly GCA_047638635.1 of Pseudohongiellaceae bacterium. Lineage (GTDB taxonomy): Bacteria > Planctomycetota > B15-G4 > B15-G4 > B15-G4 > CAZIAK01. The sequence goes on along the minus strand of JBLIMM010000238.1, from coordinate 4,413 downwards.
GTGAAGCAGCAGCGAGTCAGTCAGTCAGTCACGGCGGACTGGTTGTGATCGCGCCACAGTTGGATGCGGTCCCAGAACAGTTCGGTGAACTGGTCGAACTCGTGCTCAGGGAAGAGCGACTCGACCTTCTGTCGCACCGCTTGGCGAGCGTCGTCGGTGCCGAAGTAGTCCCAGGCGATTTCGTCGAGATGGCTCAGGTGCTTCTCGCAAAAAGCCTCGAAGCGCTTGGTGTCCAGGCGTTTGTGGGCGATGGCGGCGTAGGCGGCGAGACGTTCGGACAAGGGTGCGCCCTCTGTCTCTTGGGCCGCCTTGAAGAACGGTGTCCAGTCGACGTGCAAGCGCATGGGGCGCTTCGTCGCGGCGCAGAACAAGGACCACTTGAGCTTGGCGATTAGCAGCCAGGGGAAGTGATAGTGCAGTGACGTCACCTGGCTGTCCGGGCAGGCGTTGGCGAAGTCGATGGGTTGCCACACGCCCTCGCTGTCCCGCAGGGCCTCGCAAGAGTTGAAGTCCCAACCAAAGAACGTGTTGATGGTGAGAGTCATCTGGCGCAGGATCGTGAGATCGTCGTCGCTGGCGCCCAAGGGATCCATGCTGTAGCGATCGTGGAGCGGCGCTTCCGGCTTGTAGTTCACGCAGCGCAACTGGGGGCCGACCCCAATGCAGCGAGCAAAGAGGTCGAAGTCGGGGACGGACTTCTGCAAGTGCATCACCATGCGCCCGCTCTGCTCGTAGGCCGATCGCAGCTGCTCTTCGTCGTCGATCTGCGAGACGCCAATCCAGGCGCCACCGTCGTAGGGCTTCATGAACATGGGATAGCCGATTTGCTCGCCCACTTGGCCCAGGTCGAACAGTCGCGCGTACCTTTTCAGCGTGGGCTCAAGGTCGGCGCTGTGCTCGTACTCTTTCGGCGGGACCATCCACGTGTCCGGGACCGGCAGCCCCAGGCGCATCATGGCGCAGTAAGTGGTCTGCTTCTCCATGGACTGAATGGTCCAGGGGTTGTTCAGCACGTAGACCCCGTCCATCAGCACGGCCTTCTTCAGCCGCTCGCGCCGTGGGTGATACCAGTGGGTGACTCGGTCGAGAATCAGGTCGTAGGGCGTAGAAGCCTTGAGGTCAAAGGGCTCGATGGCCATGCGATCCACGGTGATGCGGATCGTGTCCTTGCCGACCTTCAGCACAGGGTCGAGGCGCTTGAAGATCGCCTCGTAGCAGCGAGGCCAGCAGAGGTCGGCTCCTAGGGACAAACCGATCCGGCGGGTGATGTCTGCCACGAAGGAACTCCTCGCAATGGGGGTATCGAAGGGCGCACATGATGACCCATCACCCCGCGAGGAGGAAGAGGCTTGCGTGGGCTCAGCGGCGAACAGTGCTTCAGTCGAGTGGGTGCACTGGCCGAGATGGTGGTGCTCCCCCCTCTGCTTGCCGGATTCCAGATGGCCCGCAGTCCTGATGGCCCTGACACTGGCTCTGTGTCAGGGCGGCTCATTGCCGTTGTCTTTTTCGTCCTGCTTGCAGCGACCCTGTGGCTTGCCCAACGGGGCTCGGAGCCTCAATCCAGCTGGCCATCGTCTCCACAGTGGACCGACGAAGACTCTGTTTCCCGGCCTGAGCCGAATGCGGCTCCTCCTGGGGCCGTGCTCAAGGGGGCGGGCGTGACTCCCCGTGCAGGTGTGACTCTCGGTGCAGCTGTCACTCCCAGCGCAGCTGTGACTCCCCGTGCAGCTGTGACTCTCGGCGCAGCTGTGACTCTCAGCGAGGCCTCTCGGACGATTCTGCTTCCAGAGACGTCCACACGAGGGGCGGCTGCGCGAGAGGCTCAGGGTTCTCTGCAGCCGGGGCGAGGTCGCCCCACGGCGAAGCTATGGCCTGGGGGACAGGGCTCGTCGTCTCGGTTGCAGGCCAAAGCTTCTGGCGGCCAGAACCTTCGGGCGCAGGCAGGAACTCGGCGGGGAAGGTAGCGAACCGGGAAGTTCAAGCTGGGTGGGGGCTAGGTACGCCAGGCTCCGGTTTGGGTGCGATGGGTTCGGGCTTCAAGGATCCGCCCAGTGGGGGCCCGCTTTTTCAGTTCAAAACGATCATGGATGTGCCCTTCGCGGTGAAGGTTGAGCCCCCCCTGGGTGATCCGTTGCCCATGGCTCGGGTGACCGTGCTGGCGGCCATCGCGCCTCCCGCAGCGGGTCAGGCCATCGAGCCAGTCACCGCCTCCTATGCGTACTTCGATGGCTTCAGCAGCGCCAGCGGCGCCGTGGCGGCCACGCTGACCTTGCCAAGCGCGGTGAAGACGGTCGACCTGGTGGTGATTCTCCCGGGCTACACCGGAGCCTACACACACGAATCTCTACGGGCCTTCTATGGTCCTGTGGCCCCGTCTTCCCGGGTGACTATCCCCGTGGCGCAGCTGTGGTCGTTGATCACCGTGTTGGAGGACGATTCATGGGCATGGGCCAGTGGTTGCCCTCTCAGGGGCAGCGTCCTTGGCGGCGCAGTGCTCCAGTGGTTTGGCTGTTGTTGCTCGTCGCGATCAGCGGGATCAGTGCGTCGAGCCCTGCTCCGCTGAGCCCCCCGATCATCGTAGAGCCGATTCCGCTGGAGCTGTGGCAGATGGTTTCCAGAGCCCTGCCAGAGAAGACGAACAGCGGCTTGGCCTTTCTTCACGAGCAGAACTCCGCGGCCATTGAGCTGGCGGCGGATGGCACGGTGTCGACCACTTTCCTCTGGGAGACCAGGGGCCTGCGCAACACCTTGGGTGACTTCACCTATGGTTACGATCTGAACCAGGACGTGTTGATCTACGATGCGCAGTTGGTGTTTCCCAACGCCTCGCTGGTCCCAGACGGCACCATGATCAGCGGAGACACGATGAGCCTGGGCGATGGCTTTGGCGCGGTGCGAGTCTTCTCCGCTGGCACGCGTCTTGGCTTCTTCTTGGTGGCTGGGGGCTACAACGACTCTCTGGCGGTGCGGTTCTGGGACCTCGCGACTCCGCTGCTGCCGAGCAGTGATCCAGCGGCGAACATGGGGGAGGCTCAGGGAGTCTTCACCAGGGTGGACAGCTGGTACCCCGAGCTGGCCGTTGCAGATGTTGGGCGTTCCCGGTACGTGGCGGCCTTGTCCGTCGCGGGGCTCAGCGACTACATCGGCGGCGATCCCTTCGTCCTGCTGGGCTTCGAAGACCTGAATCGAAACGAGAACGCTGACGACGACTTCAACGACTTGATCATCACGGTGCAGAGCGACCCGCCCAACGCGCTGATGACTCCGCAGATGAGCAGCTACTCAGACAGCGACAGCGATGGGGACGGGGTCAGCGACGTAGAAGACGCCTACCCCAACGATGTCACCCGGGCTGTGGTGCTGCGCTACCCGACGACTGGCTTTCACGTGCTCGGCGTCGAAGATCTCTACCCTGCCTTGGGCGATGCGGACGACAACGATGCGGTGGTGGTCTTCGCCTACGAACTGGTGACGGACGCTCACGGCAAAGTGAAGGATTTGCAGGCTGACTACCACCTGATTGCCGGAGGTTCGACCCTCGATCATTCGCTGGGTCTGCACCTACCGGGGATCCCTAGCGACGCCACCGGCGTGGTCCAGGTGGAGCGATTCTTGAGTGATGGCGCAGCCACTCACTCGGTGGAAGACCCTGTTTCGGTGAGTGACCTGATTGCCCTGAGTGACCGGCGCATCGACAACGTGATCCCCTGTACCATCGAGGCCTTGCCGGCTGCGGCGGGCTTGGTTTTCGCCAACACCACTTCGACTGTGGTAGAGACGACGGCAGCGTCCGCGCGAGTCTCGATTCACTTTGATTTGGCGCTGGATGCCGACGCCCTGGGCTCGGTGCCCTACGACGTTTACTTCGGCGTAGATCACGGCCTGACGTACGACGTGCATTTGCCCGGCTGGCCCGGTTTCGATGATCGTCCTCCCTGGCTTCCCGATGAGCAGGGTGAGGGGGCGTTCTTGGATGACGAGGGCAACCCGTTGGTGATCATGGTGCCCTACAACTGGTGTTTCCCCCTGGAACGCACTGCGATTTGGTCTGCCTATCCGTCGTTCAATGCTTGGGTCACGTCCGAGGGGACGGCGAGCAAAGACTGGTTCGATATGGTCAACCCCAACGCGCCGTGGCTCGCGGTTAACGAACCTTAGGTCTACTTGGTCCACCGCGACTGGATTTACGACCTACCCTTGCCTTAGCAGGATCTGCACGACTTGTAGGGTTCGCTGGGTCTTGCCGGGGTCTTGCCGGGGTCTTGCCTGGGTCTTGCCTGGGTCTTGCCTGGGTCTTGCCTGGGTCTTGCCTGGGTCTTGCCTGGGTCTTGCCTGGGTCTTGCCTGGGTCTTGCCGGGGTCTTGCCTGGGTCTTGCCTGGGTCTTGCCGGGGTCTTGCCTGGGTCTTGCCTGG
>JBLIMM010000237.1:0-7370 GCA_047638635.1 Pseudohongiellaceae bacterium | reverse complement strand
TAGAAGGCGGGCACTCGAAGAGTCACTCTCGCCTCCGTTCGATGATGTACCGGGAGCCTGCGTTGTTCGACGAGTTGCTGGGTCAGTTGGCGGACGTGGTGGCCGATCACCTGAACTACCAAATCGCTTCTGGTGCTGACGCTGTGGTGCTCTTCGATACCTGGGCAGGCACCTTGAGCCGGCAGGACTACATCGAGCGGGTGCTGCCCTTCTCGCAGCGTGCTTTGGCTCCGGTGCTGGGCAAGGCTCCCCTAATGGCCTTCGTGCTCAACGGCGGGCACGTCCTCGATCAGGTGGTCGATCTGGGTGTGGATGGGGTCGTCATCGACTGGCGCGTGTCTTTGGCCGACGCTATGGAGCGTTTCGGAGATCGGGTGGCCATTCAGGGCAACCTCGACCCTGCGTTGTTGCTGGCTCCCCCCGAGGTCGTGGCGGAGCGTACACGAGCCTTGCTGGAGGAGGCTGGCGGCCGGCCGGGGCATATCCTCGCCTTGGGTCACGGCGTCATCAAAGAGACTGACCCGGAGAGCGTGGCTGCCTTTGTCAAGACGGCTCGCGCTGCAGTGACCACAGGGAGCCGCTGATCATGACGCCCGGGAATGATGGGAGTGAGCACCTTCAGAATCCTGCAGAGGTGTTGGCGAATGGCGCCGCCGGGAGTGGCGGCAAGGTGCTGCAACTGAGCGACGAACTGCTGGCTCGGCTGGCAGTCCCGGGCCCGCGTTACACCTCCTACCCCACGGCGCCCGAGTGGACCGATGACTTCTCCGCCGTAGACGCGTTCGACGCCTACGGTCGAGCAGCCCAACGGCCTGACGAACCCCTCTCGCTTTACGTCCACCTGCCTTTTTGCGAACGGCTCTGCCTCTACTGCGGCTGCACCGTGGAGATCCACGGCCAACCGTCTCGGGCGGACACCTATCTCGATGCCGTCGAGCGTGAAGTGGCCATGGTGGCAGCGGCCTTGGGCGATCGCCGCGATGTGGTGCAGCTGCACTGGGGCGGAGGCACGCCCACGTTCTTGAGCAGCGAGCGACTACGGCGACTGTTCGCCATGTTGACCAAGCACTTCGTGTTGGACTCTGACGCCGAAGTGTCCATCGAAGTCGACCCCCACGTGACCACTGCCGAGCAGGTTGACTGCCTGGTCGACTTGGGCTTCAACCGGGTGTCCATGGGCGTGCAAGACTTCGAACCGGTGGTTCAGGAAGCGGTGCGGCGAGAGCAGACACTCGAGGAAACCCAGGCGTTGATTGAGCACTGTCGCGCGCGGGGCGTGTCCGGCATCAATGTCGATCTCATGTACGGCTTGCCCGAGCAAACCATGGAGGGCTTCGGCCGCACTCTCGATCGGGTGGTTGAGTTGCTCCCGGATCGCCTGGCGGTGTTCGGCTACGCCCACGTGCCCTGGCTCAAGCCTGCTCAGAAAGCACTGGAGAAGTACGCCATGCCTGAAGCGGTAGAGCGCTCGCGGCTCTTCGCTGCGGCGTTGCAGCGTCTGGGCGGCGCGGGCTACACAGTGGTGGGCCTCGACCATTTCGCTCTGGACGACGACCCCATGGTGGCGGCCCTTGAGTCCGGTGAACTCCACCGCAACTTCATGGGCTATGCCATGCGACCGGCTGAGGACATGGTGGGCTTGGGCATGAGCGCTATCGGCGACATGTCCGGGTCCTACCTGCAGAACGCCCGGGACACCAAGACTTACGAAAGCATGCTGTCCCAAGGGCAGCTGCCCACGATGCGAGGCCTGCTGCGCAGCGCTGAAGACGAGCTGCGCCGCACGGTGATCCTGTCGCTGATGTGCCGCATGCGCATCGATTGGGACGAGTTGGAGCAAGAGACACAGCGGTCCGACCTGGCCGGGCACTTCGCCAAGCCCTGGTCCGAGCTGCAGATCTTCGCGGACCAAGGCTTCTGCACGATGAGTGCACGGCGTCTCGACGTGACCGCCACCGGGCGCGTGTTCTTGCGCCACGTGGCCATGGTCTTCGACGAGTCTCTGGCGCGGAGGCGAGCGGCCGCCGCCAACGGTGAGAGCGACGGCCCGCGGTTTAGCAAGACGATCTAGCGCTTGGTGGCAGCAGTCATGGTTGACGAACTTTCGAAAACAGCCCAACTCGCCCGGGAGTACGACACGATTGTGGTGGGCGCCGGAATCGCCGGCTTGGCCTACGCCCACGCTCGCGGGGCGGCGGCAGACGTGTTGGTGCTGGAGGGCAGCGACCGTCCCGGAGGCGTGATCGTCACGGAACAGGGAAGCACGACCGGCGACGCCGAGGCTGATGGCTTCCACTACGAGTGCGGTCCAGAAGCTCTGCAGGACAACGCTCCTGAGACCTTGGCGCTGCTCGACGAGCTGGGGCTGCAGACCTTGCCCGCATCCTCCAGTGCGGGGCAGCGCTGGATCCTGCTTGCGCGGGACCATCTCGTGCCGGTGCCCACGGGTCCCAAGGCCTTGCTCACCTCGAAGCTGCTGACGCTCTCGGCCAAGTGGCGCCTAGCGAAAGGGCTCTGGTCCCACAGCCCGGGGGACTGTGACGGCTCTCTGGCGCACTTCATTCGCTCACGCTTTGGCTCCGAGCTGCTCGAGCGCTTGGTCGACCCGGCGATCTCTGGCATCTACGCCGGAGACCCCGAGCTGATCTCCCTGCGGGCGGCCTTCCCCACGCTCTACGATCTGGCCAGTGAACATGGCTCGTTGCTCGCGGGGCTACGCGCCAAGGGCCGAGCCCGTCGAGCAGCTGTGAAAGAGGGTTCGGCCCCAGCTCCTCGCAAGGGGCCCCCCAGCCTGCTCTCCGTTGCCGGCGGCCTGGAGTCCCTGCCGCGGGCCATCGCGTCTGGGTTGGGGGAGCGCCTGGTGCTGAAGTGCCGGGTGGCCGCGGTGACTCGCGAGGGCCAAGGTTGGCTGGTGCAGAGTGCCGATGGCACCGAATATCGCGCTCGGCAGGTGGTTCTGGCCCTGCCTGTGGCTCAGGCCGCCGCTGTGCTGTCGTCGTCGATCCCCGAGATCTCTGAGGCCTGTGCCAGCCAGCACAGCGAGTCAGTGATCAACCTGGTGCATCTCTGGCGCCGAGAGGATATCGCTCACCCGCTCGACGGTTTCGGTTATCTGGTGCCTTCGAAACTCGGCGTCTCCCACCTGGGTACGCTCTTCAGTTCGTCGATTCAGCCTGGGCGCTGCCCCTCCGACCAGGTTTTGCTGCGGACGCTCATGGGCGGTGCCCGGCGTCCCGAGCTGCTGCAGCTGGACCACGAGCAGCTGCTCGAAATCGTCGTGAAAGACGTGGGCGGGACCTTGGGGATCAGCTCGGGAGCGAGGCCGTTGTTCAGCCGCACCGTACGCTGGCCCGGGGTGCTGCCCCGATACGACCTGGATCACCCGGCGCGGCAGGCTACGATCCAGGGCATGTTGGCAGGCAACCCCGGTCTCGAGATCATTGGCAACCACCGCCTGGGCATCTCCGTGAACGCACTGATCGCATCGTCGCGGCTCCTGGCTCGACGTCACCGCGAGGGCGATCAGTTCCATGCGTGAAGTGGACGCCCAACGGGTCTTGCTCGTCGCCGCCTTTGAGGAGGCCGACGACGAGGGGCGCCTGCTGTCCCCCCGAGAGCGGGAGCGGGCGTCGGCGGAGGCCCAGCGCGGCGCCGGCCAAGAGCCGGGCCCTTACTTGCTGGCTCGGGCTGATCATCTGGCGCCCTTACTCGACGAGCAGGTTCCCGGGTTGCGGCGATTGCTCGCGGCTAGTCGCCTGGGTTCGGGACTCACGCCGTTTTTCATCGTGCTCGCGCTGTTGGTGGGCCTCGCCACGAACGCTCTCGGCCCCAACGGGCAGATCCACGTGTTGTTCGCGCCGCTCTTGGGGTTGGTGGCCTGGAACCTCTTCATCTACTGCGCTCAGCTCGCAGGATCTGTTTGGCATCGCTTTGGTCGCGGCGCAGCCGTTGCGGACTGCGGTGAGGCTCTTGGGACCGAAGCGCTCGGAGCTCGTCGTGTACCTGGCGGTGGCCTGATTCTTCGGGCTGCGGGTTGGTTGCTGGAGAGAGCTCCGGGGCGCTCGCGGATGCGCGATGTGAAGCACCACGCCGTGGTCGGCGCCGGGATCTCTCGCTACCTCTCTTCATGGCGCCCCGTGGCCTTGCCCTTGGTGGCTGCGCGCCTTGAACGTCTGTTGCATCTCGGTGCTTTCTCGATGGTCTTTGGCGCTGTGGTGGGTATGTATGTCCGCGGGCTCGCCCTGTCTTACGAAGCCAGCTGGGAGAGCACGTTTCTTGACGCTGCGGCGGTGCAGATGTTGCTCGAGATCTTTCTGGGTCCCGCGGCGACGCTCTTGGGCTGGACGATCCCGGACGTGGCTGCTCTGGAAGCACCCTTGCAGGCAGCCAGCGACGGTGTGGCCGGGGGCGACGGCGCCCTCTGGATTCATCTTTACGCCGTGACGGGCGTACTGTTCGTCTTGCTGCCGCGGATGGTCTTGGCTTTCTTCGCTAGCCGTCGAGTGACGCGGCTCTCAGCAGATCTGCCTTTGTCACTGGATGCTCGGGGCCTGCGCCGCCAGCTGTCGCCCCTCGCTGGTGAGAGTCGCCAAGTCGACGTCGTACCCTACAGCTACACGCCGTCAGCGCGCACAGTGGACGGGCTGCTGGCTCTGCTCCACGATCATTTTGGCACTCGCGCCCAAGTGCGGATGACACCGCGCGTCGACTATGGCGCAGAGTTCCACGGCGTGTCCGGCACCGCGGCTGAAGCGGCTCAGCGCTGCCAGGTCTTACTCTTCGCTTTGGCCCAGTCTCCCGAAGTCGAGGTCCACGGGCGCTTGCTGGATGAGCTGCGGGCTGGCCTGCCTGAGGGCGAGCACATGCTGGTGGTCATCGATGCGTCGGGCTTTGCTAGGCGGGCTGGCGCCGTCCCCGGACGCATGGACGAACGCCGTCGCGCCTGGAATCGCGTGGTTCGCGAAGTGGGCCTGGCTGCTGTCCACGTCGACCTGCAGTTGGCGCCGGACGATTCGGTGCTGGTCGCTTTGGGCGCGAGTCTTTGGCCTGCCGTCACTGCGGCGCGCGCCTGATGGAAAGCATCGCCCTGAGCCTTGTCTCCCACACCAACGTGGGCAAGACATCCTTAGCACGCACGCTCCTGCGACGGGACGTGGGCACGGTGTTCGACCAAGCCCACGTGACCGACGTGAGCGAAGGACACACGCTGATCCAAACCGACGGGGCGCAGTTGGTGCTGTGGGACACGCCGGGCTTCGGCGATACCGCGCGGCTGCTGGTGCGCCTGCGCAACGAAGGCAACCCCGTGGGCTGGTTTCTGCACAAGGTCTGGGATCGAGTGCGGGACCGGGCGCTGTGGTGCAGCCAGGAAGCTCTGCGCAACATTCGCAATGACGCGGACGTGGTGCTGTATTTGGTGAGCGCCGCCGAGCATCCCGATGACGCTGGTTACGTGGCTCTTGAGCTGGAGTTGCTTGGCTGGCTGGAGCGACCCGTGTTGGTGCTGCTGAACCAAACGGGGCCGAGTGAGATCGACCAGAGCGGCGTGTTGGCCCAGTGGGCTGAGGCGACGGAATCGTACGGTCATGTGCGCGGGGTGCTCTCCCTCGATGCGTTTGTTCGCTGCTGGGTGCAAGAGACCACGCTGTTGGAGCGGGTCGCGGAGGTGTTGCCCGTGGCCAAGCGCCCGGCTATGGCAGAGGTGATCCGCGCCTGGAACGGCAAGGCCATGGACACCTTCGGTGAGGTGGTCACGCTGCTGGCCAAGGTTTTGGCTGAGACGGCGGCGGATCGCGAAGTGGTCTCCCGTGGGTTGTCATCGGGGGCGGCCCGGCGGCGCGCCATGTCGTCTCTCGCCGACCGACTGTCTCTGCGACAACGAGACACGCTCGAAGCTTTGCTAGAGCTCCATGACCTCGAAGGCCACGGCGCGGCGCGAGTGCGCGAGAGCCTGGGTGACTTCGCGGTGTCGAACCTCTCCCCCGTGGGGGTGAGGGGCGGCGCGTTGTGGGGTGGGCTGCTCAGTGGTGCTGCGAGCGGGTTGACCGCAGAGGTCCTCTCAGGAGGGCTCACTATGGGTGGCGGTCTCATCTTGGGAGCCATCGCTGGTGCGGTCGGTGGGGCCAGCTTGGCTCGGGGCTACCAGTTGGTCACGTCTGCTGGCGAGCCTGCGGTGACCTGGGAGTCAGAGGCGCTCCTCGCGCTGGCGACTCGTCTTTGCCTGCTCTACTTGGCGGTGGCGCAGTTTGGTCGCGGGCGCGGCGAAGTGGACGATGTGGTCCTGGATCAGGCCGAGACCCACAGCAACCCGTGGCGCGCCGGCGTCGAGGCGGAGCTGTCTGCTCGGGGCAAGGCCTTCGGGGCAGCGCTGAAGGCGGTCGCGGGCGCAGCGGCTGACTCGCATCTCGGCCACGACGGGTCGACCGCGGCTCTTGAGCAGGAGCTGGCTGGCACGTTGCGCGGTGTCCTGCTACAGCGCTATCCAGAGGCTGCGGCACTCTTCGCCCGCTCGTAGCCTCTCAGCCTTGTGGTCCGCTCTCGCTGCTAGTGCGGGCCCGGGGACCAGAGCACGAGGCTCAGGAACAGGAAGAACAGCTGAGCTTGCTGGGGAACGAGCTCTGAGAGCTCGATCTTCAGCCGGCGCGAGAGCAGACTCGGCTTGCTGATCGTGCCCAGGTCATTCCAGTCCGGGCCTACGACTGTGAAGCCCTTGCTAGACCCGTCGATCGGGGCCAGCTCCAGGCTCGCGCCTTTCACACTCATCTCGAAACGACCCTTGATCATCGCGACTGGGGAAGCTTCGAGGCGCACCTCATTGCCCTCCTTGAGCTGCCAGGGCCCGCTGACCAGCCCCTCTCGCTCGATGCGAAAGACCTTGTCGTCCATGAGCAGCCGTGCGCCTTCCTTGATGAGGCTGATGGCGAGCTCTGCCACACGCTCCCCATGGATATCCGTGACGAGATAGCTCCGAGAGAGCAACGAGACGGGCTGAGCGATGAGCATGGGAGGCCTTCAGTGGGCGGCGGTGATGAGTGGGGGCCCTGTTCTATCCCCACCATGAGCCAGACGCAATTGCTGTGGAGAGAGCCGCTGAGAAGCCCACGAGGGTTGAACCTCAGTGAATCTGACCCCACACCAGAAGAACGGGCACTTTTGACCATGGGGTCTGGAGCAAGCCTGCACGAGGAGGAGGGTGTCTGGGGCGTACATTGATCGCGATCGCTCTACTGGCTGTGCCTGTGTCTGCACAGCTCTCCGATCTCCAGCCAGGCCGGAACTTTCCCACGGCGGTGGAGGCTTTTGGTGCCGGGCGCAGTGAGAACATGGATGCTGGGAACATGGATGCCGGGGGCATTGATGCTGGGAACATG
>JBLIMM010000236.1:0-7403 GCA_047638635.1 Pseudohongiellaceae bacterium | reverse complement strand
CCTCGGGAGGAGATTCAGTTCGTCCCCGGCACGGCCCTGCCCATCCTGGTCAAAGAAGATGGTGAGGCCGTGGGCGGCCGGCTGGCCATCGCTGGCTCCCTCGAGACCCTGTTTCCCCTGGTCACCGAGTACAACCCCTTCCGCGATCGGGAGGAGATCCTGATCAAGGGCGTGCTCTTCGTGGACGCCGGCAACCTGGTAGAGAAGGCCAGCATCAACGACCTGCTCAGGGGCTTTCGAGTCAGTACCGGCGCAGGAATTCGTATGCGCCTGCCTGCCCTTGGTGGCGTGATTCTGCTGCTCGACTGGGCCCATGTGCTCTCCAAACAAGATGGAGACGAAACCCGAGCGCTTAGCTTCGAGCTGACTCGTCGCTTCTAAGCCACACACGAGGAGCAAGGTTGTGGGGTTCGTCCTTCCAACCGGGGTGTTGACTGCGGATGATGCGGTCGTGAGGGCACCTCGTCGATGAAGCTAGACCGTACCGTCAGTGAGTTGGCCGCTGTCATAGGCGGCCACGTCGAAGGCAATGCCGTGCGGCAGATCGCTCGGCTGTGCCAACCCGACGATGCGGGCGTTGACGACATGGTGGTGGTCTTTCGAGCTACGACCGATGTCTCGCCGTGTCGCGCCGGCTGCTTGGTGGTGTCTAGAAACTCCGCGGCAATGGCCACTGCTGAGCGGAGCCTGATTCGCGTGGACGCGCCGGAGGCAGCCCTCGATCAGCTAGCCCGGGTGTTGGGCCCAGATGATGGCGCACCAGCCGCGGGCATTCACCCCACAGCGGTCGTAGCTGAGACTGCGGTCATTCACGAGACAGCCGCGGTGGGCGCTGGGGTGTTTGTGGGCGAGGGCGCCATTGTGGGCGCTGGCGCTGTGCTTTGGCCGGGGGTTTGCCTGGGCCGCGGTGTGGTCTTGGGTGATGGTTGTAAGCTGCACTTCCGCGTGGTGGTCGAAGCCCGTTGCCGGCTCGGCGAGCGGGTCGAGCTGCATTCGGGCACGGTCATCGGCGCCGATGGCTTTGGCTACCGGCAAGAGGGAGGGCTGCATTTGAAGAGCCCCCAGGTGGGTTGGGTTGAGCTGGGCGACGACGTGGAAATCGGCGCCAACAGCACCATCGACCGGGGCCGTCTGGCGGCCACGCGCATTGGCGACCGCACGAAAATCGACGATGGGGTCCATGTGGCCCATAATTGTCAGGTGGGCAGTGACTGCGCCTTGGCGGGGCAAGTAGCCCTGGCTGGAGGCGTGCACTTAGGCAACGGGGTGCTTATGGGGGGGCGCTCTGGGGTGTCGGACGGGCTGTCTGTCCCGGACGGAACAATTGTGGGAGGCTGCGCTGTGGTCCTCTCAAACCCTGATCCGGGGCAGTACTTGCTGGGGATTCCGGCCCAGCTTCATCGCGATTGGAAACGACAAGTCTTGAGCCTGGCCAAACTTCCTGCTGTCATCGCTAGCTGGAAACGCCGTTCCTCATCGAGCGAGCCTGAAGGCCGTGACCCGTAATCAGCGAACGATCAAGACCCCCTTTGAGATCGAAGGTGTGGGTCTGCACGAAGGGTTGGAGGTACACGTACGCGTCCGCCCTGGACGGCCCGATACGGGGGCAGTGTTCCTGCGCTCCGATCTGCCTGACTCTGACCCGATTCCGGCTCGGCTGTCGTGCTTGGCCTCTAGTGAGCGGCGGACGCTGCTGCGTCGAGGGCAGGCGGAGGTGCACACGGTTGAGCACCTCTTGGCGGCCTTGTCCGCAGCTCAGATCGACAACGTCGAGGTAGAACTCGATGCCCCAGAGCTGCCAGCTCTCGACGGCTCGGCCTTGCCTTGGTTTGAGGCGCTGAAGTCAGCGGGTCAGGTCGATCAGAAAGTGCCGCGCAAAGTGCTGGTGATCGAGGAGCCCCTGTTCGTGTCTGAGGGTTCCGCTTCCATTCACGCTGTGCCTTCTGCTGACGAAGGCTTGGCGCTTTCGTACACCCTCGACTATCGCGAGTCTGGTTTGCCGCCACAGTTCGTGGAAGCCATGGTCCCCAGCGACGGCCTCGATCAAGAAGTCTTGGCCGCGAGGACGTTCGTTTTTGCCCACGAAGCCAAGGCACTGCAAGAGGCGGGGCTGGGGCTCGGAGCCAACGAGCAGAACACGGTGGTCCTCGATGGCGCCGAACCTGTGCATGGCCCGCTGCGTATGGTCGACGAGCCAGCGCGGCACAAGATGCTCGATCTGCTAGGCGATCTGTTTTTGCTGGGCGCAGATATTCAGGGGACAGTGACCGCGACTCGCTCCGGGCACAAGCTGCACCACGCGATGGCGTCCCGCTTGGCCGAAGTCATGGAGTGGGAAGAGAACACGGGGCGGGTGGTGCGCGACACGGGGATGAATATCCTTGAGATCGCCGAGCTTCTGCCGCACCGCTACCCGTTCTTGTTGGTCGACCGAGTGCTCGAACTCGAAGGTTATCGGCGAGCGGTGGGTATAAAGAACGTGACCGTCAACGAGCCGTTCTTTAACGGACACTTTCCAGGGCAACCGATCATGCCGGGCGTGCTGATCTTGGAAGCTCTGGCCCAGCTGGCGGGCACTTTGTTGCTGCGCCGCATGGAGTACACCGGCAAGATGCCGGTGCTGTGGGCCATCGACAAAGTCAAGCTCCGTCGATCGGTCGTCCCCGGTGATCAACTGCGACTCGAAGTGGAGGCAACAAAGGTGCGGGATACGATGGGCCGTGTGGAGTGTCTAGCGAAAGTGAACAATCACATTGCGGCCGAGGCCCAAATGGTCTTCACCTTGGTAGACGCAGGATGAACATTCATCCCACCGCAATCGTCGACAGCGATGCTCATCTGGCAGATGACGTCACCGTGGGCCCTTACACCGTCATTGAAGGCGGGGTGACCATCGGCCCTGGCTGCACGATCGGTCCCCATTGCTACTTTGCTCGGGGTACGACCATCGGCGAGCGCAACAGCTTTACCGCCTATGTGAGCGCCGGAACGGGTCCCCAAGATATCGCCTTTCAAGACACCGAGAGTGGTCTTCAGATCGGTAACGACAACACCTTTCGTGAGTTCGTGACGCTCAATCGCGGCACACCGAAAGAGCGCTCATTGACGCGCATTGGTGATAACAACTTCTTCATGACCGCGAGCCACGTGGGTCACGATTGCGTCCTGGGCAGCAACATCATCTTGACCAACTGCGTCTTGGTGGCGGGACATTGCCACATCGGTGACAACGTGGTGCTCAGCGGCTTCGCGGGCTTGGCGCAGTTCGTCACCGTGGGCCGGCTCAGCTACATCGGCGCCACCAGCCGCGTGGTGCAGGACGTGCCGCCCTTCGTGAAGATGGCCGGCGACCCGGCCGAAGTGCGCATGGTCAACGAGATTGGCATGCAGCGCTCCGGTTGTTCGAAGGCAGAAGTCGACGAGATCAAGCACGTCTACCGGGCCATCTTTCGCACGGGGCGCAGCGTGAGCGAAGAAGCGCACTCGTACATGAATGACACCTCGGCCATGGTTCGGGAGTTGGCCGAGTTCCTGTTACGCAAAGAGGCTGGCCGCTTTGGCCGCTACCGGGAGTCCCTCCGTGGGCACTAGCAACGAAACCCTGCGGGCAGTCGTCTTGGGCGTGGGGCACTTAGGACAACACCACGCTCGCATCCTGGCCCAAGATGTTCCCGGTGTTGAGTTGGTGGGGGTGGTCGATGCGGACGCCGCTCGCTGTGGCGAAGTGGCCGAGCGTCTGGGCGTGCGAGGTTTCAGTGATCTGTCTGAGATCCCCGACGATGTGCGCGCCGCCTCGGTGGCTGTGCCGACGAGCCTCCATCACCAGGTGGTCATGCCACTGCTTGAGCGAGGGGTGAATGTCTTGGTCGAGAAGCCCATGGCTGCCGACCTCGATCAGGCCCGAGCCATGGAGCAGCTGGCCAGGGAGCGCGAGCTGGTGCTTCATGTGGGGCATATCGAGCGCTTTAATCCGGCTTTGACCGCGTTTCATGAGCGCTCACTCACGCCGCGCTTTATCGAGGCCCACCGTCTGGCGCCGTTCAACTATCGCACCCTCGACGTGTCCGTGGTGATGGATTTGATGATCCACGATATCGACATCGTGCTGCAGCTAGCGGGTTCGCCGTTGGTGAGCGTCGATGCCGTGGGCAGTCGGGTGCTGGGCGAGCAAGTCGACATCGCCAACGCTCGGCTGACCTTTGAGAATGGCTGTGTGGCCAACGTCACCGCGAGTCGGGTGTCTTTTGAGGCCATGCGTAAAACCCGGGTCTTTGCCGACGATACCTTCCTCACCATGGACTTTGGCACGCGCACGGCCTTCGTGGCTTCCAAGGCCGAGGGCTTCGACTTGGGCAGCTTGCGCGCCAGCGATCAGAGCCACATTGAGCCCAAAGGCAGCTTCAAAGAGTTCGTGGCTCAGGGCCTCATGGACGTCACCGAGATCGAGATGGACGAGTGCAACCCGCTGCAGCTCGAGCTGAGCGCATTCTCCAACGCGGTGCTCCACGGTGAGGGGGGCGGAGTGTGCGCTGCCGATGGCTTGCGAGCCATGGAAGTGGCGGCGATGATTTCCGATTCGATCGCTGCCCATCAGTGGGCTTAAGCTGGGCCCCAAGCCCAGAGCCTCCAGCTTTAGCCTCCACCCGGCCATGACGCCGGGTTCAGGGGCTCTGTGAGCCTGCCCGAGCCTGACTCAGACCGCCTTTCACGAGAACACTATGTCGTTCCCGACCTTGCCCGCAGCAGAGCGCCTCGAAGACGAAATCCTCGAACGCTGGAAGACCCATGACATCGCGGCTCGCGCCCTGGCTCAGCACGAGGGCCAAGAGCGCTTCGTCTTCTTCGAGGGCCCGCCCACGGCCAACGGACGCCCAGCGATTCACCATGTCTTCGCCCGTACGCTGAAGGACACCATCTGTCGTCACCGGCAGATGCGCGGTTTTCACGTCCCCCGAAAGGCGGGTTGGGACACTCAGGGTTTGCCCGTGGAGATCGAGGTGCAGAAGCGCCTAGGGATCGAGAACCGGGAGCAGATCGAGGCGCTGGGAATCGCCGAGTTCAATCGCCACTGCAAAGAGTCGGTGTTCACCTACAAGAGCGAGTGGGAAGACCTGTCTCGGCGCATGGGCTATTGGCTCGACTACGAGAACCCCTACGTCACCTACGAGACTGGCTACATCGAGAGTTGCTGGGCCTTGCTGTCACGCTTTCACGAGGCAGGCCTGCTGGCCAAAGACTTCAAGATCTTGCCGTTTTGCCCGCAGTGCTCCACGGGGCTCTCGAACCATGAAGTGGCCCAGGGCTACGAAACGGTGCAAGACCCCTCGGTGACTGTGCGTTTCGGTTTGGGCGACGAGGCGCTGCAGACGTTGTTGTCTCGGTTGTCGGCTGCAGGCATTGCGGTCGAAGGCTCGTCCGACGATCTCGCTGCCGTCTCCATGTTGGTCTGGACCACGACTCCCTGGACGCTCTTCTCTAACGTGGCCGCTGCCGTTCATGGCGAGTTGAGCTACGTACTGGCGCGGCGCTCCGCCAAGGAGGGCTGTGACGAGACGAGCGAGGTGGTGCTGTTGGCCGAAGCACGGGTGGCTGACGTGTTGGGCAAGGGCGCTGAGGTTTTGGCGAGCTTCCAGGGAGCCTTGCTCGAAGGCCTGGCCTACGAACGCCCCCTGGACCAAGTGGTCATCGAGGAGCCCACTCCTGCGACGCATACGGTGCGTCTCGCTGACTTCGTTTCGTCCAGCGATGGCACGGGCATCGTGCACATGGCGCCGGCCTTTGGCGCCGACGACTTCACCATCCGCCAGCGTGATGACTTGCCTTTGGTGAAGCCGGTTGACGATCAGGGCTGCTTCACCGAGGCGGTGCCTGGCTTTGTCGGTCGTTTCGTGAAAGAGGCCGACAAGGACATCATCAAGCTGTTGAAGGACACGGGCAAACTCTGGGCCCGAGCCACGATCGATCACAGCTATCCCCATTGCTGGCGTTGCCACTCGCCGCTGCTCTACATGGCGCGGCCCAGTTGGTACCTGCGGACGACGAAGCTGCGCGAGCAGCTCGTCGAGCGCAACAAGGAGATCGACTGGCATCCCCCTGAAATCGGCAGTGGTCGCTTCGGCGAGTGGTTGTCGAATAACGTGGACTGGGCTTTGAGTCGTGAGCGTTTCTGGGGTACGCCGCTCAACATCTGGATCTGCGACGGTTGCGGAGGCGAGCGGGCGCCCGCCTCGCTGGCGGAGCTTGGCCTCGACGAAGATTTTGATCCGCACCGTCCGTTCATTGATGACGTCACCCTGCCTTGCGGCGATTGCAGCGGCACTATGAAGCGCACCCCCGAAGTGATCGACTGTTGGTTCGATTCGGGAGCCATGCCCTTCGCCCAAGCAGGATGGCCCAAGGAGACGGGCGGCGAACTCCCCAAGAATTTCCCTGCGGATTTCATCTGCGAAGGCATCGATCAGACCCGTGGGTGGTTCTACACGCTGCACGTGATCTCGGTGTTCTTGACCGGGCGCCCCGCCATGAAGCGCGTGTTGGTGAACAACATGTTGCTCGATGGTGAGGGCAAAAAGATGAGCAAGCACAAGGGCAACGTGGTCGATCCTTGGGCTGCTTTTGAAGCGAGCGGTGCCGATGCGGCGCGCTGGGCCTTCATGAGCCAGGGCCAGGTGTGGCTGCCCAAGCGCTTTGATCAGCGGGCCGTCGAGGACGTCCGCCGTCGGGTCTTCGGCACCTTGCAAAACTGCTACGCCTTCTTGGCGCTCTATGCCGACTTGGATGGTTGGACGCCGGGGGATGAAGCCCCGGTTGCCGCTGATCGCCCGGCCATCGATCGCTGGTTGTTATCCCGCTTGCAGACCTTGACCCGTTCGGTGAGTGCGGCTTACGAAGACCTCGATCTGAATGGTCTGACGGCTCAGTTAGAGGCGTTCATCGCTGACGAGTTGAGCAACTGGTACGTGCGCCGTAACCGTGCGCGCTTCTGGAAGTCGGGGGACGGGGCCGATAAGCGCGGAGCCTTCGCCACTTTGGCCGAAGCTCTCGAGCGTGTGTCTCTGCTCTTGGCGCCCGCGGTGCCCTTCTATTCGGAATGGCTTTGGTCCGCAGTGACAAACGCAGAGCCAGGCGCCTCGGTGCACTTGTCTGCCTGGCCGGAGGTCGACGAGGCGCTCATCGACGAAGAACTCGAACAAGAGATGAGCGCTGTGTTGGCAGCGGCAGCCTTGGGACGCTCAGTGCGTTCCGCTCATGATCTCAAGTTGCGCCAGCCCTTGAAGCGAGTGCTGATCAAGGCGGCTGATGCAGCAGATGGCGAGCGTCTGGGACGAGCTGACTTGGCTCGCTTGGTCGCAGAAGAACTCAACGTGAAGACCGTTGAAGTGGTGGAGCAGGCTGACTTTCGG
>JBLIMM010000235.1:0-7453 GCA_047638635.1 Pseudohongiellaceae bacterium | reverse complement strand
TGCGGGATAGTGCCGCCGCAGCCAAGCGCTGACCCAAACCAGCCGAGCAAACGACGCCGCATGGGACTCAGGAAAACCGTAGTCGGCGAAGGCCGAAAGCTGCGCCAGGATCCGTTGCGCCGCGCCCTGATCGATACCGTTGCGAACCATCCCTGAGACCAGTCGCTCAGACAACGCGGCCATCCGTTCACGGCTACGCTTGTGACCCATGGCTCGACGCAACTCATCGGCCTCCCCCGCTGAAAAGCCCGCCGCCGCCACGGCGATCTTCATGCCCTGCTCTTGAAACAAAGGCACGCCCAGAGTGCGCCGCAAAATCGGCTCGAGCTTCTCATGGGGATAACTCACAGCCTCGCGCCCGGACCGGCGACGCAAAAACGGGTGCACCATGTCACCCTGGATGGGCCCGGGACGGATCAGCGCCACCTCGATGACCAAGTCGTAGAATCTTCGCGGGCGCAGGCGGGGCAAGCAGTTCATCTGCGCCCGAGACTCCACCTGAAACACGCCCACCGTGTCTGCATCGCAGAGCATGTCCCAGACCAGCTCGTCGTCGTCCGGCACTGAATGCAACTGCAACGGTGGCCGAACTGAATCGCCGCCCTCGCCCGTGTCTTCAGCGGCGCGCCAAGAGTTGATCGTCTTCAGACAGCGATCGATGACCGTGAGCATGCCCAGCCCCAGCAGGTCGATCTTGATGATGCCCAGCGAAGCCAAGTCATCTTTGTCCCAAGGCACCACCGTGCGGTCTTTCATGGCTGCGGGTTCCACGGGCACGCAGTCCGTGAGCGGCGGGCCGGTGATGATCATGCCCCCCACATGAATGGACAGGTGTCGGGGCAGCCCGCGCATGCGCTTCACCAAGCGCAACAACAAGGGGATGCGCGGATCGCCTTGGTGTTCGGCCCAGGCGTCGGGCAAGTTGTCCTGGTCTTCGTCGAAGCGCCGCTCGATGCCTTTCGACAAACGGTCCACCTGAGCCACGGTGAACCCCAAAGCCTTGCCCGCGTCCCGCACCGCCGAGCGAGTGCGCCAGGTGATCGCTTCTGCCGCCATGGCCGCGTGCTCTCTGCCGTAGCGCCGATACACGTATTGCAGCACCTGCTCCCGGTCTTGATGGGCGATGTCCAGATCGATGTCTGGCATCTCGCCCCGCTCTGCAGACAGAAAGCGCTCGAACAACAGGTCCATGGCCAGGGGATCGACAGAGGTGATCCCCAGGGCGTAGCACACCGCCGAGTTCGCAGCCGAGCCCCGCCCCTGACACAAGATCTGCTGCTCGTTGCAGAAGCGCACCACGTCGTGGACCACGAGAAAGTACCCGGCCAGCCCCATGGTCTCGATCACCGCCAGCTCTTTGGCCAGCTGACTCACCACCGCAGGAGTCAGCGGGCGATAGCGCGCACGAGCGCCTGCGTGCACCAGTTCGTGCAAGTGCGAGAAGGGGCTCTCGCCGTCGGGCACAGTAAAGGTCGGAAAGCGATAGGCCAACTCGTGCAAACCGAACGTGCATCGCTCAGCCACGGCCACCGTGCGCGCCAACGCCTCGGGCACATGGCGAAATAAGTGGCTGATGCGTTCGAGGGAGCGCAGATGAAACTCGGCGTTGGGCAACAGTCGAGTGCCCGCTTCTTCGAGAGTCTGCTTGTGGCGCACGCAGCTCAGCACGTCGTGCAACGGTTTGTCTTCGCGACGGGCAAAGCGCACACCGCCGCTGACCACCAAAGGCAAACCCAGGCGCGCGGATCGTTCTTGCTGCCGCGCTTGCCCCCGACGATCTCGGTGCAACAAACGATCGTGGATCGACAACAGCACCCGCTCGGGACCGAAGCCCTCCAGCAAACATTCGAGCGCCTGAGTCGGCACATGGGGACCGACCAGAGCGATCAACCCCCCTTGCTCTTCAAGGAGCTGAGAGACCGAGGTCGAGGGCGATGTGCGACTCCGTCCCCGAGCAGCAGAGACCAAGCGACAAAGGCTGCGCCAACCCGAGCGGTCGGACGCGAGCAAGACCACCCGATCATCCGCGCCATCAGGCCGCCCGTCGTAACGGCCCTGAGGGTTGCGCTGCAAGGTCAACGTAGTGCCGTGAATGCCGTGCAAGGGCACCTGGGTTTCGGATTGCTGCAAGGCCTTGTGAAAACGGGGGCAGCCGTAGAGCCCGTCCCGATCGGTGAGGGCCAGCCCGCCATAGCCCAGCTCTGCGGCCCGCTCCACCAGGGCCTCCGGTTCGGAAGCCCCGCGCAAGAAACTGAACGCCGACTGACACGAGAGTTCTACGTATTCGTTCACCGAATCGTGGCCCCGCTCAGCTGGCGCTTCATCAATCGACCTCGGCCAGCAACAGCCAGCGGCGGGCGGTCATGTCCCGACAGATTCGGTAGATCCCGCCGTCTGAGGTCTGCAACTCGAACTCATCTCGGGCCCAAGGCGAGGACCACCAGCCCCCCTCCAAGCGACGAGGCGGGGACAAACGCAACAGCTGCAACTCGCGGCGCCCCTGGCGAAACCCCGTGAGCTCACCGCCGGCCATGATCGGCACCAGCTCTTGGGGAGAGGGCAGCCAACGCAACACGGTCACGGGCGGCGCCAAGTCACGAGGTTCACCGTCAGCTCCCCGCGCACTCAACGCTGCCCGCGCTTTCGCTGCCCGCGCCTTTGCTGCTCGCTGTGCTTCCGATGTCCGTTGTGCCTTCGCTGCCCGCTTCGAGCTTCCCCGCCCAGTTTTTGCAGTGCTCTTCTCGACAACCTCTTCGACCACACACAACGAGCGATCTTCGAGACGGTGGGCCGCACGCACTTGAGGTTTAGCCAAGGCCTCTGCGCCCAAGACGCTGGCCAAGCGCGAGAGAGCCTCGGCCCGGCGGGAGGCATCCCGCGCCACTTCGCCGAAGAGCTGGTTCTGATGCACTGCAGGCTCGGCGACTTGCGCAGCACGCAAGGTCAACTCCAGCACCGGGCGCGGCGGCGGTTCGGCGGACAATCGCGACGAGAGCAACTCCAGCAACAATCCCACACGGGTCTCGGGCGCAGCCGGTGCCACCACGAAGGTCAGCATGCCTGCTGTGCCGTCGTCGGTGCCGTCGTCGGTGCCGTCGTCGGTGCCGTCGTCGGTGCCGTCGTCGGTGCCGTCGTCGCTCTCGCTCTCCCGCCCGTTCTCGCTCTCCTGCGCGCTCGCTGCTTCTGTTTCATCCTCTGTTTCATCCTCGGCGCAGCTCTTATCGAGGAGCAGGATCAACTCCAAGCGCGAGAGGGCCAGGCCGCGCTCGGACAGGCTGTCGCACAGACAACCGAGGGCTTGTTCGAGCACCGGCGCCAGACGAGCTAGGCCATCGGCGCCTCCCTCCAGTTCGCGGAACACCGTCAGGGGTTGGTCGTCACGCTGAGGCAGCAAGCCCCCTTCGTCCTGCCCCCGGGCCAGACGCTGCAGAGCCAAACCTTCGGGGCCGTAACGACGCTCGACAGAACCAGACGGCAAGCTCGCGAAGTCACCCAGGGTCTCCAGCCCCAGCGGACTCAAGCGGCGCTGCAACTCGGCCGACCAGGGCAGCACCGACAGAGGCAGGCGCGAGAGGTACAGGGCTTCGTCACCCTCGGCGATCGCCACCGGCCCCCGTCCATGACGAGCCGCGACCTCGGCGGTGAAACGATTGCTGGCCAACGACAGACCCAACGGACGCTCAGGAGCCAAGGCCTCAACGATCGCGGCAAAGAGTCCCGCTGTCCCTCCATGCAAGCGCGACGTGCCGCTCACATCGAGAAAGGCCAGAGCACCGCAACATTCGATCAGCGGAGACACAGCGAACAGGCGCCGGGTCAGCTGGGAAGACTCTCCGGGGAGGATCACGCAGGCGAGCATGGATCGACGATCTGCTCGCTCAGGAGCACCTCTCGTTGTTGGCTGCTTGGGAGGGCGCGATGACGCTGAACACTCACGAGCAAATGGGGACTCGGCGGATCAGCCCAAGGCGGACAGGGCGCGGGCTGCAAGCGCACGTGCAACGACAAGGCCGCCGCCGACCCCGCCAGAGAGCGCCCCTGATCATGGAGCAGCAACAGTCTGGTGTCGGCCATGCGCGCCAACCGAGCCAAGCGAAACCAGCTCCCGGACACAGCGCCCCGGAGAGGCATGTCGAGCACCAGCAAGGCAAAGGCCCGGCTGCGCAGCAGGGTATCCGCGGCGAACAAGAACTGGTTGCGCGGCGCAGTCTTCGATCGCCCCGCCCCCTGGGAGGCAGGCCGCACGAAAGCCAAGCTCTCTAAATCAACGCCCGCCGTGGTGGGACAAAAGCTCCCTGTCCCGTCGACCCAAGCGGCAGGCTGCCCCGAGGCCTGAGCCGCGCGCACCGCTCCCAAGGCCAGGCTGGTACGCCCCCGCCCTGCCACCTCGGTGAGGATGCCCATGGGCCAGCCTCCGCCCAGCAGCTCATCCAGTGCAGCATCCCCGGTGGAGACCGTGACCAGCTGGGGCGTGGTGGGCGCAGTGGGCGGGGAAGGCGTGACGACCATGGTGACCGGGGATCCTTCCGGCCTGAGGGCCGCCTGGGGAGGAATGCCCCGGACAGCGGCGGGGTCAGAAGCCATGGCGAGCCCGTCCAGAGCCCCAGGTGTCGGGTCGGTGTGGGAGTCCGCAGGGAGCGGCTCGGGGTGATCCGGACGGGCTGCCATGACAGACCTAACATGCACCTAACATTCGTATTCCGTCAAGAGCTTCTTGAAGCAGGGGCCAAAGGGCCGCGAAGGGCAGCTCAGCGGGGCGTTGACTGTGTCAGCAGCAGCGTCTGCCCCTCGCCGGGCTCGCACGTCACTGTCCCGGAGAGGGTCGTCTGGCCCGGGGCACTGAGCGTCACCTCGTGGTTACCGGGCGGCAGGTCGATCTCGTATGCGCCCCTGGCCAGGGCGTCTGCGTCGGTCGGCAGCAGCACCTCTTGGATCAGTCGGTGTCCCTGCCCGTTCTGGACGACTAGGCAAGCCTGGCGAAAGTCTTCGAGCCAGCCTGCGTCGGCGGACAGCGCGACCTTGGCTGTGGGTTGGAGCGCCAGGGTCACACGGGTCTGCTCCCCTTGAACAAGCGTGACCCAGGACGAGGCCGAGCCGTCGGAGCAGAGCACCGTGAGCAGCTGCCGGCCGTCGCCTAGCTGGCTCAGATCTAGACCATTGGCCAGGTCGATCGTTCCTGAGCTACGCAAACGGGTGGCGTCATCGTGGAGCCAGTAGCGGGCTTTGCCCGTGGCTCCGGACACGGTGGCCTGCAGGGTGGCCCCGGGGCCGATCGACGTCTCGACTTCCCTGGCCATGCCGGCGCTGAGTTGCAAGCCCTCGATGACCACTTCGGCGCCGATCCAGGGGTCGACCAGCAGGTCGTAGAAGCCTGGTTCGAGCACCACGCCTTCGAGGCCCGACGTGCCCTCCTGGAAGTCCATGGCGAAGGTCAGCTGCGCTGCCACGTGGGGAGAGCCGCGCCGGTAGAGCCGGCCGTCGCCGCCCATGATCGGGTCGCCGCTATCACGTTGGTGGGCGGAGACCGTGAGGAAGCTAGAGCCGGAGACGAGCGCGGCCACGTCGGCCACCATCTCGAGCTGCCGAGTCGAGCGGGCGACCCGCTCGGTGCTCACCGGCCGGCCGTGGACGAACAGCACGATCCAGGCTTGGTCCTCTGTCCAGCTCTCATCGAAGTCGATGGTGAAGAGCTCGCCCTCGCGACGGAAGTCCGTGCGCTTGCCGGACAGGGCGCCCCAGGGTGCGCCGTCCACGGCCAACACCGCCGCGGGGTCGCGATCGAACGCAGCCAGCCACACCCCAGCTCCGTGGTCGTCATCGTCCGACGACCAGGTTGCCGGGAGCCGCCAGCCCACGGACTGCCCCGCAAGATCGCGCACGTCGACAGCAAGAGGCCAGCTCACGGGTTGGAAGTGGACGAGCAGCTCGAGCGCTTCGCCCTGCCAGTCGTCGATGGTCTTGATCACCGGTTCGCAGCGAGGGCGTTGCAAGGTGATCTCGACGGCTCCCCTGGGCAGCCCGCCGTGATGCCACACGCCTGCTTCGTCTAGCTTGCCTGAGAACATCTGGCGCTCGGACGTGACCACCTCGATCGTCACTCCCTCCGCCGGGAGCAGCATGGCCTGGTCGATGACTTCGACGTCCAGGGGCCCGCCCGCTCGCAGCGTCAGCGTGACCTCATGGAGCGAACGTGCGGCCTTGGCCTGCACAGCTTTCGTCGTGCCCAACGTGCCCTCGGTGATCGCAGCCACGGCCAAGTACGGCGCCGCACTCGTGACGCAGCGGGGATCCCACGCGCTGCTGGACAGCCGATCTACCGGACCTAGGGTAAAGCGCCCGGCAGCGTTGCTGAGCACCGAGGTCAGTCCCTGTTCTGCGATGGTTTGGCGAGCAATGTCGCGAGAGAGAACAGGCACAGCGTAGGAGCTGAGCCAGACCAGCGCGCCTGTCACAGGCAGACCTTGTTCATCGATGACCTGTCCGCTCACCGTAGTGCTCAAGGTGTTCGTCAAGGTGATGTCGATGGGCGCCGCCGAAGCGCCCGCGTCGACGAACTGATGGCGCACGGTCTGCCAGCCCCGCCGAACGGCCACGAGCAGGTCGCCCGGAGAGCACGCCACAGTGGCGAGGCCCTGGGCGTCGGTGCGGACCGCAGCCAGCGACGACTGCAGCCGGGCGTAGGCCCAGTCGTGGGACGGCGCGGCGTCGAGGACCAGCTGCGCGTCCACCGAGAGGGCCGTTAGCTCAACACCATCAAGCGGGCGACCGGCCTCGTCCCGGAGGCGGATGGTTCGGGTCGTCGTGTGCGGAACAAGCAGCGGTAGCTCGAGAGTGCCGGTTCCGTCGAGGGTCAGGATGTCGGGAGCTTGCCGGCCAGCGTCACTGCAGCGCATGGCGATGGTTACGGAGGTCATGGACCGCGCGGCCAAGGGCGCATCGACGAGCACCAAGGCACCGACGGTGAAGGGCCGCGACTCGGTGGCTGAGGCGGACACGACCCAGGCCCCCGGCGGCAGGCCAGAGACCTGGTAGAAGCCCTGAGCGTCGCTGCGTGTGACCCGTCGCTGCCAGCGCTCGTCGATCTCGTCCCGTGAGCCGGCGCGCAACAACTCCCAGTCGTCGAGAGCCACTCCGGACACCACGATCTCCGCGTCGGCCCAAGGCAAGCCAGCGGCGGAGGCCAGGCGTCCCGTGAGAAACGGCGGCTGCGCGGGAGTCAGCAGCTCAGCAGCACCTGTCGAGAGCGGCAGATCGCCGTCGTCGGTGGGACCGTTCGCCGGGCCAGCGGCTGCCAGGCCCGAGGACCCTAGAGCAGGCACGGTGAGGCCGGCCGTTGTCGCTGGCTGGGCTGCGTCGCCCCCCTCTTCGTCGAGCCACCAGAGTGTTCCAGCGGTGGCGCCGACGAGCAGCAGCACCGCAGCGGCGGCCTGGACAGGGCTACCGAACAGCGACA
>JBLIMM010000234.1:0-7466 GCA_047638635.1 Pseudohongiellaceae bacterium | reverse complement strand
GTAGCCTGGTTAGGCGGGAGTTTCGACCCCGTCCACAACGGGCACCTGGCCATAGCGGGAGCTGCTGCAGAGCAGCTAAAAATCAGCAGAGTCTTGATGATTCCCGCTGCTATCCCGCCCCATAAGCGAGATCGTCGCTTGGCCTCCGCTGCGGATCGCATGGCCCTTCTGCAAGTGGCCTGCGCCTCCGACAGTCGTCTGCAGCCTTGCGACATCGAGCTGCGGCGTGAAGGCCCCAGCTACTCCTACGACACCGCCGTCGAGCTACGAAGCCAGCTGGGTAAAGAAGCGGCGCTGTACTTCATTGTGGGCGCGGACACCCTGCAGGATCTCGGCAGCTGGTATCGCATCGCCGACCTCGCCGCACTGTGCACTTTCTGCGCCGTCACTCGCCCTGGCTCTTCGCTCGACCCAAGCTTTCTCAAGCCGCTCATTGGCGCTGACGCCGTGGAGCGCATTGCCAAGCACGTGATCGCTGCAGAGCCGCACCCCGCTGCATCGACGACCATTCGCGAAGCACTCGCCCAGGGAACAGCACCCGAGCATCTGCCTGCTGGCGTCTACGAGGCGATCGTGGATCGATCGCTCTACGGCGCTGGGGGTTCCTGATCCAGAGACAAGTTCGCGCTATCGCGGACGTATCCGATCAGTGAGAGCAAGTCGCCCTGAGCTGCCTTGTAGCTGGTCAGAGCCGTGGCTAGGTCAAGTTGCGCGCGGGTTTCGTTATCGATGGCTTCGAGGAGATCACGTTGATCTTCACGCACTTCGAACGGAGTGGAGAGGTCGTTCTCAAGACGACGCTTCTCTCCTTCGTAAACCTCGCTCCGCAAGCGGCGGGTCTCGGCGGTGGCAATCACCCGCTCTTTCTGGAGCGCCACGTTTCGAGATTCTTGGCGGACTTCAGAGATAGCCGTCAGCTCCACCTCTCTCAGAGCAACCTTAGAGCGCTCCCACTCGATCCGTCGCCTGCGCTCTTGGTAGCCCGCTGCCCGATTGCCCAGACTCATTTCATAGCTCAGGGTGATCCCTGCCAAGTGCCGTCGGCGGTCCGCTAAGTTTTGGTACGACTGACCCAGGTTGGACTTTTGGCCATTGATACCCACCCTGCCGGTCAAATCGAGCCGGGACTGTCCCTGATTCTCAGCTCGGCGCAACTCGATCTGCGCTCGGTCCACAGCGACCTTGGCATTGAGAATGTCTGGGCGATGGCTCAAGGCGATGACCACCGCGGTCTCCACCGAGCGAACGTCGCTCGGCAACTCGGCATAGTCGGTTACCGGTAAGAGTTTGCCACGCCAGCCATCGATGGTGTCTGGGGCAAAGACCTGCTCGAACAAGTCGTCGTTGCTCTGCTCCAGGGTGTTCCGCGCCGTGAGCAATTCTTGGCGGCGATTGGCCAGCTCCGCTTCGGCGGTGATCACGTCGAGGCGGTTCTGCAGTCCTTGGGCATGCTTCCGTTCAGTGATCTCCAGGAGTTCGTTGGCCAACTCCACCGATTTTTCCCGAGTCCCCGCGTCTTGAATGGCGAAAACGAGGTTCCAGTAGGACTGAATCACCCCTTGAACGATGTCGTTGGCGCGGTCTTCACCGCTGAGTGCGGCGATGCGCACGTCATGGGCCGCCAAGGCCACACCTGTCATGGCGAAGTCGTCGGAGCCACCACGCAGGAGCGGGTGCGTGACCGAAAAACGCCAATCAGCATTGAAGTTGGTCGCGGGAGGCGAGCCCGAGACGGTGCGCTGGAACTCGGTGCTACCCACGTCGAACTGCCAAGTGGTACCCGTGGTCAACATGCCCCGCAAGCCAGTACGGAAGACGAACGTGTCGATCTCCACTGCCGGGTTCGAGCCCAAATTCACGCCACCGGCAAAGTTACTGGGGGATGGCGGCCGGTTGTCCTCTTGGCGAGAGGCGTCCATAAAGAACACCGCGTCGAAATCGCCCCACGCTGCACGAAAACCGTCCAGAGCAGCTTCGGTATCGAGACGGGTGGTCGCCAAGGCCAAGTTGTTCTCGAAAGACGTCACCAAAGCATCTTCGAGGGACAGCTCAAGGGGAGCGTCAGCGCTCAACGGAGCTTCGACCCGTTGACCGTGAAACTCGAGTTGGCCGTCGTCTTGGATCTGGCAGGCGAGCAAGAGTACTGCAGACAGGATGATCATGACCGGGAGGATTCCTCGCTGTCTTGCGGGGGTAAAGGGCGAGTCGCTGCTTCCAGCGTCATTGCCACTCTTTCGACACCGTTAGGCACCTCGGGATGGGCTGATCGGGCGCTGAGAGAACGCAGGCGACGGAGGCGAGCTTGGGTGATCACCCAGGACTGCTGAGCGGCCATCCATTCAAGTTCGCGCAGAGCATAGCGCCGCACCCATGAGTTTGAAGACATCAAGCTGCGCGCCAGAAGATCGAAGGTCGCGGCGGCCTGGCCTTGCCGTGAGGTGATCGACAGCAGAGCCACTGTGGCTCGGGTCATCTCAAGCTTGGCCTTCCAGTTTATGTCCCGCCCGTCCACGACCTCGAGCAGCTCATAGCGGCCACCCCGCCTGAAGGGCGAGAGGTACACCAAGGCCTTCCCCGACGTGGGATAACGATCCACGAAGGCGAAGAGCACCACAGAGTCGCCCACGGCAACCTCGGGCTGGAGCGCCGGTGCGGAGATCAGCTCGTCTATGCGAGCCCGCACCACCACCGTGCCCATGCCGAAGGCGGTGATCGACTCGGTCATCACCTGAGCCACAATCGGTTCTTGGCTCAGCAGCCCTTGAGCGAGGCGCGTGGGCGGCAGCGGACAACTCACCGGCCCATCGGTCTGTACCTGCGCGGAAGAAAGCCCTGAGCACAGCAACAGCGCGACTGTTGTGAGCAACGCTGGCCCCATCACAGGGCTTCCATTGTCTCGGCCAGCTCAGGGCCGCCCAGGGTAGCCAGACGGCTCTCTGGCTGTGGCCCCGGCGACAGCTGAATCCAGCGAGTGTGAGCCGGCAAAGCCTCGGCGACCCGCTCGGCCCACTCCACCACCATCACCCAGCCATCCGCAAGCAGGTCTGCTAGCCCGGCCCGCTCTAGGTCGTCTGGGCCCTCCATGAAGTAGGCGTCGACATGCGCCAAGGGCAGCCGTCCCCCGTCGTAGAGATTCAGCAGCAAGTAGGAGGGAGAGCACACGGCCACCTCGGGGGGCAGTCCAAGGGCCAGCCCCAAACCTCGGGTGAACTCGGTCTTTCCCGCACCCAGATCGCCCACCAAGGCCAGCACATCACCCGGGCGCAGCTCCGCTGCTAGCCGTGCGGCCAAGGCATGAGTGGCTGCCACGTCTGGGAGCAGCTCAGAAAACATGGGTGAATCCCCGCGAGGGCCAGGGGAGCTCGCAGCCCTGCGCATCTCGCAGCGTGAGGCCCGACTCAGTGATACGCCCGATGATAGTCGTTCCTGCGGGCGCAGTGCAGCCTCCGTCGAGGGACAGCAGTAACTCGAAGTCTTCGCCGTCGGCGAGCGCGGCGTTCAGCCGCTCACCCCCGGCTGGCACGTCGCTGTGAATGGGCACCGTTGCACCGTGGATCACCGCACCGACTCCAGAGGCTGCCAGGAGCCGCGGGAGGTCCACCGCTAGCCCGTCAGAGAGATCCATGGCGGCGTGCACCGGCGTGTCGCTAAGGCGCAGTACAGAGACGAGATCGGCCCGGGGAGAGACGTCTAAATGCCGGCCAGAGCGAGAGCCCCCCAAGGGCCCACTGACCACAAGCAAGTCACCGGGCTGCGCACCCGAGCGCAGCCACGGGTCTGCGCCTTCAGGGAGTCGCCCGGTGGCTGTGACGGACACGGCCAAGCCCCCCACGCCAGCCCCCACCGTATCGCCCCCCGCCATCGCCACGCCAAAGCGCTGAGCCCAAAGCCTCAGGCCTGATGCCAGGGCTCGGGCGTCCCAGCCAGGGGCAAGTTGGACAGACACCAGCACAGCCTCAGCCACCGCGCCCATGGCACAAACATCTGAGAGGCAAGCTCCTAAGGCCTTTCGAGCGATGGACTGTGGCGGCGCATTCTTGGTGAAGTGCACGCCTTCGACCACCGTGTCCACACAGAGGATGGTGCCGTCGGCAAGGACGGCGGCGTCATCACCGGGCCCCACTTGCAGTGCCGGCACCGCGGGCAAGCCGCCGCCAGCGGCCGTGAGCACGGGCTCGGTCACCCAGCGAATGAACTCGTCCTCAGAGAAGCTCATCTCGCAGGAGCCTCCTGGCTCGGCGATGAATCGGGGCAATCCGCTCTGCTGTCCAGGGCCCTGAGCAACTCCTGGGCCGCCAGGGTGGCGTCTGCGGCCTGGGACAGCGCTCTGATGACAGCGACTCCCTCTACGTTCGCAGGGAGGCCACGAACCGTCTCCGCGTCGAGCCCTCCCAGAGCGACCACGGGGCCCAACTCAGGGTCGGCAGCGGCCTTGCTCAGCTGCTCCGCAGTCAGCAAGGAACGTGGCAGCGAGTGGGGAGTGGCAGCGCAGGGGCTCAAGGTCACGAAGTCCGCGGCTCTGTCCTCAGACGTCAGCGGCCAGTGGGCAGAACGGCCCACAAGGCATCGCGGGGCTTGACGTCGGGCAGCCGCGACGTCTGGCCCTCCATAACCCAGATGCACACCGTCTGCCTCGCATGCCTCAGCGAGATCAATGTCGTTGCTGACCAACAGCAGCGCCCCCGCCTCTCGACAAAGAATGGACAGGTCATGGGCGAGGGAAAGCAGCAGTTCGGGTGCAACAGCTCGTTCTCGTAAGAGCACGGCGCTGACTCCCCCTGCCAAGCCAGATTTCACCAGCGCAAGAGTGCTGCTGGGAGACCGATCCCCTGGGGTGATGCAAACCAGGCGCAAGACGCCCGGACGCAACTCAGACACCGCTGTCCTCAAGGAAAATCCCCAAGGAGAGCAGCTGCTCCTCGAACTCTGCCGCCTGCAGGTCGCTCGACAGAATGATCGCTGTGGGTGAGAGCCGTTCGATCACCAGCACACGCAAGATCTCGTGGTGCAGAATGCGGTCGATCACTTCTTTCGTTCGACCGCGCACCAAAGTCACCAATGAGCGCTGCACGAACTTGACCTTCGCGGCCCATTGCCCGATGGAGTAGATCACGTTCTGAGGGACTTCGACCCGGCTGTGCTCGCTGAGAGTGCGCAGGATCGTTGCCGACTCAAGACCTTCAGCCACCGCCTTCTCGATGGAGGCTTCGGTGAGCTTGTAACGATAGGCCGAATCGCTGCTGATCCGTTCGGCGAACCGATCGAGAGCAGTGATCAGATCGTAGGTCTCGTCGTTCGGAAACAGAATCACTTCGAAGTCGGGGTTCACCACCAACGGCGCTGACTGCACCGGACTATCGGCGGGGACCTCGATCCCCAAGGCCTTCGCACCGAGGGGCGTCAGGCGCAAACTCACTTGCTTGCCCTCAAGCTCGCCCAAGTCGATGAGCCCGAACAAGAACAGGCGCTCTCGGGACCAAGTGGTCAGGGCCAAGGCCAAGCGATGCGGATCGCGCATGCCCGACTGTTGTGCGAACTGGTAGCGACTCTGGAAGCGGTCTCTCACACCCAAGTGATCGAGCTCAGCCAAGTAGCGGTTTCGCGCATCGAACGCAGGGGCGTTGATGTCGACCCATTGGCCCGGAACGAGTTCACGCAAGCAATCAAGGTATTGCGTGAGCAGAGCCTCTCCGTGAAAGGGCTCCACCTGGCTCGTCCAGTTTGCGCAGCTGAACTTCAGCAGTCGACTCAACTTCGTGTCGAGGGGCGTGCGATCCCAGCTGCGGCCCTTGATGGTCAACGACACGCTGCGTTCTTCGCCCCGGGTCATCATCGCCTGGGACATACAGAAGTCGAACAAGTACTGAAAGAGCCAGTCGCCAGTGAAGCCCGACGTCCCCGCAATAATGAAGTCGTCTTCGAGCTTACGCACAGCTGTGCGATAGACCTTGCCTGACAGCGTCAACTTGATCGGGTTGTGCTCAACGAACGACAAGAACGCCGAGATATCTGAGATCAGATTGACGCCCAAGGTGTGCAGCTCGTCGATCTCAGGAGGCTCGCCCTGGAGCAGCTGCCGCAGCGGGTCCACCACCTCGGCGAACAGCACCACGGCTTCATCGAACTGATGAATCCCGAACTCGCCCAGACTGACATGGCGCACGGTGCCCAGGAGGTTCAACTCCAGCAGCTCTTGCAGCTCTTTGCGATTCCAATCGGGCAGGCCCTTGTGTCCACGCATGAGCGTGGCTTTGCTCACCGTCCCACCGTATTGCTGCCCCACAATGCGCAACAATTCGTGGTGAGTTTCGGGGACCTCAGCGAGCCGCTTGGCCACAGCGTCTTTGGTGGTTAAGAACGCCGTCGCCTCATCGTGCTTCAGCGCGCCGTGGTCCGTGCCCGTCAGACCCTCGACGAGCACCCCCAGTTCTTTGCGGTCCACCACCCGCGAGAGCTGACCCTGCAAAGAGAAGATCTCTTCTACGGTGCGGTCGTCATCCCAGATGAAAGCTTGCAGCACATCGCCCAACTCGCAGGGCACTAAGAAGGTCTCGTTGCTCGGGCCGTCCCGCTCATCTTCTGTGCGGGGCGAGCTGCCGTTCGCTGCAAACAAGAAGCCCCGCTTGAGCAGAGCATTGACCGCAGCCTTGAGTTCGAAAGACGACAAGTACGAGAACCCTTGGGTCCCCGTGACGTTGCTCAGCTCCGCTCGATAACCGTTTCCTCGCAGGAAGAACTTCAGCAGATCGACGAGTTTCTTGCTGAGGAACTTCACCCGCTTCCGCACGGCTTTCTCTGAGGACATCAGCCGCAATAGGTCGCCAATCAAGCGCCCGGTGCTCTGCCCCACATGCGCCTGCCCATCCCAGAAGGACAACAGCTCCTGGAGTTCCTGGTCATCTCTCTCATCCAGAATGACCCGGAGCGCCACGCCGCGGGTGACCGACTCGTGATTTCTGGGAGATCTCTGGTGCACGGTTCTTCAGCAGGAGGCAGGAATCGAGCCACTGTAACCCAAGCCAGCAGGGGGCAGCGAGAGTCCATCCAAAGCGGCCCCGGCATATTCCAGCCTGGATGGGATCAAAAGGCGTTTATCAAACCCCTAAAACACAGAACAACCCGTTGAGCCTCCCACGTAAGCCGTTCTCCCTAGAGTTGGCTCACGTCCCGGATTTCGTAGGTGTAGCCCTGCTCGGTGAGGAACAGCTGCCGATTGTTCGCGAAGTGCTCCTCGCGACTGTCCCGAGTCACCACTGAGTAGAACACCGCTGGCCTGCGGTCGCTCTTGGGTCGCAGGATTCTACCCAGCCGTTGAGCCTCCTCTTGCCTGGAACCAAAGGTGCCCGAGACCTGAATGGCGACGTTGGCGTCCGGCAGATCCACCGCAAAGTTGCCCACCTTGGAAACGATCAGTACTTTGAGGTCACCCGTGCGAAAGCGCTGGTAGAGCACCTCTCGCTCTTTGT
>JBLIMM010000233.1:0-7511 GCA_047638635.1 Pseudohongiellaceae bacterium | reverse complement strand
GGGTTTGCCACGCAGAGGCTAGGCCGAAGTGCCAGGCCAAGGCTGTTGTTTGGATGGCCGCAACGGCAGCAATGAGCAGCACAGTGCGGCAGGCGTCTCCCCTCGTGCAGGCGAAGAAGCAACGCCACTGCGCCCATGGCTGCAGGAGCTGGTGCGGGCAAATGAAACGGGGAAAGCCGCCAGGGCCATGACGAGCCACGGGGCCACGCAGAGCCACCACGGGTTGAGTGCGCGCCCATCGATGGCATGGTGAAGCCGGGCCGCTGCGCCAGCTTGGATGACGAGCAGGAACGCTGTCAGCAGAGCGGCGAGTGGGGCCAGCTGCCGTCCCATTCTGTGATGCTCTCGCAATGCCCGGAGGATCGCTGGCTGCGGCCTCTAGCCGTTGAGTCTTTGGCTGTGAGAAGACGCGAGGGCCAGCTTAGCACGGGGTGTGAGTTGTCGATGTGGGCCATTGAGTTCACCACGTGCGCAACACTCGGGAGTAAAGTGTCGAGCGGTGCGGTTGGCGAAGGCCGCTGGTTGCACGACAAAGGGGACTGCCGCGATGAACGTTCTGCTGATCAACCCCTACGTAGAGAAGATGCATCAGAAGCTTTCCTGTGCGGAGAACTTCCGTCCGCCGTTGGGGCTCGCCTATTGCGCAGCAGTGCTGGAGCAGCGGGGGCACAAGGTCGAATCGTCGATGCGTTGGTCGAGGGCATCACCGCTCCGCGCATGGCCCGCTTGCTTCGGGAGAAACAGCCAGAGCTCGTGGGCTTGTCCACCTACTCGCCTACGCGCTACGAGTGTTTTCGCACCGCAGCCTTGGTGAAGGACGTTCTGGGTCCTGGGGTTGTTGTGGTGACCGGTGGTTCCCATGCTTCGGCGCAACCGGAAGACACTCTGGACCACGTGCCTGCGGTTGACTACTGCGTGCGGGGGGAGGGGGGAGACCCCTTCGCCGAGTTGATCGAAGCCTTAGAGGCAGGCACAGAGCCCACACATGTGGCCGGGGTTTCCGGGCGCTATGACGGGCGCATCGTGAATGCTCCCGACCGAGAGAACATCGCTGATCTCGACGCCTTGCCCTTGCCGGCGAGGCGTTTGCTGCCCATGAAGCGCTATCGCACGCGCATGCCCTCGACCATGGGCATTTGCACCACCGTGCTCACCACTCGGGGTTGCCCTGCTCGCTGTACCTTCTGCACCCGAGACTGGTTCAGCAGAGAGACGCGCTATCGTTCGCCCATGGAGATGGTGGACGAAGTGGAGATGATCGTGCGGGACTACGGCATTCGCGGGATCATCTTTCAGGACGACACGTTCCCCTGAACAAAAAGCGCATCACCGAGTTCTGTGAAGAGATCATCCGCCGCGAGCTGAAGTTTGAATGGCTGGCAACCACCCGCGTGGATTGCATCAAGCCCGAGCTGCTCAAGGTGATGAAGTCAGCTGGGTGCAAGGTGCTGACCTTCGGAGCCGAGCCGATGAATCCGGAGACCTTGCGCTGGCTCAAGAAGGGCTTCAATGTGGATCAAGTGCGTCAGGCCGTGGACTGGTGCAACGAGGTCGGACTCACAGCTCGGTGCAGCTACTTGATCGGCGTGGGCAACGAAACTGAAGAGGATGTACAGCGCTCTGTTCGGCTCGCCGGTTCGCTGGTGAACAACTCGGGTTTGCTGGGTAGTCGCACAGAGCAAGGTGCTGTCACTGAAGACGATGCACTGAGATTGGGCGCCTAACGCTGCAATGACTGTTGCTCGCAGGTGGTGGTCCCCCGTGCTGGCTGGCCTGTTTGGGACGGCGATGGCTTTGCTCCTCGCTGAAGCGGGGCTGTCAGTGCACGCACAGCTCGTTCATGGGGGAGCCACAGACCGGGGCGGCATGAGTGGTCGGCTGACATCCGAACACGAACGCTTTGGCTGGGTCGGTCGGGCCGGCGCCGTGGTGGACCACCGCACCACAGAGTTCGACGTGACTTACCGCATCGACCAGCGGGGCTTTCGTCAGCTCCCCGACGATGGGCTGCAGATCCGCCAAGAGGGGCCGCGTCTCGCTCTGCTCGGGGATTCGTTTTTGTTTGGGCAGGGCGTTTTAGAGGAGCTGCGATTGTCAGTTCTGCTCTCTCGAAGTCTTGACTGCGAAGTGAGCGAGCTGGCCTTGCCTGGCTCTGGCACGGGTCAGCAGCTGCTCTATTACGAAGAGTTCTCCGGGCGCCATCATGGTGCCGACATTGTGGTCTTGGGCTACCTGCCTGAGCACATCGAACGGACGGTCGCGCCTCGTCGTTCTGGTCGTGGCAAGCCGTGGTTTGTGCTCGAGGGTGGCGAGCTAGCGCTGGAAGGCGTTCCCGTTCCAGCTGAACACCTCTCGTTGGATCAGCGCGCGGAGCGGCAAGTCGACGGTCTTGGTTTTCCCGGCAAGCTATGGATGCAGAGAAACAGTCGGCTCTACAGTTTGATCCGCCAGCACTTTCGCGGGCCGCTCTTGCGTTTGACGGGGCGCGACCTGGTGGACCCTCACCCCGGGTTGCTCCGCGGCACTGCTGCCAGGGCTGTGACGACGGCGTTGATGAAACGTCTCGCAGACCAAGTCGTCGCAGAGGGCGGCCGTCTGTTGGTGGTCTTTCTCCCAGAGCTGTGGCACTCGCGACATGGCTACCGTCGTGAGCATCAGGAGGCGGTGGCAGAGATGGCTGCCGCGGCGGGGGCGAGCTTTACGGACCTCACAAAACCCCTGGCATCATCTCAAGAGTCAGGCGGTCAGCCGTACTTCGCCATTGACGGGCATTGGAAGACCGCGGGGCACGAGCAAGCGGCGGATGCCCTTGGTAGAGCCTTGAGAGAACTCGGCTGGCTGGCGGCGCCGCGCTAGCTCGCACTGGCTCAGAGGGCGCCGCGCGTTGTGGGTCTGCCCCTCCGTGGGTGCAGTGCAGCCGCTGCTGTCGAACAAAGTGAAGCGGTGCGCCGTCGCCACGACGCACCGCTTCGTTGTCCGTTTGTGGTCCCGGGGGGGGGTGCTGGCTCAGGGCGACTGGACCACGGCCCTCAAGCCGTTTGTTCCGGTGGCTGGACCGGCCTGCAGAATGGACACGTCGAACCACGCTTGCAGGTAAACGCTCGTTCCGGGGGGGATGCCGATGGGCCAGCGAAAGCTCAGAGCGAGGCCGGGATGGACAGGTAGAAAGCCGATGGGCAGAGGCACCAAGACGCCACCCTTGTAGGGCACGTCGACTCGCTCCAACCCAACCACGAGCCAGCCAGGGCGGTAGCCAAGTGGGAGGCCGTCGACAAGTAACGAGACGGGAATGTCGTCGGCCGGAACGCCACTGGCCAGCAAGCTGCCGTTGCCGGCGGCGCCTGCGACGGCGCCCCCGAGGTCGATCCAGGGGCCGCTCAGATTGGTGAACACTGAGACCGACGAAGAGAAGGAGTTAGCCACGGCCAAGTCGGCGAGATAGTCGCCGTTGACATCAGCGATATCCACGGCCGCAGGGATGAACCCGGCTTGCAGTGACGAGAGAGCAGAGAGGCTGCCGTCTCCAGAGCCGATGAGCAGCGAGAGATCGTTGCTGCCAAAGTTCGTGACGACGATGTCGGCTCGCTCGTCACCGTTGAGGTCGCCGCTGCACAGTGACGTCGGGTTGAGTCCACAAGCGTGGGCTACCGCCGGTGCGAAGCTGAGGCCAGAGGTACCGAGCAAAACCGACACACTGGCTTCGCCGGAGTTGGCCACGATCATGTCGCGCTTACCGTCGCCGTCGATGTCTGCCAGGGCAATGGCTCCGGGGTCGAGACCCACGTCGTGGGAGATGGACGAACCGAAGTTGCCATCACCGAGGCCGGGGAAGATGCGCACAACATCGTTGCTAGGGCAGGACACTGCCATGTCCAGGTTGCCGTCGCTGTCCAGGTCTTCGAGGACGATGCCGTCGGCGCAGAAGCCGGGGGGCAAGATGTTGGGCGGGGCCAGTTGTCCGCCGCCGGTGCCCAAGAGCACGGCCAAGGGTTGGCTTGTGGTGGCGCTGGCCACGACGACGTCGGGCAGCCCATCGTTGTTGACATCGCCTAGGGCAAGGTCTCTGGGTTGCACGAGTGCGGCGTAGGAGCTGGGTGCTGCGAAGCTGCCGTCCCCTGCGCCGAGAAGGACAGAGACATCGGACGACCCGCTGTTGGCCGTGATCAGGTCGAGACCGTCCTGCCCGTCGATGTCGCCCACGACCAGAGCCATGGGTTGCGAGCCCACTGAGTAAGGCTGCCCGGGATCAAAGCTGCCGTCTCCCCGTCCCATCCAGATCCAAACATCTGCGGAGAACTGGTGGGCGGCGGCGATGTCCACGCGCCCATCGCCGTCGAAGTCAGCCATGACGACGGCCTGGGGTGACGACCCTGCGGGGAGCTGATCCTCAGCGAAGAGGTCAGCTGGGGCTCCCAGGGCCGGTGCAGAAAGGAGGGCTAGCGCCGCTGCGCTGAGTCCCCCAGGAAAGACACTGTGTCTTTTGGACATGGTGGATGCTCGCTGGGTTCATATGGCTCCTTGACGTTCTCCTGTATGGCCATTTTCGTGTTTGCCAAGGGGTGACTTGAACAGCTTGGTCTCAAGGCGCGAGGCCCCGTGTGCCGATAGCGTGAGCACGAGCGGTTCTCCCGGCGCGACAAGCGTTGCCGTGTTGTGAGGGCCGAGTCGGGCGACAAAATTTGCGTGGAGTTGCGCGTCGCCGAAGGGCTGAGCTGGGGCGACGGGCTGTTCTTTGCATCGGGAGAGTGAGATGACCGGTTTTGATTTGCAGCAGTCAGCCGTTGCAGCAGTCAGCCGTTGAAGCCCCTGGCGACCAGAGCAAGCGCTCCCGTCGGGTGCTGGTGGTGGACGACAACGTGGTGAACCAGAAGATCGCTTGCCACATGATCCGTAAGTTGGGCTACTTGGCAGACACGTGCGCCGATGGCAAGCAGGCGGTGGACGCTGTGCGCGAGGTGGACTACGGCCTCGTGTTGATGGACTGCCACATGCCCGTCATGGATGGTTACCTGGCTATGGAAGCGATTCGCAACCACGAGGGCCGCAGTGCTCGTGTGCCTATCGTGGCACTCACCGCACATGGCTACGAAGAGAACAGGCGCCAGTGATTCGCTACAGGCATGGACGGCTTCCTTGCCAAACCGTTCACTGGTGGCGCGCTGGCGAAAGTGCTCAGCGACTGGCTCCCCGAGCAATAAGCCGGGGTTGCAGGAAGCTAAGGCTGCGGTTCAGAGCGACGTGGGATGGCATTGAATCCCTGCCCCGGTTTGCCCAGCCACATCTCCCATAAGGGCACCACGCAGAGGGCGACGAACGTGATCAACATGCTCACGCTGCTGGCGTAGAGCAACGGCGCGAGCGTGGCGTCTTCAATGATCAAGAAGGGCAGCAAAAACGTTGCCCCGAATGAGGCAAAGGCGCCCACATTGATGGTCAGCTTGAGCCAGTCGGGCAGGCGGGTCAGGTGCAACAAGTGCCCCAGCAGAAAGAGCACGATGGGTATGGTGAACAGGTGGGGGTGCACGATGTCAATGAGCTCTCGGCGACTCATGCCTTCGCTGTAACCCTCGGGCGCATAGCCCTCGAGCTCAGCGAAAGGGTCACCCAACTCTTCGTCCGCAGACACCTCGCCGCTTCCGTGCACCCAGGTCTTCATGCCTTCGGTGGTGTACTCGGCCCGATCGGTATATTTCAGCGAGGCCACGTAGAGTCCCGCGCCGACGCTCAAGATGTAGAGCGTCATGAGCACCTTCATCAGCGGATGAAAGAGCGACAGGTGTAGGCGCTGGCGAGTCAGGTAATGCATGGGATGAAGCGAGCTCGGCGTGGAGGGGCGCCTGTACTTTACGCACAGACTGCCAGGGATGAACACCGCCTACGAGCGGGCAGCGAAATCCTGTGGCCGAGAGTCGTCCAGGGCGCGCCATTTTGGTGGCTGCTTGGCTACGGCCAGTGGCTCAGTGGAGCGTCGGCCCGGAGCAGGAACCCCCCGGATGCACCGGCTTGAGCCGGGAGCTGAGTGCCGTCCACGAGGAGTGCTGTGGCTAGGGCGTCGCTGCCCGCTGCAGTCTTGTAGGTCACCCAGGCCAAGCGAGCTGCTTCGACGGGGATGCCTGTTCGTGGGTCGATGACGTGCCCGCGAGAGACGCCGCTATCATCGAAGGCGCGCATGGAACCGCCGCTCACCGAGAGAGCGCCGTGGCTCAGGGCGACCAACGCCACGGCTTCACCGGGGCCGTCATGGACGATGGGGATGGACCAGCTGTCTGCTCCCGGGGGCGGGCCCAAGGCGAACATGGTTGACCGAAAAGAGATCAGGGCACGACGCACGCCGTGCTGGCTCAAGACGGT
The DNA here is from genome assembly GCA_047638635.1 of Pseudohongiellaceae bacterium. Classification (GTDB taxonomy): domain Bacteria; phylum Planctomycetota; class B15-G4; order B15-G4; family B15-G4; genus CAZIAK01. The sequence goes on along the minus strand of JBLIMM010000233.1, from coordinate 1,160 downwards.
GGCGGCGCGGTCGAGCGCATAGCCCTTGCCGGAAGCGCCGGGGTCGAGCAACACGTCACGATGTCGGCGGGCCGAGCGGCCGGCAGTGGTCTCGATGAGCGACAGTCCACTCGCTAAACGTGCGTTGGATAGGGTCGTCGCATTGGGTCGGCTAGGTGTCTTGCTGCGCAGCTTCCAGGCGGCAACGAGCGCGCCTAACGCGGGGTCGAAGGCTCCGTGGGTGGAGACGCTCCAGCGTCGTGCGTCGGCGAGCCAGCCGGCCAAGTCTGTGTCGAGTTCAACGCCCTGGCCAAAGGCCGCGCCGTTGAAGCGAGACAGCGCCGTGTCGTCACGCCAATCAGACAGCACCCCGTCCATGCGCTCGACTTCGTCGAGAGCTGCGTTCACGGCGATGAGCAAGCTGCTCTCGCTGAGGCCGCTCCCGGCGGGGTAGGCCTGGACGGTGCAGACTGTCCCCATGACACGTCGCTCGACGGTGAGCGAACCGTTGCTTCCGCGAATCAAGAGGCTCTCGCTCAGTTGCTTACCGCCTGAAACCGCTGGCTCGGCGGCGCTGGCTTGCAGCAGCAACACGTCCGGTGTGACATCAGCGGCGGCGCTGAGTCTTTCGGCAAGAGTGGCTGGGTCAGCGTCACGAAAGAGCACCTGGACCACGGTGAGGGCTTTGCGAACACCGCGGCAAATGGCGTGCCCGGACAAGGTCGCACCGGCCACGTTGATGATGTCTCGGCCAATGCGAATCGGATCGTCGAGGCCTTTGCCGCGGTATTGATCCATAAAACGTTCGGTGGCGATCTCGTGGCCGTGGCTCTCGCGGTAGATCATCACGGCCACTGTGCCCACTTGTCCGTCGGGAGTGACGCCCACCATGTGAGTGATGGGGCGCACCTTGCCGATCTGGCTGACGACGACGGCGTAGCCTACAAGAGCCTCGTCGCGCGTGGCCCGGTACAGATAGAAGCCTCCTTCGTCGAGGTTGTGACGAAGGGCGCGTTCGATCTTTTCCACCTCGTCCGCGCCCAGTATGTGCCGCAGCTCAAGCACATGATCAGCGTCTGGAAACACAGCCGCCAAGGCCTGAGCCTTTGTCAGCATCACGGTCACGTCGCCACGAGCGCTAGCGGTGGAACTCATCCAGCAAAGAGAAATCAGACACGCTG
>JBLIMM010000232.1:0-7524 GCA_047638635.1 Pseudohongiellaceae bacterium | reverse complement strand
TTCTCCCAACCGCGAAAGCTGAGCATGGCCCGATCAAAGTCTGTCTCTAAGACGAGCCCGATCACCACGGCTGGATCACGGCCTGAGAATCGGTCGAGCGTGTTCTGCATCATCAGGTACGTCTGACCGATCCCTGAGTTTCCCACGCCGTAGTTGAGCAGCCCGTAGCTGTCGGCAAGGTCGGAGGCTGCCATGGCGTGCTGGAAGCAGTCGGTCATGGCTAAGCCCGCAGCGCATTGAGCGTAGGAAGCGCCGTAGAGCAGCACAGGCCGTCGCCCGCCAAGAGCCGCCTCGTCTCGGTGGTTGTAGGTCTGTGGCTCGATGGCGTCGCCCACCCAGCCCATGAGCGGATCGAATCCTGGGGGGGGCGATGTCTCGCGGGATCAGCGAGCAGGTACTGCAGCTTGTAGAAGTCGTTGTCGCTACCGGGGTCTGCGTAGCGACGATGGTCGCGCACGGGATCGCCGGGTTTGTTGGAGGTGAAGATCATGTAGCGCAGGAGGCCCTCGGCTAGGAGCGGTCCTGCTGCCAAGGCCAAGAGCAAGACCACGAGGCGCAGTCGCTTGTTCGGCGGGCGTGGGCTGACGGCGGCTGTGGTGAGTGCTGGCTCAGCGAGCGCGTCGGTGGGGTGCGTGGGCTCCATGGCAGCTCAGCAGACCTATCGTTTAGCGCGTCGTGGGCGGGCCCAGCGGGCTGGGGGGAGCATCGACCTCTGACGTCCAAGCGAAAGAAGCGATGCGCCAGCCTTCGTCCGTGCGCAGCATGACAATCACGTCGGTGCCTCCGTGGGAGAGTGCTCCGTCGAGCCAAAAGTCGTAGCGGGTCCAGACCACAGCGATGTCCCCATCGATGAGCACGGTGGGGTCCCACATCCGTTCGAGGTAGGGGCTGGGGTCTTGCCTGCTGCTGAGTCGTTCGTAGTGAGCGGCGTAGTCTTCGGCTCGGACGACGAGCTTGCCGTCACGCTCGCGCACAGAACTCATGGAGCCCGTGGGCAACAGCACTTCGCGCCAGATATCTGCGGTGTGCGGGCCCTTGCTCGCGATGGCGTCGAAGGACCGGGCCACCACGGCCAAGACCCCGTCGCGTTCGCTGTGGTTGTCAAGGTCCATCACACGGTGAGACGTGCCCACGCAGCCAGCGAGGGAGAGCATCAGGAGGGCGAGAGCCATGGGGGACTGCAGCAGGTTTCGTTTCATGGTGCGATGGTGGCGATTCTTCGCAGCCCACTCAAGGGTCCCTCGTTCAGCGTTCGCCTTCTGCGAGCGAGAGGTCGAACGTGGTTTGCTCGCCGCGAGAGAGCTGTACGTGGCCCACTGCCTTAGCGATTCTGGTGACGTCCGCAAGTTTGTCGAGGCCGTACCAGCGCTCTTTGGTGACGAACAGGTCGTAGCCCCCGGAAGACAGACCGTCGAGGGTGAACTGTCCGTCGGTGGTGTCGACGACGTCGTCCCAAAACTGATCGTCGCCCTCATCGGCGGTTGCAAAGGCGAAGACCGACAGGGATTGCGTCGTGGGCGAGCCCGAGGTTGTGAGCACTCGTCCGCTGATCTTCGCTCCTCGATCAAGTTCAAGACGTAAGTCGAGGGGCTCTGCCTCGGAGAGTTCGACGTTGACCTCATGGGAGGTTAGGAATGTCTGTGCGTCGGCTCGTAAAACCCAGCTGCCTGGGTGCAGTGCGTCGACGACAAAGCGGCCGTTGTGGTCAGCGCGGACGGAGGGAGTGCGAGTGGACCATCGAGCTGTTCTCTCGTACAGAGACACTCTCGCTGCGGAGACGGGTGCGCCGCTCTGTGAGTCGACGACGACGCCAGTCAAAGAGACCGTGCCGAAGGAGAGGTCGGCATGGAGCGTCTGACCCTTGGCAATCTCAACGGGCAGCAATGGGGTCGCGCCGTGTCCCTCCCACACAGCCATGAGCTTTCCCGCTGCGGAGCTTTGAGTTTCCACCCGGTAGTAGCCGTTCTCGTCCGTGATCGTTCGGAGCCTGATGGAGTCAGCGATGAAGCTAACGGCCACATCGGGAATGAGCTGCCCTCTGTAGGTGACCAGGCCGTGCAGCACCGCTGGCGTGCCCAGGGTCAAGTGCACCATGGTGGTCTCGTTCTCGTTGACACCCACGGTGACTCTCTGCAATGACGTTCCGCCTAGCCTCTCCTTGAGTTCGACTTTGTAAGTGCCGGGGGACAGTGCGTTGAAGGTGAACTCGCCATTGCGAAAGAGAGAGGTGACGGAGAGCTCCTCTTCGGTGAGGGCTTGAGTCTTGGGAGAGAGGTGAACGGTCAGGCCCGCTGGCAAGGGGCCTTCGTCTAGAGCTGACACAGAACCCCAGAGTTGCCCAGCAGGCGCCATGACGATGTCGCCGATGTCAGCGTCTTGGCCGGGCTGTAGTTCGACGCTTTGCTCGTTGGGGAGGGCTCCTTGGGTGGTGACGGAGAGACGAGTGAGTCCGGAAGGCAGCAGCCGGTATTCGAAACGACCATTTGCAGCAGTGACTTGCGCAGGCTCGTCGCTACCCAGAGGGTGGTTGTTCCAGTCGCGCACCAAAAGCTTCGCCCCGGCCATGGGCAGCCCAGCGTTGTCGACCACCCGCCCTCGCAGAGCTGTTCGCTGCTTGAGCCGTACCGACCGTCGCCCGACGGTCTCTCCTTCCGTAAGGCCCTCCACGGCGAACGTCTGTGTCCCTTGGGCCTCGGTATGAACTGTGACCTCAAGGGGGTTCGTGCACACACCGCCGATTTGAAACGCTCCCGGAGAGCCACCGAGAGGAACGACGGAAAGCTGTTCGTCCCAGGAGGAGGGACCGCTCGTGGGGCTGCGGTAGCGACGCACGATGATCTGGGCTTGTACTGCCGGTGCGCCGCTGTAGTCCAGGAGTACATTGAGTGCGATTTGACCCTGGGGTGCGAGGGTCAGCTCGACATCTGTTGTTCCTGTGAGCACGTCAGAAACAGTGGCAGGCTCGTATCCGGGGGCGACGGCGTAGACACCAAAGTAGCCTTGTTCTACGCCGGACAACTGGAAGCGACCGATGGAATCGCTGTGCGTCCAGAGAAAGAGCCCTTCGTCAGAGCCATTCATGCCGTCGTGTGTGGGGACGCCGTAACGGACTCCCGCAAGCATCGAGTGCATCGCGTGATCTTGTTGCCAGTGGCTGAAGTCGTGGATCGAGAGGCGCACTTCGGCGTTCGCCAAAGGTTCTCCTGCGATGTCGCGGACAACCCCCGAAATCGTTTGGCCCCGTCCGAAGACGATTTCTCCCACGTCGGTGACGGTGCCGGCGGCAAGCCGCGGAACAGCCTCGTGGGCGAGGAAACCTGTGGCCCGAGCTTCCAACTTGGCCTTGCCTTCCCCCAGGCGGGTGAGGGAGAAGCGGCCTCGGCTGTCGGTGAGTGTTCGGTGGCTTCCCAGGGCCAGATTCTGGCGACGGTAGGGCGGGACGCCCTCGACGGTGAAGTGGGGTCTGTCGAGTCGATCACGAGAGAGGCGAAGCTGGACCTGTGCACCCACCACGTCGTCTCCGTTTTCGTCCACGCAATGGCCTACGAGCTGGGCACTGGGAGCCAGTGTGATGGTGCCGATGTCTGTTGCCCCGGGAGTGGCTGGAGGGCAACCGTAACGGGCGGGGAGATGTCCGTCGTGGAAGACATGAAGTTCGGGGGACGCATGGCTGTAGTGTTCAGACATTTGACGGAGCTGGACTTCGTCGAGGTGCGCAACCCAAAGCTCGATGGAGAAACGGCCAGCGTCGTCGCTGAGATCGCCAGGGAGGTTCTCGATCTTCAGCGACGTGTCGAGAGTGAGTGTGGGGTGCTGAAGGGCAGCTTGGCGTCCGTGAAACGACCAGCCCATGGAGGAGAGCGTGACGTCGTCGGGAAGGCAATGGACCGCTGCTCCCACCACAGGTTCACCGTGCTCGTCGATCACCAGCCCAGTGAGTACCAGCTGCACGGGGCGAGCGAGGGATTGTTGCGCGAGGGCAGCGGCAGGCTCGCGGAGGACGTCCACGAGCACGACGGTGGGATCGAGGGGAAACAACGGTGTTCCCAGGGGCATCTCGATGGCCACTGGTGGGGGCCCGGCTGCCTCCTCTGGCACGCTGACCGGGGCGGCAGGGCCGTGTGGTTTGCTCGCATTCCCGTTCGAATCGTGGGAGGAATCGTCGAGCAAAGTGATCGCCACGGTAATGAGGATGACGAACAGCACGATGGCGATAGCAGCGGAACGAACTCTCACGGGCCGGTGCTTCTGCGGGAGAGATTCATGGGTGAGCGAGATTCGTCGAGCGGGATTTAGTGCGATGGGTGCACGGTTGCACAGTGTCCTCCCGACTGCTGGCTCAGCCTAGCCATATGCACGTCGCAGATCTGTAGAAGCACACTGAGAGTTGTTTCGTAGACGTCATCCTACGCCGCTGCAGTGCAACCCGCTGGAGGATTGATTTGTTTAAACTGGGTGAACGTGTCGCTGTTCACGTCGCGCATGTCTTGTATGGCGGGGTTGGCTGGAATGGTGAACACTGCGGTGCCAGGAACGACTCGGTGTAGTACGTTCCCTCGATGACAAGGCGTGGTTCAGTGTCAACCTGCGAACCGAATCCTGAACCGCAGACGCCAACGTAAAAACCGTAGAGCGCTGAGCAACGAGAGGTGTCTTTCTCACCGGAAGCGGAAATCACCAGCCCGTTTTCGATGTCGAAGGAGACCCATTCGCGGCCGACCGGAACGAGCAGTGGTATGGGCATAATCAGGGCTGAGAGGACGACGCCATTCCAGGGCAGGCCCAGGTAGTACGTCCACCGTTCGATGCCGCTCTCCAGGTGTTCGATGGAGTCTGGCGATCCCCAGGTGTGCTCAAGAAATCTCGCGGACAGGGGTGGCCTGCCTCGACTCGCCTCGATGGAACGTCTGCCCTGGCCGAGGTCTTGAGGGTTCTCGAAGGCCATCGCGCTAGGGCCGACCCAGTTGTAGCTGACGCACCCTTGAGAGATCACGGAGGCCGCAACCAGGGCCAGGCCCCTGAGGAGCGGCAGCCGCAGCTGATGTCGTCTGGTCATGTCTTCTCTCTTCCTCAGCTCTTGCATGTTTCACGAGCAGCATAAGCACTGAGCTGGGCAATGCACAGAGAACGAGCAGAGCCCCGTGGTGACTGCATAGCCCATGTCAAATCACGGGCGGATCTCCCGATGTCTGCTGTCTCTTGCCAGCCGAGCTGCTGATCTCGTCCGCTGGGGCACTGCGCCCGAGCGCAGTGCTGTATGCTGGCTGTCGCTGGTCGTGACGGGCAGCGCGCAGTCTGCCTCGGGTGACTCTGACTCCTGAGACTGCGTTGCTGGATCGACGAGCAAGTCGTTGGGTTGAGAGTCGCGAGCAAGGTCGAGCGAGGTCGAGCGAGGCAGCGTCACCATGACGTGTGTCCCTGATTTCAGCGCCACTGCGGTGGCCATGAAGCCCGGCAAGGCCCCCGAGTCGCCCGCTTTGTTGCGAGCCTTGGTGCACCGGGTGACCAACGGCTTCAGCGTCGAAGAATACAATCGTGCACGGTCCTACGGACACGAAGGCTACGTGGAGTCTCACCTGGACCACCTGTCCATCGACGACTCGTTGATCGATGGCCTGCTGGCGCCGCTCGAAGTGTTAGGGATGACCGCGGCGCAGCTGAACGCCGCGAACTACCCCGAACCGGCGTACGTGGTCAACCAACACAAGCACGGCCAGATCGTGCGCAGCATCACCAGCAAGAGGCAGCTCTACGAGCGGACTGTGGCTTTCTTTACAGATCACTTCAGCATCTACCAAAAGGATGGCGGGGTGCGCTTCTTGAAGGTTGTCGACGACCGTGAGGTGATCCGGGCCAACGCCCTCGGGAACTTCTCCGACATGCTGCGGGCCTCTGCACACAGCGCGGCCATGTGCCTGTACCTGGACAACAACACCAACTCAGTTCTCGGTCCCCAAGAGAACTACGGTCGCGAGTTGATGGAGCTGCACACCCTGGGAGTGGACGGGGGCTACGACGAAAACGACGTGAAAGAGGCGGCGCGCTGCCTCACCGGCTGGAGCTTCGAGCGCTGTACTGGCTGCCGACCTACGGCGAGTTTACCTACGTCGCCGAAGATCACGACGACGGCGAGAAGACAGTACTCGGCGAGACGTTCACTACAGGGCAAGGTCAGGCAGACGGAGACCAGTTGCTCACGCTGCTCTTGGGACACCTTCGACGGGGCTCTGCCTCGGTCGCAAGCTGCTGAAGTGGTTCGGAGTCTATGAGCCTTTCGAGTCGCTGGTGGCTCAAGTGGCCGGGGTGTATGACCGCACCGGCGGAGACATCAAGGCCATGTTGCGGGTGGTGCTCGGTCCCGACGCGTTCGCTGGGTTCAAGCCCTGGGTGAACCCGAAACTGAAACGCCCTGAGCACTTTGTGGCTGGGCTGTTTCAAGCGTTGGGGGCGACGGTTGAGTTGCCCGTGACCGACTGGACGTAGACCCGCAAAGGAAAGATGACGCCCTCTTCGTCCGCAAGGGCTCTGCCATCGTGGGCCAGCTGGATGGCAGAGCCCTGGGCTATGACAATCTCAATAAGCTGCCACCACCGGCCTCGTCCTCGATGGTTCGCAAGTTCGATGACATCGAGTGAAACCCCGACTGCCAGATGGCCTATGTGCTCAGTGAGAAGGTACTGCTCGGAGCGTTTCCTGAGTCGGCGAACGTGGGGCACCAATTGGTGCGTTTCGCCACTGACGGCAGCGGCCTGAAGGAACTCTTCACCGACCCTACGGACACGCTGATCAGCGGCAGCTATGGGGACCTTGCCGTGGTCTTCAGCGACGCCGATCCCTTTGCTTCTGTGGCACCCTATGGCTCGCTTTGGACGACACGCTTGGGGCGGCAACCCAAACTAGAGTCTGTGGCGGGGATGGACGCTGTGCCGCTGATTCCCAATGGATCGGGGATCCATCCCTTCGCCGTGACGGTGACGGACGCGCCCCCGGGGACTCTTGCCCAGCTCGCTTTCTCGTCTGTGTCTGCGACGTCCCCGTTCCTTGGGTGTTCGCTCTTGCTGGATCACTACAACCCTACGGTCTTGGCGCCAGTGGATAGCAACGGTGTGGCCATCTTCAACCTGCCGATCTCCAAGACAGCACCGTTCTTGGCGTTGCTCAACTCAGACGTCTTCTTGCAGGCTGGCATCGAAGAAGCCGGCACGCTGTACTACACCAACGCACTGCGCCTCGACTACGACCTCGCTGGGCTGTGCAGCCCTCTCACTGACCCGGGCATCATGGGCGGAGGGGGCTAGCCTCCACTGCTGCGGCGATCCAGCCGGTAACATCAGCTCGAGGATGCTGCCCGCCCCAATCGTAGATTTGAAGGGTGTAGCGCCCCGGCTTGGTGTGGGCTGGTTTGCTGCGCAGCTCGAGGCGTTGGTCCACGCCGTCTAAGGCGAGCCAGTGCACGTCTTGCGCGCAGCTCTCGCAGCGGTCGCTGAGCACCTGCCCTGGCAGGGTGAGAGTGAGCTCGCGGAG
>JBLIMM010000231.1:0-7564 GCA_047638635.1 Pseudohongiellaceae bacterium | reverse complement strand
AGGTACGGGATGAACGTCAGTTGCAGCATGCCGACGAGCTGGTCTTCAGAGGTCACCACGACCAGTTCGTTGTTCGGGTCACGTGCGATCTGATCGAAGGCGTCGACGTAGCGTGCGTTGAGCGGCTGGGATGTGTCTTCGCGCGTCGCGCCCAAGGCGTCGTCCGCTAGCATCGTGACCAGCTCTGCGAGATCGCGCCGCTCAGCCTCCCGGAACAGCAGATCCGGAGAGTGGCTTGAGCCGAACGACGTCATGCTCCGCCTCGCTCAGACCCGCCCGGTCAGGCGCCGGAACCAGAGCCCCAGCAGAGTACCCGCGCCGCTGTTGCCGCCCTTGTTGAGCGTCTTGCCGTCGTCGGTCTTGGCCTGAGCGGGGACGGGGACGCCCACTACCTTGAGCCCGGCCTTCACCGCCGAGGCGACCGACTCGGCCTTGAGCTTGTAATCGCCGGCGGTAAGTTTGCGGGCGATGGCGCGCAGGGCGCTCATGCGCCATCCGCGAAAGCCGCTCTCGACGTCGCCAACCGGTGAGGCAGAGGCGAACTTGGCGAAGCCTTGGGCTCGGCGGGGGCTGCTGTCGTCTCCACCAAGGGACACGCTGCGTTCACCGATGACCAAGTCGGCGCCGTCGGCCAGAGCCGCAATCATCGCGGGGATGTGACCGAAGTCGTCGCTGCGATTGGCCGACGCCTGCAGCACGAATTCGTAATCATGCTCAGACTCGGCGGCCCACTTGTAGCTTTCGCGCAAGGCGAACCCGGGACCCTTGTTGCGACCGGGGCGGCGCAGCAAATGCATCCGTTCGTCGTCCGCAGCCCAGGTGCCCGCACGAGACCAGGTCTTGTCGATGGAGTCGTCGTCGGCGATCAGGATGTGCAGATCGATGTCGTCCAGGTCTTGGTATTTCTCCATGACCCAGTCGATGTTCTCGCGCTCTTCGACCGTGGGGATGATCAGCAAGGTGAGCGGATGCTGACCCTTGGACCCAGTGGGCGCGCGTTTCGGGGGAATCGGTTCGTCGTGATTCATCGTCGCTGCAACTCCAGCAAAGGGGGACTACAGCGAAAGAGTCGTGCCGACGTTCTTTGCTTCGGCGCGCTTGAGCAGCAAGGCCGCCAGGGTCACGTCGAGAATGCCCAGACCCAGATTGGCGGCCATGACAATCGGTGTGCCTTCCGGGCGGTTGGGACCCTTGCCCGCGACCACGGCGCCAAGCTCAGCGCTGGGGTCGGGCACTCCCTTGAAGTGGCCGTTGCTGCGGTAGCGATCGAACTGAGCCTTGTCGTCCGTGACGAACAGGTCGGCGCGCTCGAAGGCAGCGGGGGTGAAGCTGGCGTCGAAATCGAGGGGCACGCAAAGGGTGCCCGTTTGAATCCACTCGGGTTCGATGACCGGGCTGGGCTCGTGAACGATGGGCAGAGACGTCACGATGATGTGACCGCCTTCGCAGGCCTCTTGGGGCTCGGGGGGGATCACCGAGGCCAGGTCGAAAGACACCATGACTTCGTCGGCGAAGTCCGCTTGGCGCTCGACGTTGTTGTCGTAGGCCAGCATGCGCTCGGCCTTGGGGAAGGCTGCTAGCAGCGCTTCGATGTTGGCCCGGCCTTGCACGCCGCAACCGATGATGGTGAAGACTTCGGCGTTGGGATCGGCCAAGTGCTTGGCGGTGACGGCGGTGCAGGCGGCGGTGCGCACGGCGGTGATGTGTGCGGCGTCCAGCATGGCCAGAGGGCGGCCTGTGTCCGGGTCGTTGAGCAGCACCGAACCCTGAATGTAGGGCAGGCCCTTTTCACGGTTGCCGGGATAGCCAGCCACCCATTTCATGCCCATGGCGCCCATGGGCTCCACGTATGCAGGCATGGCGTGGAGGAAGTTGTCGCCACCCGGTGCCAGGTCGATCTTGGCCGGCATCTGGGTTTGTCCATTGCCGTGATGGCCGAGGGCTTCCTCGATCACATCAAGAACCTCGGTCATGGGGGGCATCAGCCCCCGGACATCGGCGTCAGACAGGTAACGCATGGTGGCGGTCATCGAAAGGTGGTCCTTGAACGGCGAGGCAGAAGGTCTTGTACGACAGCTAACGAAGGTGTTCGTGTGGTCGAGGTGCGCAACTGGAGAGAGAGCCCAGGGTTCGTTCTCAGCCGCGCACTTCGGCCATGCGCTTACGGATGGCGTTGAGGTCAAAAAACTCGCCAGCGCCTACACCTGGGCAGAATGATGCCACATCACGATCCCACGTGTCCTGGTCGGCCAAGACTTCAGGCCAGAAGGGGAAGGTGCGGCATTGGTTGGGGCGCAACTCGTAGATGGAACAGCGCCCGTCTTCGAGAAAGACGCAGGCGTCCCCAGCGGAGGTAAAGGAGAGGCTGCCCAGTACCGGTTTGCAGAACTCGCTCTCGAAACCCCGCAGGGAGAGGCCCATGTACTTGGCGATGCGGCGCCGCTCGGCCCGGGTCGAAAAGACGTATTGGTAGCCTTCCCCGTGGTTCAGGCAGCATTTGCCGCAGGCTGTGCAGCTAAAGCTGAGCCCTTTGGCGTACCAGGGCACGCCGTCTTCGCCAGGTTCGGGGCTGGGGATCTGATCTTGGTCGACTTCTTCGCTCAAGCGGGGTCATTCCAGCTCAGGCTCAGGGGGCGGGAGAACATGCGGTAGCCGTCCGGGCTGCCCAGGAAGCCGAAGCCGCTGTGCTTGACCCCGGCCCAAGGGGGGTCGCCTGCCCCGCCGAGACCACGGTTCACGCCCACTTGGCCCACTTCGAGCTTGGCTGCCAGGGACATGGCACGGTCGTGGTCGCCACACCAGACGCTAGCGCCCAGTCCGAAGGGTGAGTCGTTGGCCAGCTCGACGGCCTGATCTCCCGAAGCGACTGTGCGCAGGGTGACCACGGGCCCGAAGGTCTCCTCATTCATGATGGCCATGGACTCGTCTGCCTCGCAGACCACCGTGGGCTCGTAGAACAGGCCCGGGCCCGGGCGGACGGCGCCACCCACGGGCACTTTGGCACCCCGTGATTTGGCGTCCTCGACCTGGGCGGCCACGTGGTCTCGCTGGGCGACGCTGGCCATGGGTCCCATGAAGACGTCTTCGTGGCCGTTGCCGGCGGTGATGGCTTTGGCTCGCTCGACGACCAGCTCGGTGAAGCGTTCGGCCGCGGAGCTTTCGACGTAGACGCGCTCGACGGAGCAGCAGACCTGGCCTGAGTTGCGTAAGGACTCTTTCACGGCGAAGTCGGCGGCCGCTTCGAGGTCGGCATCGGCGCAGACCACCATGGGATCTTTGCCGCCTAGCTCGAGAACCAGGCGTTTTAGCCCTGAGGCGCAGGCCGCCATGATGTGCTGTCCCGCGGACACGCTGCCTACGAAGCCGACCATGTCGATGTCAGCGGAGACGAGGGCTTTGCCCGTGGCTTCGTTCCCTTGGGTGAGCACCATGACGTCGGCGGGTAGCTCGGCGGCGAACTCCGCGAACATGGCCGCGCCGCATAACGGCACCAGCTCAGAGGGCTTGAAGACCACTGTGTTGCCCGCTACCAAGGCTGGAACGATGACTTCCCGGGCCATAGCCAGGGGGAAGTTCCAAGGGGTGATGGCTGCCACGATGCCCACGGGCTCGCGGCTGAGGCGGGTAATGGAGTCGCCCTCGCGGGTGTCCACGGTGGCTAGGGCCTCAGCGGCGGAGCTGGCCAGGCGGCGCAGTCCCGGGGCCATGGCGGCGGCTTCTCGGCGGCTGTTCGAGACGGGCTTGCCCATTTCGTCGGTGATGAGCTGGGCCAGGGACTCGATGAGGGCAGGGTCTTCGAAGCGTTTGGCCACTCGCTCCAGCACCTCTAAGCGCCCGGAGAGGCCCATTGCGGCCCATCCAGCCAGTGCTCCGCGGGAGCGGGCCACCGCCTGGGTGACCTCGGCAGCGTTCGCGCAGGGGATCAGCTCAATGAGCTCGCCCGTGGCGGGGTTGCGGTTTTCGATCGAGGCTCTGGGCTCTACGGCGGCGGGGCTGCTCATGACGGGGATCTCCAAAAATCCACACTGCGGGGAAAAGACCGGTATTCTAGGCGCCGGCTGCCTGTGTGGCGACGTCATTCGTGACACTGGTGTTCAACCGGAGAATCCTTGGCAATACTGGCCCGCCCGCTCTTTTCTGGGTGGTGAGGGGCGGCCTGGCTGGTGGGGGTGATTCGCTGGTTCGATATCCGGCCAGCTCGCAGGCAGCCATCGACCAAGGGTTCTCGTCGTACGCCAGCCGCAGTGGGGGCTCGCCGGTCGATTGGTGAGTCAGCCACCGGGACGGTTCGGCGCAGCTTTGGGCCCGGGGAGCACCCGAGTCGTCATCAGTCAGGTCAGGAGTCGAGCGGGTGAGTGAGGTCGTGTCGCAGGGTGAGGGCAATGCCCGGGTCATCGAAACTCGCTACGACGATCCGTTGAATCTGGTCTGGCTGCATTGCGCCGCTCGTCTCGGCATGACGGTCGTGCGCTCTCGAGAGGTCTTTGCGGCATGGGATGGCCAGGGCACGCTCACCCTTGCTGACCAGCGCGACTTCGATGCGGACGACTGTCTGGCGCAGATGATTTTCCACGAGATCTGCCACGGCTTGGTGGCTGGCCCGGATGCCTGGGGGCTGCCCGATTGGGGGCTCTACAATCGCGACAACCGGGATATCGATTCAGAGTACGCCACTCACCGACTGCAGGCGGCGCTCGCGGGGCGTTATGGGCTCAGAGTTTTCATGGGACCGACCACGGAGCACCGCCCGTACTACGACTCCCTGCCGGACGATCCACTCGCTACCAATGAAGACTTGGAGCAGGAGGCTAGCGTTGCTGCTGCCCAAGCTGGTTTTGAGCTCGCCACTCACGGGGCGCGGGGAGTTCCTGTGAAAGAAGCCCTTGAGGCTACAGCTGCAATTGCCCGAGTCATGGGAGGCTCGGCCGCCGTTGCAGGCTCGCTCTGGAGCGGCGCGGGGGGTGAGTCGGCGATGCCGAGTCAGGATGGGGAATAGGACCGAGCCTGATCCCCGCATCGTGCCGATTCATGGCGCTACTGCCCCAGGGAGCCGGCGACTTTGCGGCCCCTGTTGAGATTTAGTCGCAATTTATACTGAAGGCGCTTGACGGGGCCCAGATCGCTGACTAATGTCCTTGTCAGCACTTGCGACGCAGTTGCAATAAGAGAGGCAGCTGCGCCACTTCGAGGTAAGTGCTGAGTGGGGCCGTTGGCCTCGCAGCTGTTGACCGCCCGGACCCCTGAGCGCTTGCTCCTGGGGGCGGGATTCACTCGGAGTGAACACATGCATCAGGCCCTGATTCTTACGGCAACTCAATCGCTGCCTTCGTTGAGAGCGGTGCTGACTGCAGCGGGCCAGCTGCCTCTCGTCTCGCCTTTGGTGCCAGCCACCGAGGATGCCGGCCCGTCGAGCTGTCGTGAGCGGCTCGATGGGGCCGGGGTCCGTTGGTCCTTGCGCAGCGAGCGAGTTCCGGCCGTGCCGCGCCGTGTGATGAGCCGCCGAGTGAGCGCAAACGGTCCGCTGACCCACGAGATTTGCGCATTGCCCGTGTTGTGTGGGCAAGCCGAGGTGGAGGACTTTGAGCTTCTGTCTGGTGTATCCGCCGCGACCTTGCGGCGCCTGGGTTTGTGTACTGCACCACCGCGGGTTGAGGTCTCGAGGACTCGCCCGCACGTCCCCTTTTTCTAACGACTGCGAACTGGCGTCAGAAACTCTGCCTTGTGGCAGAGCGGCGTTTCGTTCTTTCGAGGTGGTCCCAACGCTTCACCAAACAAAGAGAGTTATTGAGATGAGTATCCGTTCTATCGCCCTGGCAGTGTTCCTCGCTGCCTTTACTTCGACCCCCGCCATCGCCGGCGACAGCAAACAAATATTCGGCCAGCTAGAAGTCGGCACGCTGATTGGCGGCGAGAATTTCTATATGGATCTGCGTACCACTGAGCCTGGTGCTTTTACGGCCCTCTTCTTTGGCGTGAGCGGCACGCCAACTCCTTTGGGTCCGGTGAAGCCGACGCTCGGGCTCGAGATCGCCTTGGCGAACTTTCTGGTGCGAACCACAGATGCCACGGGCCGTGACTTCTTCTCTGTCCCCACGGGTGCCGGCGCTTACGGGGCTACTTGCATCGGTATTCCGGTGTTCTTTCAGACCGTTGTTCAGCCATCTGTGAGCCTCGCTCCTTGGTTTGCCACAAACGTTGAGGCTGTTGAAATCGAGCCGATCTGCGCTCCGGTTTCGCCGTTTCTCGTTGACGATTCTGCTGCGCGCCTGCCAGCCGGTTACGACAGCCTCGGAGCAGTCGACGCGCAGACGATTGATGTGAACCGTGACGGCTACGATGACCTCGTTCTGGGCAACGATCTCGAGTTGTTCATTTGGGTCAACGACGGCACAGGTTCTTTCGTTGACGAGACGGCCACGCGCATTGCCTACGACGGTTTGCCCATCGGGGGCATCTTCGTGGTGGATCTTAATAAAGACAACCGTGACGACATCGTTGTGGCCGGTGGCTACGACGATTTCAGCTCGACTCCCGACCGGGTTTGGTACGGCGATTCCTTCGGCACGTTCACCCTAGATATGTCGGGTAGCTTCCCCCAAGACCCAGGTCAGACTCAGTCGTTCTACTTCCGTGATTTCGATCTGGACGGCGAGTTGGACTTCTTGAAAACCGTCGCCGAAGAGCAGCACCTTGGCGCCCCAGGCGGTCCCGACCAGGTCTACTTCGGGCAGCCAAACGGAACGTGGTTGAAGGACACGGCATTCGAAAACGCTTCTTGGAATGTGCCCACTGAGCGTTCGGTCAACGCGGCCGTCGGTGACATCGACAACGACGGTGACTTCGACATCTTTATCTGCAAGGCAGATGGGCTACCGAACCTCTTGCTGGATAACGACAGCTTCGGCAACTTCTCGAACGTTGCTGGGACCCAGATGATGCCCCTGTGGAGCGACAACTCCCAAGATGCTGTGTTCGTCGACCTTGACCTAGATGGCGATCTCGACCTGGTCGTGGCCAACAGCCACTTCTCTTACCCGGCGAACATGTCTGGTGATGTGTTCATCAACGATGGCACGGGTACGTTCGTTGAAGATGCCGCGAGCGAAGTTGAAATCTCAACCATGGCTGACGTGATTCGTCTTTCGGTGTACGCCGAAGACATCGACGCAGACGGCGACCCGGACGTGATGATGGGTGTGCACGATCTGTTCGCCGGCGCTGACCAACTGCTGTACCTGAACCAGGGCGGTGCGCAGGGTGGCACGCTTGGAGAGTTGGTTCGGCAAACCTGGTTCGATCCGGGAGATCACATCACCTACGCCATCGTTGCTTTCGATGCGGACAAGGATGGCGACAACGATGTGTTGCAGGTGTCCAGTGGTGTGGTGCTTGCAGCTGGCCCCGGATTGAAGACATTCTTCTTCGAGAACACCCGTCTCTAGTTTGCGATCGCCCGATCGCTACGAACACACTTGACGAAGGAGCCGCCCGCGGGCGAGCTGGTTGCGACCCCGGTGATGCCTGCGATCAGGGCGGCCCCGCAGGCTCGTGATGCCTCGAAAAC
>JBLIMM010000230.1:0-7568 GCA_047638635.1 Pseudohongiellaceae bacterium | reverse complement strand
CCCCGTTGAGCGCGACCGGCTCTACCGCCAGGCACGCTTCCTCGAATACAAGGTTCACGAGAACCTGCCCTTCCGCCGCTGTCGGCAGCTGCTTGAAGTGGGCTGCGGCGTGGGCGCACAGACTGAAATCCTGTTGCGCCGATTCCCCGAGGTGCACGTCACGGGCGTGGATTCGTCGCCCCACAACCTCGCGGCAGCCAGAGAACATTTAGAGAGACTCGGCTGGGCAGAACAACGCTACGCCTTCAATCCAGGGGACGCCCGCAGCCTCGACTTAGGGGCCAGCACCTTCGACGGCGCCTTCCTCTGCTGGATCCTAGAACACGTGGGCGATCCGGCCCGGGTGCTCAGTGAGGTGCAACGGCTGTTGCGCCCCGGCGCCCCCATCGTGATCACCGAAGTGCAAAACGCGACGTTCTTCCTAGACCCCTACAGCCCCAACACCCTGGCCTACTGGATGGCCTTTAACGATCACCAGATCGAGATGGGCGGCGACCCCTTCGTGGGTGCCAAGCTCGGCAACCTGCTCCAGTCTGCGGGCTACCACGACATCACCACCAAAGTACGTACCTTCCACCTGGACAACCGCCGGGCCGAAGAGCGACGAGAGTTCATCGCCTTCTGGGCCGAGTTGCTCCTCAGCGGATGCGAGCAGCTGCTCGCTGCAGGCAAAGTCACCGCCGAGGTGGTAGACGGCATGAAGGTCGAACTGGAAACCGTTTCTCGGGATCCCAACGCGGTGTTCTTCTACTCGTTCGTGCAGGCCCGAGCGACAGCTGGCTAGAACGCCACGTCCACTCAACAAGCCCTTACGACCACGACACTCGGTCCCGGTTCGCCCTTAGATGTAGCGGCTCACGGGGCCCAAGGAGCGGCGCATCAGGTCGAAGAGCTGGAACTCGATAGGCGCCTTCCACAAACGGTTGCGCATGCGCACTCCAGCAGACTTGCGCAGCAGCTTCGAGATGGGGCCCTTGCCTCCGGCCAGACCGTCGAACCACGGTGCCATTTGCGAGAACCGGGCCCAGACGTTCTGCACGTCGTCAGGGATCACACCCCACCACGAGTTGAACTTGTAGTCAAAGCAACGTCCCCACTCCTCGAAGTTCTCGGGGACCGGGTAGCCGTTCTCTTTCACAGACGGCTCCCAGAAGTCGCTGCCCGGAATCGGCCGGTAAGGGAAGACCTCGACCGAACAAGACGGGTAGCGGGTCTTCATATCCGCCGCTTCGTGAATGGTCGCGTACATCGACTCTACGGATTCGCCCGGGTAACCAATGATGTAGGTCAGCCCAGACTTGATGTCGAGTTCGTGCATCTTGCGCATGGCTTGGTCGGTCTGACCTTCTTTGATGGCCTTGCGAATGAGCGTCTGGGTCTCTTCAGTGCTGGCTTCGGCACCAAACCACATCAGGTGATTACCCGAACGCTTCATGAGCTTGAGCGTGTCTTCGTCGTACTGGCAGATCTGCTTAATCTCGATCGTGCCGTTCCAGCTGATGTTGAGATCTTTCTCTAGCAGCCCTTCGCAGAACTCGATCATGCGCTTCTTGGCCACGCCGAAGTTGGCGTCCTGGAAGCGCAGCACATCGAACGGATCTTTCTTGTGCAGCTCAGCCAATCGGTCTACGAGCAAGTCAGCGTCGAGAGCCAACCAGCGGCGACCTGCGATCTCTGGCGAACAGCAGAACGCGCAGGGCTCCGGGCAGCCGAATGACGAGAAGTAACTGATGCCCCGATGGGGTCGGTTCGCCAAGTGAGGCGGCGGCGGCAAGCGGTTACGTACCCGGTTACCAAACTTCGCAGCGCGCTTCTGCAGCTCATAATACTTCTGAATATCGATCAGGTCGAACGACGGCTCAGGCAGGTCGTTGAGATGGACCACCGGCCGAGTGGGCGTGTGGTAGACCAAGCCATCACGCTTGATGACCAGCCCAGCCACGTCGGACAGATCGGTGCCGCGGCCACCGCTGCGCCAAGCTTCGAGCACCTCCACGAAGGTGATCTCACCCTGACCGAACACCACTGCGTCGCAAATGTCGCTGGCCAGATACAGCTCGGGGATCGCCGACGGGAACCAACCGCCCCACAAGATGGGCAAGTCAGGGAACTTCTCCCGGACAGCTTGGGCAACCTGAGCCCCATCCCAAACCTGGTAGCCCAAGATGCACGAGCTACCGAAGACCGTGGCGCCCTCGCAGGCCTCAAGTACCTGGTCCACATAATCGGGCTCGGTCATGGCGTCGATGATTTGCACATCCCAGCCTGCGGCTTCCGCCGTCGGTGCAATGTGCACCAACTCCAGGGGCAACAGATCTGCGGAGGGCAGATCACCTATCTCGGGATCGACGCGAGATGGCAAGAAGAGAACGACTTTGGGCTTGGTCACGGGTGGCTGCTTACTAGGTGGGTATCTGGGTCGCAAGCCCGGGTGATCGCCGGGCGTTGGCAGAGGATTCGTCAGGCAAGAACCGGATCACGGTCGCCCATCAAAATCTCCTGTACTTCTCCATCGTCAGGAAAGCGTCCTGCCTTCAGTTTCGAGAACACCAAGATGTCGTTCTTTTTGACCTCGAAGGCCCCACCATCAGAAGGAATGAGGGTGAGCGAGGAAATCGCGCGCTTGTGCTGCTTTATGAGCTGCTCCGCCAGACCGGCGGCTCTGGGCTCATAGTTTCAAACGGCGCAGTAGGTGATCTCGAGCTTCAACGACAGGCTCCTGCTGAGGAAAAGGCTGAGCCGGGAGTCTAGCAGACCCTAGCCAACGTGGCTGGCAACAGCTCAGCCAACCCGTCTCAGCAGCTGCACTCGGCGGACTTCTGCCTCAGAAGTCACCAGAGTCACCTCTAACCAAAGCCAGAAATTCAGCCTCAGTGAGCACTTCAATCCCCAAGGCTTCGGCCTTCTTGAGTTTGGAACCCGGTTTCTCCCCCACCACCAGCACGGAGAGATTTTTACTCACCCCTGACAACAGCTTGCCCCCATGGCTCTTCACCATCTCGGTGGCCTCTTTCCGGCTCAGCTCAACCAGGCTCCCAGTGAAGAGGTAGGTCTTGCCGCTCAAGATGCCACCGTCACCCACGGGCATGGCAGGAGCCACAGGGCTCAACCCAAGAGTCATCATGCGATCGAGCTGAGCTTGCTCTCCCTCGTCTGCTAGCCAAGACGCCAAACTTGCCGCCACCGTCGGGCCAATCTCAGCCACGTCTTCGAACTGCTGCGCATTGGCCCCGCGCAGACCCTCCAGGGTCGGCCAACGTTGAGCCACCACCTCAGCCACGTGTTCCCCCACATGGCGAATCCCCAGGCCAAACAGGAGTCGCTCGAAAGACCGGGTCTTCCCCCGTTCGATGGCAGCGAGCAGGTTCGACACCGACGTCTCGCCCATGCGAGGCAGCTCCAGCAACCGCTCACCATCTAGAGCGAAGAGGTCAGAGAGCCCGTTCACCAGCCTTTCAGACACGAGCAAGTCGACGAGCTTCTCTCCCAGGCCATCGATGTCCAGAGCCCGCCGGGCCACCAAGTGCTCGATGCGCCGCCGCAGCACCGCCGGGCAAGCGCTGTTCGAACAGCGCACGACCACCTCGTCAGGCTCGGTGAGAATCTCGCCGTCACACACCGGGCAACGCTCGGGCATGAACCACGCCGGCCCGCCACCGTCCTTGACCACCGTCACAATCTTGGGGATCACGTCACCCGCCCGCTCGACCAGCACCGTGTCGCCCACCTTGACGCCCAGTCGCTCGATCTCATCTTTGTTGTGCAGGGTCACGTGCTCGATGGTCACACCACCTACGTACAGCGGCTCGATCACAGCCTTAGGCGTGATGGCCCCGGTGCGCCCCACCTGCACCAGAATTTCAACCACCACAGAGCGGCCCTGGGCCGCGGGAAACTTGTAGGCAATGGCCCAGCGTGGGGAGCGAGAGCGCTCACCCAAGCGTTCCTGGAGGGCGAAGTCGTTCACCTTGATCACCGAGCCGTCCACGTCGAAGAGCAGCTCGCCACGACCTGCGAGCAAAGCGTCGTGATGATCCATCACATGGGCGAGGTTCCCCTGGGTTCCCAGGTCGAGAGCCGTAGGCAGACCCCACTGGGCCAGTTGGCGCAAAGCTCCCGTATGGGATTCTGCGAGGGCCGTACTCACCTCACCGAGCCCATAAGCCAAGAACGACAGGGGGCGCTGAGCAGCCACAGTCGGGTCCAGAAGCTTCAACGTGCCGCTGGCAAGATTGCGCGGATTCACAAAACGAGGCTCGTCCGCAGCATCTCGAGCGCGATTGACTGCGGCGAAGTTGGCGTGCGTCATGATCACTTCGCCACGGACTTCGAGGAGAGCCGGCGGATCGTCACAGAGGAGCGTGAGGGGCAATCCTCGGATGGTCGCCACCGTATGACGCACATCATCGCCCCTCTTCCCGTCCCCCCGGGTGATAGCCCGCACGAGCTTGCCCTGTTCGTAGACCAGCTCTACTGCCACGCCATCGAGCTTGGGCTCAATGCTGAAAGACAACCCCTCGACCTTGCCGGCGAAGAAGTCGTTCACCGAGTCGAACCAATCGGCGATCTCCTCCCGGCTATATGTATTCGCCAGGGAGAGCATGGGCCGGGTGTGCTCTACCGAGAGCAACTCTGAGACCGGGGCCCCAGCCACACGCTGGGTGGGCGAGTCGTCGCCGGCTAGCTCTGGGTGATTGGCCTCAAGATCTTGCAGCTGGCGAAAGAGCGCGTCGTACTCAGCGTCGCTGATCTCCGCAGCATCGTTCTGGTAGTAGAGCACGTCATGACGACGAATCTCTGCAGCCAAGCGTGCGTGAGTCGCAACGGCATCGGTCGGTTGGTCTTGAGCAGATGAGGCAGGCATGGCGGCTACCATAACCATGAGCAGGGCCAGCAGCGCCTCGCTCAAACCAGAGCACGGGCGGAAGCCCCAAGAAACGAGGCTCGACGCACTCAGCTCAGCAACATGGCGTCGCCGTAGGAGAACAACCGGTAGCCGCTGTCGATCGCCTGACGGTAGACCTGAGTAATCGTGTCTCGACCTGCGAAGGCGGACACCAGCACCAGCAACGTCGAACGGGGTTGATGAAAATTCGTGAACAGCGCGTCGACCGCCGAGAAGCTGCATCCCGGCTGGAGAAACAGCCGGGTCTCCCCTTGGCCTACGGTCAGCGAAGAACCGTCGGCGCTCACGGTGGACTCGAGCGTGCGCACCACCGTCGTACCCACCGCCACGACCCTGCCCCCAGCCCGCCGTGTCGCTGCGTAAACTTCGGCCAACTCCTCGCTCACCTCGTAGCTCTCGCTGTGCATCACATGATCGTCCAGAGTCTCGCCCCTGAGCGGGCGAAACGTCCCCAGTCCCACGTCGAGCCGCAACGTGACCACCGAGACACCCCGTTCGCGGATGGCCCCGAGCAGTCGGGGGGTCAGATGCAGCCCCGCCGTGGGCGCAGCCACCGCTGGTCGTGGAGCCCCCTCGCCGTGGGCAAAGAGCGTTTGGTATCGGCTGCGATCGAGGTCGTCCCGCTCGTCGGCCACCGGATCTCGGCGAATGTAGGGAGGCAAGGGCATGCGCCCCACGGTCTCGATCACCTCCGTGATCGGGCGACCACTGGCCACCGAGACCTGAAAACGCCCCTCCCCTAAGACTTGATCCACTGTCCAGCGGTCGCCGTCTACGAGCAAGCCTTCGCCAGGCTGCAGGCGGCCCCGAGTCCCTAGGAGCACTGTGGCTGTCTTTGCTTTCGGCTCGAGGACCAAGATTGAGACCTTGCCTCCGGTCTCCGCACGCACGGCCGAGAGCCGAGCCGGCGCCACCCGTGCGCCGTTGAGCACGAGTAAGTCTCCCGGGTTGAGCGTGTTCAACAGATCGGGAATCGTGCCCTGGGAACTCACCGGCTCGCGCCCCTGCTCTACCCCAAAGCGCCGCACCTGCATCAGCCGGGCTTGCTCCCGCTCGGGGGATGGAACCTGGGCCGCCGCCTCGGGAGGATAAGTGTAGTCGTAAGCATCGACGCGGTCGGACATCGGCGCACTCTACTGCTTGACCACCCCTGATGAAAAAGAAGTGCGGGGCTCCGGGACTCAGGGGCCCGAAACCCCGCGGGTAACTCACCTCTCGCAAAGCGTCATTGGCATCGCTGACTTCGCTGGCATCGCTGGCTTCGCTGGCATCGCTGGCATCGCTGGCTTCGCTGGCTTCGCTGGCATCGCTGGCATCGCTGGCATCGCTGGCATCGCTGACTTCGCTGACTTCGCTGACTTCATTCAGATTGCCAAGAAGCAGGGTGTGTGTTCTCTCCCGACAGGCACATGACGCGAGCCGCACACAAAGGTCACCCATAATCTCAGAGGCCATCAGCCCACTTCGGCTAAGAGGCGGTCGGTCACCGCGTGAGCCCGTGTTTCCTGGCCCGAACGGACAAGGAAACCCAGCCAAGCCAGGGCCACGTCCAAGCCTGAGCCATCGAGTTCGGACGCAAGGCGCAGGTTCTGTCCCCGACGAGCCGGAGCATCACCCAGCATGGCGTGGCGCACCTCCGCCCAAACGTCGTCGGGCACCCGGGACACACCACGCATCTCCTGCAAGCGCGCCAGATCACGGCGCCGGCTCTCAAGCTCACGGAGCTGATCGTCACCGGCCATAGCCAACAGGTCCCTGGCCAGCCGAGCTTCTAACTCACGAGCCAAGGCGGCCAGAGCCCGCTCACGCAACTGCATGGGTTCCAGGTGATTCGGACGAATCGCTCCCCCATCAACGCCGAGCGACTTTCGAACTTCAGCCAGCTCGTCCACATAGGCGTCACACGACGGGCACTGAGCCACGTGAGCTGCCAGCTCCACACCTCGCCGCCCCAGAGTTTGCCCGACCGCTAGACCACACAACGCCCAGCGCGTCGCTTCACACTGAGCCTCAGCCTCGGCTGTGGCGGGACATACTGTCTCCATGGTGATTCCTCCTAGGTGCGTGACACTGTCGACTGCCCGTGCGCGCCGCCAAGTGACGGGGCAAAGCAGAGGTCGTCAGCAACAGCAGAAAGTCACCCAGAAAGATGGGGGTTTCGCGGGAGCCCTGCGGCCAGCACATTCATCATGAAACGGCAGCGGGCAGTCGCCGTCCTCGCTCGGTGACTGCAGAGACCCTGTAGCCGCAGCGACTGCAGTACCACGTCAGAGCTGCGCTGGCCCGGCCACGATCAGAGGCTTGCGGCGGCTGTCCGCGAAGGCGTGGCCCCGGCAGGGTCACCGGCGAGCTCGTCCAGGCCAGCGCCCGGCGCGGTGGAAGCGGCGCAACCTAGAGCACTCGCGCAGCCGCGACAGACAGCAGCCAGCGACGAGTCAATTCTGATTTCTCAGAAGGTTCGGTTATCCCCCTCGCAGCCCGAGCGCAGAGGGCTACGAGGGGGACGAAACATCAACAACCGCTGACCGCTACGGTTGCCCTACGGGCTGACCCAAGAGCATTTTCGACATCTCAGCGATGTCGAGCACCATGGGCACCCGAGGGTCGTTGCTGTTCAACACGACCTTGGGAACACGCAGATTCTCAGCCGCTTGCAGGGCCA
>JBLIMM010000229.1:0-7643 GCA_047638635.1 Pseudohongiellaceae bacterium | reverse complement strand
GGACGGAGTGCAACAAGCGAGGTTTCATCGAACGCTTGCCGAGCGGGCGCCCGGACTGGAAACTCTACGGCTATTACCCAGGTGTACCGCCTTGGCGCTTCGAGCACTTCAGCCCGGAAGACATGATCGCGATCCAGAAGCGTTTCTTGCGGCGCTTCTACTTCAACCCACGGTTCATTTGGCGGGCCTTGAGCCGCGTGCGGAGCCTGCATCATCTGAGCGCGCTGGTGTCCTCGGGGCGCGACGTCACCTGGTTCATTAGCCAGCATGTGTCCGGGCGTTCTTCGGGCAGCGGCAAGGGAGTCGCTCGTTGAGAGATGCTGAGCGTTCTCAGGCGGCGGCATTGCTTGTCGACAGTGCCAGGCTGTCTCGGTCGCTGCAAGACCTCAAGGCTCTCGGCAGTTACGTGGATGAGGGCAGCGGCCTGACCGGAGTGTGCCGGGTGGCGTTGAGCGACGCCGACGGCGAGGGCCGGCGCCAAGTGCAGCAGTGGATGGTGGATGCTGGCTTGGACGTCACCGTGGACGGCATCGGCAATGTGTACGGCCGGCGGTCCGGCCAGGACGACAGCCTGGCGCCGGTGATGATCGGTTCGCACATCGACTCCGTACCTACAGCGGGGGCTTTCGACGGAGTGCTGGGTGTGCTCGGTGGCCTCGAAGTGGTGGCTACGTTGAACGACGCAGGCGTGACGACTCGCCGCCCGCTCGTCGTGGCGTTCTTCAGCGAAGAAGAAGGCTGTCGTTTCGGTACCGACATGCTCGGAAGCGCCGTGGCCACCGGGAGGATCTCCTTGGCCGAAGCCCATGCACTCACAGACGCCGACGGCTTGACGGTGGGCGACGAGCTCAGGCGCATTGGTTTTTTGGGAAACGCTCCCAGCCCCGCGCCGCCCTTTGCGTTCCTCGAGTGCCATATCGAACAGGGGCCCGTGCTCGGCCGCAGCGGTATGGACATTGGTGTGGTTCAAGGTGTGCAGGCCATCTCTTGGCACGAGCTCACGCTCACCGGGCGATCAGCTCACGCGGGGACGACGCCCACCGATTACCGCCGAGACGCGGGGTTGGCCATGGCACGAGTCACCGTCGAGTTACAGCGCATGGTCGAGTCCGGCGACTTCGGCGAGATGCGCGCCACAGTGGGCCGAGTGACCATGTCTCCCGGTTCGGTCAACGTGGTAGCAGGGCGGGTCGCGGCCACCGTCGACTTGCGCAACCCGGACGACGTGCTGATGGCTGCCGCCGAGGCGCATCTCTGGGGTTTTCTCGATCAGCTTCAGCAGCAAAGCGGCGTTGAGATCTCACGTCGTCAAACGGCAAAGACCGCGTCGGTTTGTTTCGATCCGTCGATCGCGCCGCTGATCGCTGGGGCTGCGAAGGCCCTGGGCTGCTCTCACGAAACGATTCTTTCTGGGGCGGGGCACGACGCTCAAGAGTGGGCGGCGCACACGCGGGCCGCGATGATCTTCATCCCCGGGGAGAACGAAGGCATTAGCCACAACCCCCGGGAGTTGTCCACGGAGTCGCAGTGTACTCACGGGGTGAACGTGTTGCTGCGCGTGGCTTGTGCTCTGGCAGAACAGGGCTAAGGTTCGCCGACCAGGCGGGCTACGGCTGCTGAAAGGCGAGCTCGGCGTGGCTCGGCCCTACTGGGGCGGAGGCAACCCCTGCCAGTCGTCGGAGAGCAGCGCCCAGCGTTCGTGATCACGCCAGCGCCCTGCGATCTTCAGGTATCGCGGCGAGAAGCCCTCGTGGGCGAAACCCAACCGCTGCACCAAGGCCAGTGAACGACTGTTCGCTGGCTGGATGTTGGCCTCGACCCGGTGCAGCCCTTCTTCGCCGAACAGCTGGGTGATCACTGCGGCTAAGCCCAAGGTCATCACGCCCGTGCCCGCATGGGGAACGAATCCGTAGAAGCCGAGGTAGCTGCTAAGGAAGCAGCCTCGGACGATTTCGCCGCCGTTGATCACTCCGGCGATCTCCCCCGTAGATTCGAGACAGACCAGGAAGCAGCACTGGTTGTCTTGGGCGCTCCGTTCGATGTAGCTCTCGAAGAGCGCTGGCGTGTCCGGCGGGAGCACCCAGTTGCCCAGGAGCGATCGGCTGGCTCGCACCCGTTCTAAGAACTCGTCGCGATCGTCAAGGGCAGGCGAGCGAATCAAGATGCTCGTGGTCATTTGTCGAAGCTGTCGATCCAGGCGTTAAGAATGGGCCAGGGTGCGTCACCAGCAAGGAACGGGCTGAAATCACCGTTGAGTACTTCGGTGCGCACAACCTCGCCGTGAAGGCTCCAGCTCAACTTGAGTTCCACCGTCACTACGTGCATGAAGCGCTCCTCGTAGCCCCGACGGAAGAGGTCGAGCAGCTCGGATAGGGAAGAGTTGCCTTCCTTTGTGAGGGGCAGGGAGCCCAACACCAGTCGACCACCGGAACTCTTGCTCTTGGCGACTTCCACGGAGATGGGCTCGCCGCCGCGAAGGGTGAACCAGTGCAGCTCGCTGTTCACGTAGCTGTGTTGGCGGTACTTAATGGTCAGAGTGTCGCAGGCGGTGTGTTCTGTAGCGTCTGCCCCTGTGCCGTTTGCGTTTCCCATGAGGCCGAGAAGCACTTCGGGAAGAGCTTCGGCTTCTGCCGGAAGAACAGGCGCGGTTGGGGCTTTGTGCTCGTTGGGTTGAGCAGTCATGAGAAACCCCGCTGGCAGTGCCGCAGTGTGCGACGGCGCATCGTCCGTGCAGTTGGTGAGGCAGGCCAGTAGCAACGGGGCGAGCATCAGCGTTCTTGTCATCTCAGTTTCTTCTCGGAGTGGCTGCTGCGAGGATTCAGCTGCACGGGCATCCAGTCTACCTTGCGGTGCACGTTGCGGAGGATGGCTTGGCTGCTGCGACGTCACGGGGGCGCTGAAGAGAGCCTGTCCCGGGGGGGCCCTGTGCCTTGCCTCTAGAAAATCGAGCTGAACGCAGTGGCTCACCTCTCGGGAGAGAGCTTGGCGGCAGGTATCGTGTCGAGCTGTTCCCTTGAGCTTTGTACTGATGACACGATCTCCCGTTCGCCTCACTGCGCTGTGTACCGGCGGCCTCTTTGTCGCTCTCGCTATACCGCCGCTTATGGTGGCGCTCGACGGCGGCGGTGAGCTGGCGGTGGGGCCGCTGCGGCTGGCCTTCTACGACTTGCCTTCGGCTGGGTTTTGCTTGGTGGGCTTGTTGTTTTGGCTCGGGCGTAGAGGGCGCGGTGGGCGCAGTGAAACCTGGCTCGCGGGGCTTTCTCTGGCGAGCCTTGCCGTGGCCTGCCTGTTGCTCTGGCTACCACCCACTGGCGTGCCCGAACTGCTGAGCATTCGTCCGGGACGCCCGCTCATCGCCGGCGTGTTGCTGCTAGGCGCCGCCGCCCTCGCGAGCCGTGTGAGCGGGCTGCCCCAGCACACCAGCCACGTTCCAGGCACGGTGGCCTTGGTGGTTGCCCTGACCGCTGGAGCGGGATTGCATGGCGCCATGGTGTTGGTCGATCGCGTGGCGCTGTCTGAGCGGCTGGGACGTCACGCGATGGAGCAGCCTGCGCCCTTGCGTGAACGTGCGCGCAGCGCGAGCGCTGGGACGCCGTCGGCAATCGTCCACCAAGAGAGCTCCCGTCCCAATCTGCTGCTGGTTGTCGTGGACACGTTACGCGCAGACGCCGTGAGCAAGGGGAACGAGCTGCCTTTCTTTACTGCTCTGGCCGAAGAGAGCCTCGTCTTCGAAAGAGCCATCGCTCCCGCACCATGGACCGTGCCCTCGATGATGTCGCTCATGACCGGGCGCTATCCGTCGTCCTTCGACCCAGTGGGGCGCGGCCGGGGTTGGCCCAACGGTCTTGCCGAAGCGAAGCCCATGCACAGCGCGTTGCCCAGGCTGGGAGAGTTGCTGTCCCGCGCGGGATACCGCACCGCTGGCTTCGTGAAGAATCCGTTTCTTGCCGGGGGCCTTGGCTTTGAGCAGGGCTTCGATGTTTACGAGCGGGTTCATGGAGACACCGCTGAACATGGCTCCGCTGAGCAGTTGGTGAACGCTGCTTTGCGTTGGGCCGATGCGATCGCACAGCCAACGGGGCTTGGCGACAAGGATCCCACGCCGTGGTTTCTCTACCTGCACTTTATGGACCCCCATGTGAACTACCAGCCTCCGGCGAGCCACCTTAACCAACGGGCTCGGGACTACGCGGGCGAGATCGACGGCCGGGCGTCCACCATGCATCGCATGATTGCGGCGAAGCCTGAGCCCGACCAGGCAGACCTCAACCAGCTCAAAGATCTCTACAGCGGAGAGGTGCACTACCTCGACGAACAGCTGGGCAGACTCTTCGCAGCCTTTCGCGCTGCAGATCTCTTGGGCCCGGAGACGGTTGTGGTGCTCACTGCGGACCATGGCGAGCAGTTTGGCGAGCATGGCGGGTGGCTTCACGGCGACATTCACAGTGAGAACGTGCGCGTGCCATTGTTGCTGCAAGGTCCTGGGGTGATTCCCGGCAGCCGCGACGACCCTGCAAGTCTCGTAGATCTTTTACCAACCTTGGCGCAGCTGCTAGACCTGCCCAGTTTGTCCTTGGGGGATGGGCGTAATTTGCTGGCGCCTGGTGCGTCGAGCAGCGCAGCGCCGGTGCACACGGATTATGGCGAGCTGAGTCGGCTCACCGGCCCGCGCTTCAGTTTATTGCTCCGGGAAGAGGGGCAAGCGAGCCTGTATGACCACACTGATGATCCGGGCGAAGAAGACGATGTCTCTGGCGCTCACGACGATGTGCTCGCGGCCATGCTGAGCGCAATGGAGACGTTCGCTGCTCGAGACCCCCTCGACCTGCCAGCAGAAGAGAGTCTCGGACTCAGTGCGGACGGTGAAGATCTGGGCAGGGAAGGGCAGCTCGACACAGAGGCCCTGCGAGCCATCGGTTACTTCGATGGGTAAGCGGGATCTCGAAGTGTCACTCGGAGTGTCGCGGTGAAGATCGCTTGGTCCACGGACCCGCACTTCAACTTTGTGGGCCGAGCAACCGTGCGGGAGTTCTGCGCGCGAGTTGCGAGCAGCGGAGCCCAGGCGCTGCTGCTCGGTGGTGATCTCGCCGAGGCGGCCACTGTGAAGACCTGGCTGCACTTCGTGGCAGATCAGCTAGATCTACCGGTGTACTTCGTGCTGGGAAACCATGACTACTACGGCAGTTCCGTTGCCGCGGTGCGCGAACAAATGAATGCTCTCGATCATCAGCGGCTGCGCTTTCTCGATTCTGCGGGAGTCGTCCCGCTGTCGCCTACCGTCGCTCTCGTGGGCAACGGCGGTTGGGGTGACGGACGCCTTGGCGACTTCGCTGGGTCAGACGTGGTGCTCAATGACTACCTGATGATCACCGAACTCCGTTGCGCGGGTTCGCCGGGAGAACCGCTCAACCCTCTCTCAGGTTGGCAGCACAAGGGAGCTCTCGCCGCGCGGCTCGGTCAGCTC
Source organism: Pseudohongiellaceae bacterium (assembly GCA_047638635.1). Taxonomy (GTDB): domain Bacteria; phylum Planctomycetota; class B15-G4; order B15-G4; family B15-G4; genus CAZIAK01. Next base: position 2,179 of record JBLIMM010000229.1, on the reverse strand, counting down.
GGTGATCAATGCGCTGCCCAGCTTCGCCCTGCGCTGGAGCAGGCCCTTGAACGCTACGAGGAGGTCGTCGTGCTGACCCACGTGCCGCCCTTCAAGTCTGCCTGTTGGCACCAAGGCAAACTGTCCGCTGACGATTGGTTGCCGGGGTTCACCTGCCAGGCCATGGGTGAGCTCCTGAGCGAGCTGGCTGAGAGCCATCCCCAGCGGCAACTCACCGTGCTTTGCGGACACACCCACAGCGAGGGCAGAGTCGCGCCTTCAGCCAACATGACTGTAGCCACTGGCGCCGCTCGCTACGGCCACCCAGCCTTCAAGTTGCTGGAGTGGTGAGAACCGCTCTGCCATGCACGCCGTGGGAATGATTTGCTGAAAGCGGGGTGAAGCTGCGGCCAGTCCGCTAAGGAAATGGCTGGGGTCTGTACCATGCTGCGCCCTCCCCCTGGCCCGCCCCTGTGTCGTCGTCTCCTGCAACTCCTCGCGAAGGCGCCTTCGCGCCCAATCTGCGCCCGGTCGCCATGGTGGACGTGGTGCGTCTGTGGTGGCCACTGGCGGCCAGTTGGCTGCTGATGGCCGTGGAGCTGCCGCTGCTCACGGCGGTCGTGGGGCGCTTGCCCGACGAACGCATTCACTTGGCGGCGTATGGCTCCATTGTCTTCCCCCTGTCGCTGGTGATCGAAGGGCCGATCATCATGTTGCTGGCGGCCAGCACGGCCCTTTGCAGCGATTGGGACAGCTACCGCAAGGTGCGCCGGTTCATGATCGCGTCCAGCGGGGTGCTGACGTTGGTGCACATCGCCGTGGCCTTCACGCCGCTCTACGACATGGTGGCCGGTTTGATCGTGGCCTCCAAAGGCGCTGATGATCAGGCCGCCGCAGACGTTGTTGCCGCCGGGCGCATTGGCCTACAGATCATGACCCCATGGACCGCGGCGATCGCCTACCGCCGTTTTCAGCAGGGTGTGCTCATTCGCAACGAGCATGGTCGGGCTGTGACTGCGGGGACGGCTGTGCGCCTCTGCGCGAACGTGTCCGTGCTCTGTTTCGGCGCCTATATCATGCATTGGTCGGGCATCGTCGTGGGAGCCACTGCCATCGCCATGGGCGTGACGGCTGAAGCGCTTTGGATCGGTCGTCGAGTCCAGCCGGTCTTGGCAGAGAAGGTGCGTCCGGCTCCGAAGGCAGCTGAGACCTTGACCCTGCGCTCGTTCTTGCACTTCTACGCTCCTCTGGCCATGACTCCGCTGATCACTCTTTGCATCCCGTTGATCGGTGCCTCAGCCATGGCGCGCATGCCCAACGCGATCGCCTCGCTGGCTGCTTGGCCTGCGGTCCACGGCATGCTCTTTGTGACGCGCAGCCTGGGCATGGCCTACAACGAGGTGGTGGTCACTCTTGTGGACCGCCCGGGAGCGGTAGAGGTGTTGAGCCGTTTCCAGCGCCGCCTCGCCCTGGGGACGATGAGCTTTCTGGCCATCTTGGCGGCGACTCCCTTGGCCGGTTGGTGGTTCGAAGGGCTGAGCGATCTTGATCCCGAAGTGGCGCGCTTGTGCCGTATCTGCATGGGCCTGGGCATCCTCATGCCGGGCTACGCGGTGATGCAGTCTTGGTATCAGGGTGTGCTCGTGCGCAGCCGCTCGACTCGAGCGATCACCGAGGCCGTCGCGCTTTACTTTGTGGTGAGCGCGTCGTTGTTGCAGCTGGGCGTCTCTCGGGGTGATGTCCCCGGTGTGCTTTGGTCTCTCAGTAGCTTCGTCATCGCCGGTGTGAGCCAAACGATTTGGTTGCGTTGGCGCAGCCGTGGTGCCGTAGCTGCGTTCAGCGATCCGAAGTGAAACGATCTGTGGCTTAGCAGCCGATTAGTCCCGCCTTCTTCCGCCGTGTGACCATCTCTTCGGTCATGATCGCGATTTCGGCGGGGTCGATGAGTAGCTCACGAGCCATGGGGTAGAGGATGTCCTCTTCTTTGCGGATGTGCGTGCGGTACTCGCGGACGATAGACACGGCCCAGTGCCCTGCTTTGGCGGCGTCCCGTTTGACTACTGCGAGTTTCAGCTTGGCCATGAGGTCGCCGTGGCCTACGTGCTCCGATTCCATGCAGTCCATGGGCGTGCTTTCGGCGTTGGCGAAGGGTGGCTGAGCCCGCAGCCGTGGGAAGAGTGACTGCTCCTCATCGGCGGAA
>JBLIMM010000228.1:0-7693 GCA_047638635.1 Pseudohongiellaceae bacterium | reverse complement strand
GCGTTCACTCCCGAAACAAAGGTCTCCCTCGCAGCCCCTCTTCACCAAGGGTCCTGCGTCCGGGCGAGGCAGAATGCGACTGAAGGAGCCGACCACTTCGGGATCGTTCAGCAGCGGCGCCACCAAGTCGGCCAGCCAGCGAGTTCCTACTGGTTCAGCATCTTGAACCAAGAACACGATCAGCTCGCCACTGGTCATCCCCGCACCTAAGTTGCGCGTGTCGCCATGATCATACGCCGCAGGCGGAATGTGGTGGAGACGCACGGAGGGACGCGCCCGCACATCGTCAAGCGTGCCATCACGACTGCCCGAGTCGATCAGCAGAACCTCGACATCCCCGGGATAGTCTTGAGCCAACACACCGTCGAGACAGCCAGCCACCGTGGGCCGACCGTTCTTCGCGGGGATGACGATGGAAACAGACGGAGAGCTCATGCGGCGAGTTCTTCTGGACGAGGCAAGGCACAACGACTGGGGAGAGAACCCAGGGGACCGCGGCTCCCGCGCCACTGGGCCACAGACTGCGCCCAGCGCAACCGCGCAGAGGACTTCAGCAAGCCCGGCTCGCCCCATTCGCCGTTGGCCACTAACCAACGACGGTCGGCAAGCACTTGAGCAGCAAAACCCTTGGCCAGCTGAAGCAACCCCGGACGCACCGCCAGGCCAAAACGCTCGCGGAAGAAACGCGCATCGATCTCGTAACGCTCTCCCGCCAGGGCCGGGTCGTACTCATGACCATGGCGCACGGTAGCCCGTGGTTCGTGAGCCAGGGCCCAACCGCTGCAGAGTAGGTCGAAGGCCAGTAGAGCGTCCTCGCCGAAAGCCGCTTGGCGAAAGCCCTCCTGGCGAAACAAGGTCCCGCGCACGGCGCAAGCAATGTTGTCGAGCAACAGCACCGAGCGCCATTGCCGAGGAGTCATGGCTGCGACGTCGCCCACTGACAAGGGTCCCGTAGAGCGGGCCTTCGTACTGGCCATGGGCGAACGGGCCACCGTCGCTCGCGTGAGCGGCGAAGCGTTCCGTGGAGCGAGCTGCCGAGCGGTGGCAGCCCCGACTCCTGTAGCGAGAGCGCCTTGCGCCAACAGCTCCAGGCAGTCGTCTCCCTCGGGGACAGCGTCCTGCACCAGGAAGACAATCACGTCCACGTCGGGCAGAGCTGCAGCACCTTGGTTGCGGGTCAGTCCGTGGTCAAAAGGCGTGTCGCCGAGGGTGAGTAACTGGGCACCAAAGCGCTGGGCCAGCTGGGCACTGCCGTCGCTGCTCCCTGAATCGATCACCACCAGGGCATCAATGGCTGGACGCTGGGCAGCGAGCGCCGCCAAACACTGCTCAAAGCGCCGACCACCGTTGAGTGTCGGCACAACCACACCCTTGCTTACGATGTCTCGTCACCTCCGCCACGACGAATCAGCTTGAGACACCAGCGGTAAAAGCGATAAGGCGCGCTGCCCCAGACACGCTGCAACTGGCTCTCGATGCGCTGGATGTGGGTCGTCTTCTCGTTGAGCGATTTCCAAAGATCTTCGATGGTCTGCTCAAGTCGCTCCACCCCGTCCATGATCGAGATTTTTTCGTCGCGCAGCTGATCGAGCTCGCGACTCTGCTCATCGAGAAAGGCGATGGCTTGTTCGGCGGCCAGCAAGCGGCCGCGCACGTCAGAGACCCAATCGTGATCGACCTGCCAGCCCTTGGTGCGCACGATGCCCAAGGACTCGCGCAAGTCTTGCAGCCCCTCGGTTTCATCGGGCAGTCCAGCCAAAAAGTCTTCGAGACGACTCCAGGCGCTTTGCACTTCTGGGGGGACAAACAGCTCGGGGGCGCTGAGCTCGAACGTGTCCCGGCTGATCTTGCGCTGCCGAAAGATGTCGGCAATCTCGGTGACCTTGGCCAGGCGGTCGAGTTGCTCTTCGAGCTTCTGGTTCGCTTCGATCAGGTGATAAACCTGCCCTACCAGATGAGCTTCGTGCCGGCGCACCTCTTCGGCGCTCCGTGCCACATGCCAGTCGGTGCTCACGGGAGCGGCGCTCTCGCCCGGGGAGTCAGTCATGAGTTTTCTCCGACGCTCGTCTTGGCGCCTTCCCACAGGTGAACAAAGTCCGCTGCATTGCCTTCGAGGGTTGGCACTCGGGAAATCCCCCCAGAGAGTTTGAGCAGCAGCTCAGGGTCGTTCTGAAAGTCGGACAACACCGAGAGCAAAGCCGCAGGATCACCGGCCCTAAAGGTGCGCCCATTGACGCCGTCTTGCACCAGCTCGGACAGGCCGCCCAAATCTGACGCGATCACCGGGCGTCCGGCGCAGAACGCTTCGAGTACTACGAAGGGCGTGTTCTCGTACCACACCGAGGGCACCACCAGCACGTCGATGGCAGACAAGGCGTCGGACAACTCGCCGTGGGCGTAAGGCCCTTTGAAAATCACCCGCGGGTCTGTCTCGGCCAGCCCGCGCACCCGAGCGGCATACTTGGGGAAGTGCGACATGTTGCCCCGCACCACCAAGCCCAGGCGATCACCGCGGCACTCACGGAAGGCCGAGACCAAAATCTCGAGCCCCTTCTGAGCGTTCACGCTGCCAAAGAAACCGAAAGTCACCTGATCGCGCCCGCCGACTGGCACAGGGCGAACGTCTCCCGGCGCTGGATCTACGCCATAGGGCATGTGCAACAGCAACTCTTCTGGATAGCCGTGGGACAAGAACATCGAACGGATGAAGAGCGACGGTGCGATGAGCCCATCGGCGGTAGACAGGATGCGCCGAATAAACTCAGGGCGCTCGGCCAGAGCCGCCCGTCGCAAGCCCAGGTCTGAATGATTCACGTCGGTGAGGCTGGGCTCGGGTCGGGCCGTTTCTACGAAGCCCTTGTTCTTCCCGAAAACGCGCAAGGTCTGATAGCCATAGTTCTCCGGGGCCAGGCACTGAATGCACTCGGCAATCTCAGGCCCGGTACAAAGCGCCCCTTCGTGACGCAAGAACTGCACCGTGGGACAGAGAAACCAGTAGTCCATCAGCTGCACATAAACCGGAATGCCTCGCGCCTTACATTCTTCAATGGCCGACAAGCCAATGCCCATGAGATGGAAGACGTGCACCACGTCCGGCTTGACCTCGTCGAGCCAGCGGCCAAAAACCTTGCCCAAGAAGACGTTGTAGTAGTCACCCAGAGCGTTGTTGGGGACCAGCCCATTGAAGAAGGTGAGGCGCGTCACGGGCACGCCGTCGGCGGGCTCGTCCACCAGGCGATAGGAGATCGACTGGCGCGGGTCTGGCTCGTTGGTGAACACCCGAATGTCGTGGCCGCTGCGAGTCAGCGCCAAGGCCATGCGGTGAGCGTAGAGTTCCGTCCCCGTGCTGTAGAGCGGCGGGTACTGATGAACGACGAAGGCGATCTTCATCCGTTTGTCTCCTGCAAGGTGCCGCTCAAACGGGTGTAAATCCCCATGAGTTCATGGGCGCATTGCAGCTCGTCGCGCACCGGGGCTGCGCACTGCGACAAGCGCTGGCGCAAGTTAGAATCGTCGATCATCCGCCGCAGAGCCGCCGTAAGTGAGCCCACATCTCCAGGCTCGAACAGCAGCCCAGTGACACCGTCCTCCACCGCTTCTGCCATGGCACCATGATTCGCCGTGATCACGGCAGCCCCCGCCAAGAAGGCCTCGCGGATGGTCAGACAAAACGCCTCGTACCAGAGCGACGGCACCACCACCACATCAAGCGTTGCCAAGATCGCCGGGAGCTGGCTGTTGTCGTAGGCCCCGCGCAAGGTGATCGACGCCTCGAAGCCCTCACAAAGAGCCTGCAGCCGCTCACCGTAGTTGCGATCGTTGTGGAAGGGCAGCACTTCGCCCCACACGTCCAAACGCACATCGCCATCGCCGCCGAGCTGCCGGAACGCTTCAAGAAGCAGGTGCACGCCCTTGCTCGGCAAGACCGATCCGATGAAGCCAATGCGTAAGGGCGCCCCGGCACTGGGTCGACGGGCTCCGGCGTAATCCGCGGTGGGCAGGCCGTTCTCGACCACGGCCACGCTGCCCTGGGGCAAGCCGTACTCTTCGAACTTACGGGCCATAAATGCCGACGGTGTGACCAAGACGTCTACGCGATTCAACGAACTGAGAATGTGGCTGTGGTAGTCGTCCAAGAGCGCTCGATCTCTGGAGAGCTGCTCCTCGGTGCTGCTCTCCGGCGCGCACCCAGGGCCCAGCAAGTGAGGCCATAACTCGCGCAGGCAGGGCACGCACTTGTCGAGATTCACCTCGGGACAAACGTCCAGGGCAGCGGTGATGCGCTGGCCCCGGGGACAGCCCATCCAGAAGTCGTGCAAGGTCATCACCGTGGGCACGCCCCGCTGAGCTAAGCCATCGAGAATCGCCGTGGACAAGCAGGTGAGGTGGTGCACATGGCACACGTCAGGCGCGACCTCTTCGACCACCCCCATCACGATCTCGGCCAGGCCTTCATGGGCGTACAGGCTGCGCAATGAGGTCGCATCTTCAAAGGTGTTGCCGATGCGCACCACGTCCGCCCCTTCGTGCCGATCTCGCGTCACCGACAGGTGAGCCGCCGACCCAGCGCCATTGCGGCAGACCACCGTGCACTGATGACCCGCTGCGCCAAGGGCCCGCACCAAGCCAGCGATGTGCAGCTCAACGCCACCCACGGAGTCTGGCAAGTACGAAGCGGTGATGAACAGAATGCGCATGGGGATCAACCGACCAGCCAGGCCTCAAAGGCGTCGAAGCGAGACTCGCGCCCCAGAAAATCTGTCATCAGCTGCTCAGCATCGCGGCTGCCACCCCGAGCCAACACAGTCTCACGCCAAGAGTTGGCCACCTCGCGGTTCATCAGCTGCCCCTGGAAACGACTGAAGCAATCCTTGGCCAAGACCAGCGACCACATGTACGTGTAGTACATGGCGTTGTAGCCATTGAGGTGGCCGAACGAAGCCTGAAACGCGGTGCCATCTTCGTGGGGAAAGGGCACGAAACGCTGCTTGAGCTGGACCATGAGTTCTGTGGTGTCAAACTCGCTCGGCGGACGACGGTAATACTCCAACGACAAAGATGCGTAGAACATCTGCAGCCGTGTGACTAAGCCGCGCCCCAAGCCCTCTGCGCGATTCATGCGCTCGACTAACTCCAGGGGGATCACAGCGCCTGTCTCGTGGTGCCTAGCAAAGCTGGTCAAGACAGCAGCATCGCGCCCCCACTCCTCGAACAACTGGCTGGGAACCTCAACGAAATCCCACTCTGTACTGATCCCAGAGACTGCAAACCACTCTTGATTGTTCGCCAGCAGGTGATGCAGCAGGTGCCCAAACTCATGAAACAGAGTGGTCACTTCACTGGGATCTAGCAACGCCGCATCGCCGTCGCTCGGACGGGGCAAGTTGCACACCAGGCACGCTTGAGCCAAGGTGCCATCGGACAGCCCAGACGACAAATCGAACATGGCAGCGTGCTTGAACTTGTCGTCCCGTGAATGCATGTCCAAGAAGAAGCGAGCCGTCACCTTGCCTTCTTGCAGCAAGTCGTAGGCTGCGACGTCTTCGTGCCACAGGGCGAGGTCCTCCCGCCGCTGAATGGTCACGCCGTACAGCCCTTCGATGGTCTTCAGCACACCGGCTAATACACGGTCGTAGGACAGATAGGGACGGACGACGCGACTGTCGAAGTCGAGTTCGTCTCGACGCAAGACCTCGGTCAGGTACAGCCGGTCGTAGTCCCGCAACTGGACGCCGTCCCCTTCGAGGGACACCAAACAGCTGGTGTATTGAGCCAGCTCTTGCTCTGCACGACTGTCGGTCAAAGCGCACACTTGGTCGATGAACTCAGCTGCCCGGTCTACGGTGCGAATCATCTTGTCTTCGGTGGCGTAATCAGCCCATGAGTCGTAGCCCAGCAGCTGGGCCAACGCGAAGCGACGACCGAGAAGATCGTTCAAGACCTCCAGGTTGTCGGGGGTCGCTCGACGGCTGAACTCTCTGTGCATTCGGCGACGCAGATCCCGGCTATGGGCGAACTTCAGCACCGGGAGGTAGTCGGTGGGGTTCGTGGTGAGCACCAGCGAGCCATCGGCATCAGCAGGATGCGCCGCAATGAAGTCTTCGGGGAGGCCATCCAGCTCAGCGACGGACTCCAAGGGAACGGAACGCACATCCCCTGAGATGTTGCGGGCGAAGGTCTGGCCCAGCTCGGTGATCTGCTCGCGCAAGACGGCCACCTGCCGGCGACTCTGCTCGTCTCGATCGACCCCAGCTCGGCGAAAATCCCGCAGAGCGTGCTCCACCACCCGCCGGGCCACGTCGTCCGGGGCGTCCTCCAGCGAGAGGCCCGCTAGGCGGTCGTAAACCTCACGATCGAGGGAGACTTCCGTGCCGAAGCGCGAGAGCTCTTGCTCGATTTCGGCGGCCGCAGCCCGCATCTCCCCTTGGGGATGGACCTGAAAAAAGAGGTGCACAAGGGACGCCGTCCCATTCAGGGGGCGATTGATACCGTCAAAAGCACTCAAGACCTCTGTGAATGAAGCGGACGGCGGCAGGTCTTTCACCGCCTGAACGGCAGCCCTGGCCCCCTCCAAAGCAGCGGAGGCGGCATGACGGAAGCGGTCAGTGTCTGCATCAAAGAGGTAGGCCATCCCAGCGAGTCTATCCTGGAGCCGCACCGGTTTCTGCCTCCGGCCCGGGGCAAGATCCTGAGGCCGCCCAGCAGCTAGGAAAGCGAGCCCATGAGCAGCCCTGTGTGGGGACCAACGGCGCGCCTCAGTGGCCGAGGGGCAGGGGCCCCAGCTTGGGAGAGAGCTCGCCCTCATCGACCCCTCCTGGACTGTGACGGAGGCCTTGAGCTCCAGCTGATCGTCCTTGCCCCCAGAGTTCTCCACTGACAAGGAGATGTCGTACTCACCGGGCGTGGTGAACACGTAGCTAGGGTTCTGTAGCGTCGAGTCGCCCCCGTCCCCAAAGTCCCAGTCCCAGGCGCTGATGTTGCCGATGGAGAGATCGGTGAAGTCCTCCTGAAAAGGCGCTGCCCCCGTAGTTGGCGTACCGCTGAAGTTGGCCAAAACCTCAGGGCCAGAGAGCACGTCGATGGAGTTGATGCCCCAGACAGTGTCGCTGCCGCAGGCGTTGCTCGCTGTGAGCTGCACCGAGTAGCTTCCGGCCACCGCGTAGGTGTGGGACGGGTTCCGTGAAGTGGAAATCCCTCCGTCTCCAAAGGTCCACAGCCAAGCATCGGCTATCCCGCCCGTGGACTCGTCGGTGAAGTTCACCACGAAGGGCGACGGTGCCGAGGTGGGCGTGCCGCTGAAACTCGCCACAGGGGGGATGAAGTCGACGGCGACGAGGTTGGTGCTGCTGAAGCTGTCGCTGCCGTAGAGATTCGACGCAAAGAGCGAGACCGTGTAGACCCCTGATGCGTTGTAGACGTAAGTCGGGTGCTGCAGCAAAGAGCTGCCCCCATCGCCAAAGTCCCACAGCCATGAGGTCGGCGCACCGACCCCTGAGAGGTCAGCGAACTGAACAGACAGCGGGGACAACCCGCCGGTGACCGACGGAGCGAAATTCACCACGGGAGGAATCACATCCACAAGGATGGCTCCCACTTCGGTGATGCTGTCGACACCCACAGCATTCGTCACAGTGAGCGTCACCGCGTAGCTTCCCAAAGTCGTGTAGCTGTGCTCGGGAGACGGCTCCGTGGA
>JBLIMM010000227.1:0-7736 GCA_047638635.1 Pseudohongiellaceae bacterium | reverse complement strand
AGTCGATGAACTGCGAGCCGTAGGGCCTGGCCACGTCGTCACCGCCACCCGAGTGACGGACCACCTCGAGCGGCGAGTAGGTTTTGTAGTTGTGGTACCAGGTGTGCTCGCTCTGCCGCTGGCCTTCCGTGCCCGTGATGCCCTCGGTGAGCTGCGCCGAAATGCGACTGTCTTTGGGCAAGGGTTCGACGGTTCGCAACGTGACCACCCGCTCGCTGCCCAGGCGTTCGATGAGCTGCAGCGCCGTGACGTCCGCAGCTCGTTCTTCGGCGGTGGCCAATCGCAGAGCCTGCTCGTTCTCGAAGAAGACCATGCTCTTCACGGCGACGTGGGCGTGCTCCAACACGTCCATCGGGTCCACCGGTTGGTTGAAGGCCAGGGTGATCAGCGGCTCCAGCGGGAGGGCTTCTCCCCCTGGGTCAAAGGACTGCACGGAAGCCGTTGCGGTGGAGAAACGCCAGTGCGCGCTTTCGGGCAAGGCCGAGCCCAGCGCGGACTTCGTGCCGCTGGGCACTTCCACGCGGTAATGGGTCGAGTAGGCAAAGCGCGTCTCAGGTTCGAAGACCAACGTGCGGGTGCCCAGCCAGCGCCAAGATCCTGCTGGCTGGGGAGTGAGGCGCACGGGGACAGCGCCTGAGGACACGGCCAAATCGTCGATGGCGGCCAAGGGCACCATGGGTTGGGAGAAGGTCACCGACAGCTGTGAGGCCATGGTGATCTCCCCTTCGGGCTGGAACCTGAGAATCGCCAAGGGTTCGAGTGCCGCCGCGTCCGGGGGTCGCGTCTCGCTCTCCGGGGGGAAGGTCAGCTGCCGATCGCTGCCAGCTCTAGGCGGCGATTGGGTCGTGGTCGGGAAGCGGAAGTCCAGCGCTTCGGTGGGCTCGATGGTCAGCTCGGGGGCCCGGGCGAGCAGCGCCTGGGCTGCCTCGGCATCCAAGGGGACAGCGGGCATGGGCTGGGCCGGAACGCCAGCCTGAGTGCTCTCGCCACTCTTGGCTTCGGTCTCCCCCATCCCGTCCACGAGTTTCAGCACCAGGCCTTGCGGCTCTTCCTGAGCGTCGTCCGTCCGCTCTTCGCCGGAAGCGACGCTCGCAGCACCGTGTCCATGGACCACGGCGGCCGTGTGCACCCCAGGAGCGACCGCTGCGGGCTGTGCTGCTCCAGGCCCCTGGGCCAAGTCCGCAGAGTTCTGCTGGCAGGCCACGATCAGCAGGCCAGCGAAGACCAGCACCGGCCACCGGGTCCCCCGTCGCAGCCTCCCCAAGATAGCCTTCTCGCCGAACAACCCTGTGGTCTTCACCATGATCTGCCGCTCCAAGCCGTGCTTCTGGGGACTGGCCCTACTCCTGGGTACTGAACCTTACGTGCGAGCGGCACAACTCTTACAACCTTCCCCGCCGGTTGGCGGAGATGTATACCGGCAGGCTTACTGACGGCTCTCAGGACACAGCGCCATGGCCTCGCTCTTCACCAAGATCATCAACCACGAGCTCCCCGGACGATTCGTTTGGGCGGATGCAAAGTGCGTGGCGTTTCTCACCATCAACCCGCTGAACCCGGGACACACGCTGGTGGTTCCCCGAGAAGAAGTGGACCACTGGCTCGACCTCAGCCCAGAGCTCGCAGCCCATCTCAACGAGGTGGCACGACTCGTGGGCAGAGGCATTCAGGCGGCCTTCTCCCCCACCAAAGTGGGGCTGATCATTGCTGGGCTCGAGGTGAACCACGTGCATTTGCACCTGGTGCCGATCAACAGTTTGGGCGACCTGAACTTCGCCAACGCAGACAGCGCACCGAATGACAGCGATATGGACAAGGCGGCCGAGAGCCTACGGGCCACGCTGCGAGCCCAAGGGCACAGCGACGTCTGCGACTGAGCTGCTCAGCGCACCGTTTAGCGCACCATTTAGCGCACCATTTAGCGAACCGTTCAGCGCACCGTTCAGCGCACTGTTCAGCGCACCGTTCAGCGCACTGTTCAGCGCACCGTTCAGCGCACCGTTCAGCGAATCGTTCAGCGAACCATGGGGTGCATCACCAACTGCAGCGGCTCGTAGACGTCCAGCCAATCGTCGTCGAGATTGGGCTCGGCCCCCGGGTACGGGCGCCAAATATCGAGCACCCGCGGTGTGCGCTGCGGATCAATGGTGCCCAGGGCTTCTTCGAGGGCCTTCAGGGTGAGTACCCGCACGCCGTCGAGCTTGAAGATCACATCGCCCTCGGCAAAGCCAGCTCTGCCTGCGGGCGAATCGGGGATCAGCACAGCGAGTCGAGCGGCGCCGAGTTCTCCAGGGACTGTGGGCTCAAAGGTCATCCCTGACCAAACCCTGGGGCGCCAAACCTGAGCTTCGCCACCAGAGGCGATGAACTCCGGAGGGGCTGTTTCCCCATCCATCTCCCGGAGCACGTGCTCGATCATGCGGCCCACTCGGGCGGCTCCATCACCGTTCAGCTTATGCGCTTCGTCCGTGGAGCGGTGATAGTCCTCGTGCAGACCGGTAAAGAAGAACAGCACGGGGATATCGCTGACGTAGAAGCTGCTGTTATCCGACGGGGCAATGCCCGAGCGATCGAGGACCAACTCCACGTCTTCTACGGCTGCGGCCCGGCTGACTTGGTCGGTGAATGACTTCGTGGTGCCCACACCGCCAACAAACAGGGTGCTCCCTCGGAGCCGACCGACCATGTCCATGTTGAGCATGGCCACGGTGTCTTCTAGCGGGCGGGTGGGCGCGCTCACGTAGTGCCGGCTGCCCAGCAGGCCCAGCTCTTCGCCGGAGTACCACTGAAACATCACGGTGCGGCGCAACGGCCTGGAAGATGTGGCCAAAGATTCAGCCAGCTCTAGCAGCACCGCGCTCCCCGAAGCGTTGTCGTCGGCGCCGTTGTGAATGCCCCCGCCAAGCTTCTTCCCCTTGCCACTCAGATCCGCAGAGAGCTTGCCCAAGTCGTCCATGAGTTCGAGGGAGTTACCGTGACTGCCCGTGCCCACGTGGTCGTAGTGAGCACCCAAGACCACGATCTGCTGGGACAGTTCAGGGTCGCTGCCCGGCAGGATGGCCAGCACGTTGTGGCCGTCACCGAGGTCGTCTGTGGGGCTTGCCGCCACTCCGTTCGGGATGGGGAACGCCTGTAACCAGCCACCGTTGTCTCCCGCAGGCTGCACGCCTGGCAGAGCTTCGAGAGCCTTGATCAGATACGCCGAAGCGAGCTGCTCTCCCTGGCTCCCTGCCTCGCGGCCGAGGTAGTCGTCGGATGCCAAGACATCGACATGAGCTTGGACCTCTGCCCCCGTAATAGGGTCGTGTGCATCGTGCTCGACCGCCGCTTCAGCAGCCGCACCGGACGATGCAGTCCCTACGCAGCCCCCACTCACGAGCAGGCTCAGGCCAAGGCAGGCGGAGAACCCAACGCGGGCCAAACTCTGCGGCACACGGGCACCGACACTCGCGAAGGAAAGGTGCAGCTTACGGTCACGTCGGGCCATCAAACGACTCCGCCAAAAGGAAGCGACCGTTGTCGCATGTGTGCGCCGGACTGTCGTTGGAGCGAGCCTATTCAAACAGCGAATGGGCGCCCTTGTTGGCAGCTTCGACGAGGGGGTTCATGTAGATACCGAGCAAGAACGTCATCAGGATCCCGCCGTAGAGCACCAGCCGCGAAGGGCCGGAGATCTCAAGCACGCTGTCGTCCTTGGGATCGCGGAAGTAGATGCGCTTGAGGATGCACAGGTAGTAATAGAACGAGACAACGATCATCACCAAACTCAGGATCACGACGGGCAGCAAGCTGCGATCAGCCACCACCGAACGCAAGATCATGAATTTAGCGAAGAAGCCGCTGAAGGGTGGTACGCCAGCGAGGGACAGCATGGACACGGTCATGGCGAAGGCCAGGAACGGTGAGCGCTGAGCCAGACCGTCGATGCGGTCCATGCTGGCGTTGTCCTCGGTGCGGGACACGATGATGATGACCAAGAAGGCCAGCATGTTCGTGAACAGGTAGGCCACCATGTAGAACATGATCGCGCTGGCGGAAGCTTCACTGTGCGCGGCCATGGCCAGCAGCAAGAAGCCCGCATGGGCAATGCCTGAGTAGCCGAGAAAGCGCTTCAGGTCCGTCTGGCTGATGGCGCCTAGGTTGCCCATGAGCAGGGTCAGCACGGCCAAGCCAGCGATCACAGACGACCACTGCGCGGCTGCCGGCCCCATGACCGTGTAGATCAAGCGCAGCAGCAACACCACCCCGGCGCCTTTACTGCCCACGGACAGAAAGGCAGTCACGGGAGTGGGAGCACCTTGGTAGACGTCAGGGATCCACACATGAAACGGTACGGCGCCGAGCTTGAAGCCCAAGCCCACGAGTACCAGCAGAACGCCGAACTTCAAGGCGGCGGAGGTCGGCCCGGCCGACTGCATGACCTCTGCCACTCCAGCGAAGCTGAGCGAGCCGGTGCTGCCGTAGACGAAGGCCGTGCCGTAAACCAAGAACGCTGCGGCGACGGCGCCCACAATCACGAACTTGATACCTGCCTCAATGGAACGAGGCAAACCAGCGCGCCAGGCGACCAGCAGAAAGAGCGTCACCGTGACCAGCTCGAGAGCCACGAACAGGGTGACGAAGTCGTTCACCGAGGCCAGCATGCTCATGCCCATGGTCGTGAACATCAGCATCGCCGGGAACTCACCGCGCCCTGCTGGGAGCCGTGCTTCGTAAGGCGCTGAAATCAGCAGGGTCAGCAAAGCTGTGCCCACGAAGAAGCGCTTAAAGAAGATGGCGAAGGCGTCGAGAGTGCCGCAAGCCAAAGTGTCCGCCACCGGATCAAGGGTGAAGGTCTGCACTAGAATCAGGGTCAGACCGCCCACGGCGCAGAGGCGCACCATGTCGGCTGGGCCCGTGAGTCGACCGCGGCCGACAACCAAGTCGACAGCGATGAGCACGAGTGCCAGCAGGCCCAAGTAGGCCTCGGTACTAAAGACAGTCAAGAACTGAGTAGTGTCCATGCCTTCAGTCACATTCCGGAGTTCAGGGCAGCTTCGGCGGCGAGCAGCGTCTGCACGACGGGCTCAATACCGGTCGAGATGAGATCGACCAGCGGGCGTGGGTAAAAACCGAACAACATCAATACGCCGAGGAGCAAGAAGAACGGCGCCCGCTGCAGGGGAGTCTTGGCGTCTTCGAGCTTCTCCCACTTCGGGTCCATCTCGCCCAGGAACGACTCTCGCACCGCGCGCAGCAGATAGGTCGCGCCGATCACCAGACCGAACACGCCCAGAATGACCGCTACCGGGTAGCGCTCCCAGGTGCCGACCAGCACCAGCAGCTCCGCAGCAAAGTTGGCAAAGCCGGGCAAGCCCAACGAAGCCATGGCCATCATCATGAAACAGATACCCACGAAGGGGATCTGCTTCATCAGGCCGCCGAGGTCATCGAGCATGCGCGTATGAGTCTGCTCGTAGAAGAAACCGATGAGCGAGAAGGCCAGGGCCGTCATCACGCCGTGGGCGAACATCAAGAACACGGCGCCGTCCAAGCCCATCACTGAGATCGATGCGATGCCTAGGAGAACGTAGCCCATGTGGCTCGAGCTGCTGTAACCGATGACGAACTTGAGGTCGCGCTGGTTCATGGCGACCAAGCCGCCGTAGATGATGTTGAAGCAGCACAAGACCGCCACCACCGGCAGCCAGATCACGGCCCCTTCGGGGAGCACGGGCAAGGCGATACGAATGATCGCGTAGCTACCGAGCTTCATCAGCACACCGGCGTGCATCATCGATGCCGCAGACGGCGCCGCGGCGTGTCCGCCGGGAGACCAAGTGTGCAAGGGCCACATGGGCGCGATCGTCGCGAAGCCCACAAGCAGCAGTGGGAACATCACTCGCTGGTCAGCCACGTCAAGCCCGCCCCCCGCCTTCACCGCGTCGAGAATCGCGATGAGATCGAAGGTCGGCTCACTGGTGATGCCCGAGAAGTACAGCATCAGCAAGCCGAGCAAGGCCACCACCGCACCCGCTGTGAGATACAGCGTGAGCTTCATCGTGGCGTACTCGCGGTTCTTGCTGCCCCAGTACCCGATCAACAGGTACATGGGCACCACGGCCAGCTCGTAGAAGAAGTAGAAGAAGAACAGGTCGAGGGACAAGAACACCCCGAACACCCCGGCGACCAGGGCGTTCAGCAGGATGAAGAAGTCTTTGGACCGATCGTCAACGAAGCACGACACCAAGGCACCGGCCAGGTAGACGATCGAGGTCAGCAGCACCATGGCAATGCTGACCCCATCGACGCCGAGCTGGTATTGAATGCCTAGGGAAGGCACCCAATCGATCCGGAACAGGTACTGGAAGCCAGCAAGGTCCCGGTCGTAGTCGAAGAACAGCCTGATGGCCAAGCCCACTGTGACCAGAGCAGCGCCCACAGTGAGCTGCTTGATCAACGTCTTGCGTTCGGCAGGGACGAAGAGCAGCGCCACGGTGACCAGCACCGGTAGCAGCAGCAGAATATTAAGGATGTGCGTCTCGAGCATGAGTCAGAGGTTCAGCGCGAGGAGGGCGGCCACACCAGCGACGAACAACAGCGCATAGGTGCGAACCGAGCCGGATTGATAGCGGGCAACAACGGCGCCAGTGGCCCGTGTCATCCATGAGGTGCTGTTGACCAAGCCGGCGATGATCACGATGCGGTCGAAGCCATCGCAGAGCCGGGCGAAGTTCTGCTGGATGTGCTCGATGATCCAGGTGTACAGATCGTCGATGTACCAGCGGTTGTCGAAGAGCCGGTGAACCGGGCCCAGCAGTTGCTTGATGCTCTCTGGGTCGATCACCTTGATGCCGAAGGCCAAGAAGGCCGCCCCGGCGCCGATCACGAAGATCAACAGAGCGTGGATCACCGTGTGCGAGTCCCAGTGGATGTGCTCGAAGTTGCCGATGACATCCGGGCGGGTCACGGTCCGGAAGGAGTCGAGCACTCCCGAACTAAAGAGCAACGGACCGGAGACGATCGCTAGCAAGCAGAGCACAGCCATGGGCATCCACATGAGCTTGGGAGCTTCGTGGGGCTGGCCGTGGTAGCGAGGCTTACTGAAGAAGGTGAGGAACATCAGCCGGAACATGTAGTAGCTGGTGAGCACCGCCGTGATCGTGGGCATCCAGTGGATGAAAAAGTTGTCGGCGTAGGCAGGCGGATGGGCGGTCAGGTGCAAGATGCCGTCCTTGCTCCAGAAGCCCGACAGAGGCGGCACACCGCACAGAGCCAAGGTGCCAATCAAGAACATCCAACCCGTGATGGGCATCGCTTTGAGCATGCCGCCCATCTCGCGAATGTCGTTGGTGTGCACCGCGTGGATCACCGCGCCAGCGCCCAGGAACAACAGCGCCTTGAAGAACGCGTGGGTGGTCAGGTGGTACATGGCCACGTCCGGCCCGCCCAAGCCCACAGCCATGACCATGTATCCCAGCTGGGACAAGGTCGAGAAGGCCAGGATGCGCTTGATGTCGAACTGGGTCGTGGCGATCGTCGCCGCAAAGAAGGCCGTGAACATGCCCAGGTGGGCCACGATCGACATAGCCGTGTCGCTGGGCGTGTAGATGAAGAACACGCGGGTCAGCAAGAACACGCCAGCCGCCACCATCGTCGCAGCATGAATCAGCGCCGACACGGGAGTCGGGCCTTCCATGGCGTCGGGCAGCCAAACGTGCAGGGGGAACTGAGCGCTCTTGCCCATCACACCCATG
>JBLIMM010000226.1:0-7757 GCA_047638635.1 Pseudohongiellaceae bacterium | reverse complement strand
GACGGCAGCAAGAGTCTGTACGGTATTTGGACCCGTAACAAAGATGGCCAGATGTTGGCCGAGTTGCCCTCGGGCTACAGCAGCCAGAAGCACTACATCGCCATGACCGTCCCCACTGGCGATTTGTTCGCCGGTCTCCAGGCGGGCGACATGTACGTGTACTGGAAGCGCTTCGACAAGCGCATGGCACTGATGCAGCCTGACCTGGACATGCGCTCCACGGGCGACCAGGCCTCAAAAGACTCCATGAAGAATCACTACGTCGATCGGGTTGTGCTCGATGTGCCCATCGTCTGTCTGGGACCCAGCGGCCAGCCTGTCATCGACATGGATGATCTCTTGGTGGGCAAGGCGCGAGACCTCTACGGCTACAGCGCCTCGGGACTCAACCGCAATCTAGCCACCATTGCTTCTGCGAAGGCGTTTCCTGAAAACGTCGAGCTGGCGTTTACCGCCCCGGGAAGCTCTGGCCGGATGCAGACGTTCCATTACTCCATCAGTAAAATACCCGAGAGCAACGGCTACAAGCCGCGCCTCGCCGATGACCGTATCGGCTACTTCATGACCACCTACCGCGACCTGGGCAAGTTTCAGGACGATCAGGTTTCGACCCGGTACATCAATCGCTGGCGTCTCGAAAAGGCCGACTCTTCGCTGAAGCTCAGCCCTCCCAAGGAGCCGCTGGTCTACTACATCGAACACACCGTGCCCATTCGCTACCGCCGTTGGGTAAAGAAGGGTGTAGAGATGTGGAACGAGGCCTTCGAGAAGGTCGGCCTCTCTGACGCCATCGTGGTGCAGTACCAAGACAAGGCCACTGGCGCGCACATGGACAAAGACCCCGCGGACGTGCGCTACAACTTTATCCGTTGGCTGAGCAACGACATCGGCACGGCCATCGGCCCCAGTCGCGCTCATCCGCTCACGGGACAAATTCTCGACGCCGACGTGGTCTTGACCGACGGCTGGATTCGCCACTTCTGGTACCTGCAGAACGACTACCTGCCCCAGGCTGCCATGAGCGGTTTCTCCGACGAAACCTTGCGTTGGTTTGCGGAGCACCCCAGCTGGGACCCGCGGGTGCGCTTGACTGCACCGTTGGCCCGGGAGCAAGTGCTGGCTCAGTTGGCCGAAGAGCGTGCGCGCTCTATTGCTAGCGGTCTTTCCGGCTCGGCGCTCAACGGAGCGGTGCTGTCCAGCCGCAGTGAGCTGCTCGGACTCGCAGAGCGCTTCGGAGCCAGTGCTGCCCTGTGCATGGCTGCTGACGGAAAGGCCCGTGAGATGTCAGTGGTGGGCCTCACCTTCGCCATCGACGAAGACCTCCTGGCTGAGAAAACAGAGGACGGCGAGGTGTGCGAGGCCTGTACGGACGACGAGAAGTGCGAGGCTTGCAAGGCAGAGGCCGAAGCAGCCAAACCCGTGCTCATTGATGGCATCCCCGAGAGTTTTGTGGGGCCCATGCTCGCAGACTTGGTGGCCCACGAAGTAGGACACACGTTGGGCCTGCGCCATAACTTCAAGGCCTCTAGCCTGTACACCATGGCTGAAATGAACAGTGTCGAACTCAAGGGTAAGAAGCCCTTCGCCGGTTCGGTGATGGACTACATTCCCGTGAACTTCAACATGGAAGACGGTGAAGTGCAGGGAGACTGGGCCATGATTGCAGTGGGGCCCTACGACACCTGGGCTATCGATTACGGCTACGGCTTCGGTGATCCCAAGAAGGTGGCGTTGCGCGCCGCCGAGCCTGGGCACGCCTACTCCACTGACTTCGATGCCAGCGGCCCTGATCCCTTCGCTCGGCGCTACGATTTCAGCGCCAAACCCCTCGAGTTTGCGCAGAGCCAAATGCGTGTGGCGCTGCATCAGCGTGAACGGGTGCTCAGCGACTTCGTCAAGGACGGAGACAGCTGGGGCAAGGCTCGCCGGGGTTACCGGATCACGCTCAGTGCGCAGACATCGGCCATGGGCATGATGGCGAACTGGCTGGGTGGCGCGTACCTGCACAAGGATCACAAGGGTGATCCTGATGCACGCCTGCCCATCGTGGCAGTGAACGCCGAGCGGCAGCGGGATGCTCTTGAGTTCATCGTGACCAACGCCTTCCCTGACGAGGCTTACGGTTTGACTTCTGAGCTGTTGCAGCACATGGCCGTTGAGAAGTGGGGGGACGGTAGCAGCTCGGGTCTCTACAGCGACGGGACCTATCCCATTCACGATCGTGTGGCGGGTGTGCAGGCGTCAGTGCTGTCCATGCTGCTGAATCCCACCACGTTGCGGCGGGTCTACGACAACGAGTTGCTGGTGCCCGCCGATGAAGACGCCTTCACTCTTCCTGAGTTGCTGGAGACGGTGTCTGCGGAGATTTGGGGCGAGTTGGGTGATGGGGGCAGCGGCACTTTCAGCGCTCGCAAGCCCATGATCTCGAGCTTGCGTCGTTCCTTGCAGCGGGAGCACTTGCAGCGCCTGATCGACTTGAGCTTCGGTTCGAGCACGGGCACAACCCCCGTGGCGAACTTGGCCCTGACTCAACTTCGCGATCTTGGGCAGCGCCTCGACGGTGCTCTGGGCGGTGGCGGGCTCGATATCTACTCTCGCTCGCACCTCTCCGAAGTGGCCGTGCGCATTGAGAAAGCCATCGACGCTCAGTACATCTACAACGCGGGTGACCTGGGTGGCGGCGGTGGTCCGATCGTCATTCAGTTTGGTGAGCAACAGGGGGCTGCCAGCTCCCGCTGACCCAGCTGAGGTGTCGTTTTGCCAATCAAGGCCCCTCGGTGACGATGACGTCCCGAGGGGCCTTCTTTTCGTTTTTCGGCAGGGTCTGGCCACCACTCTCAGCGTCCCCACGGGGCAGTGAGGGCCGAGGGGCCCTGGCTAGGGCTGTAGATGGGAGCCTCTGCTAGCCGACAAATGGATGTATTCTGATGCGCCCCCGAAGACAGCAGAGCGGCGGATGTTCCGCCGATTCTGTGTCTCTGCCATGATTTGCATCTCCGGAGATCCACCGTTGCACACTCTCCCCCTGCTTCTGACAGGCCTTTTGGCCGCGTCACCTCTCCTCTCCGCCCAGACCACCGGGACCTTCGTTCAGGACGCTGATGGCTGGCTGAGCATGCAGGATGGGCGCTCCTACCGCGTCGATCCCGCCGTGATTTCTGCGGAGTTCGTCGCCCCCGTGGCCGATCTTCAGCAGGTTTTGAACGGTCTCGATGGTGCGGCAGCGGGCCTCACCGTGGTGCGCAGCAACCGCCTCGGCACTGTCGACTTGGCCTTGCCCCAGGGCGCTGATCCTCTGCAAGTGACGGCCGCTTTGGTGGCAAGCGGCACGGTGCGCTTTGCCGAGGTCAACACCATCGGCGAGTACAACGCCACGCCGAACGATCCCCAGTTCTCGAGCCTTTGGCACTTGAACAACGTGGGCCAGACCGGCGGCAGCAGCGATGCTGATGTGGATGCTCCCGAAGCGTGGGACCTCGAAGACGGCGACGCCTCCGTGATCGTGGCCGTGCTGGACAGTGGCACCGACTACAACCACCCTGATCTCGCCGCAGCCATCTGGAACAACAGTGGCGAGGTGAACAATGGCGTCGATAGCGACGGCAACGGGTTCATCGATGACACCATCGGATGGGACTTCGACGGCAACGACAACGACCCCAACGGCTCGTTCTACCACGGCACGGCAGTGGCTGGCGTCGTAGGTGCGGTGGGCAACAACGGCACCAACATTGTCGGTCTCGCCGGTGGCGGCGCTGATGGTGTGGGCTGCTCGATCATGCCGCTCAACGTGGGAAGTTTCTCGCCCAACGGTGCCGTGCTCGATGACGCCATCGTCTATGCCGCGGACAACGGCGCTCGGGTGATCACCATGAGCCTCAACGTGGGTACGACGACGGCGATCAACAACGCCATCACCTACGCCCACGGTTTGGGCGTCTTCATCGACTGTGCTTCTGGCAACAGTGGGCCCTCGGTGACCTACCCCGCTAACCTACCCTTGGTGATGGCTGTGGCCAGCACCAACCATTTCGACGCTAAGAGCAGTTTTAGCAACCCCGGGCCAGAAGTTGAGATCGCCGCTCCCGGCGAGAACATCCTGATGACGAACCTGGGCGGTGGCACGATCACTCAGAGCGGGACGTCCTTTGCAGCTCCTCACGTGGCCGCTTTGGCCGCGCTGATGTTCTCGGCTAACCCAGCCTTGAGCAACGAAGATGTACGCTCAGTGATGCGGCTCACCGCCGATGACGTGGGCCCCGCTGGCTTCGACACGGGCACGGGCGACGGCCGCATCAACGCCTTCAGCGCTGTCGCTGCGGTGATGGACGGCTTCGTCCCCGGTGTGTCTCAGCTCTATGGCACGGGGCTTGCCGGCGTGAACGGTGTGGTTCCGTTGATCTCTACCAATGGTGGTACGCCCACCGTGGGTGAAGCTGGTTTTGGCCTCAAGATCCGTCAGGCAGCCCCCGCTGCCATGGCCTACTTGGTGGTCTCTGTGGCTCAGGTCAGCTTGCCCTTCAAGGGTGGTTTGCTCTTGGTGGATGTCACCGGGCCCCACGCTCAATGGCTGCGCACGACGGATGGTCTGGGTAGTGCGGTTGTGGCTTTGCCCATCTCCAACAACCCGGCCCTGATAGGGCTGCAACTGTTCAGCCAATGGCTGGTGCAGGACGGTGCTGCTGTGGCTGGCTGGTCCATGACGGCCGGCCGTGAGTTGGGCATTGGTAGCTGACTCTCAGCCGAGAGTTCGCTGACAAATGAAAGCGCCGGTCCGTGAGGGTTTCACGGGCCGGCGCTGTGTCGTATGACGCGGTACTGTTTGCTGTGCTGTCGCCCGGGCCGCCTAACGTGGGTGCCAATCGGCAGCGGCTGGGCCGCACGACAACGAGGGTTGTGCGGAGAGCCTGCTAGACCGCAGAGTCCTCCTGCAGTGTCTGCGCGGTGTCGCTGTCTGCCACGTCGCTGTGACAGGTGGCCTTGCCATCGTCGGGCACCATCACCTTGGACGTCTTGCCGGCCAGACGTTGCAGCTCTTCTTGAGTGAGCACGCCGCGCTGTTGCAGGATGCGCTGCTGCTCCTCGTTCAGCGCTTCGGTGACTTTGGCGCCGCCGGTGGCGAAGTCTGCGCTCTTGCCGCTGGCGAACTGCACGATCTCCTTGCTGATGCGCACTGCGCACCAGTCGTGACCGCACATGGCACAGAAGTCAGTGTCTACGTCCAGATCTTCGTCGTGGTACGCGCGGGCCGTGTCCGGGTCGAAGGACAGCTCGAAGTGCCGCTCCCAGTTGAGCGCCGCCCGGGCCCGGGTGAGTTCGTCGTCCCGGTCTCGTGACCCGGGGATGCCCAAGGCGATGTCAGCGGCGTGGGCAGCAATCTTGTAGGCGATACAGCCCTGCTTCACGTCTTCTTGCTTAGGCAGACCCAGGTGCTCTTTTGGGGTCACGTAGCAGAGCATGGACGCCCCGTGATAGGCGGCGTTGGTGGCGCCGATGCACGAGGTAATGTGGTCGTAGCCCGGGAAGATGTCCGTGACCAAGGGGCCCAGTACGTAAAACGGCGCTCCGTGACACAGCTGCCGCTGCAGCTTCATGTTGTATTCGATCTGATCGAGGGGCATGTGCCCCGGGCCTTCGACCATGACCTGCACACCCTGGCGCCAGGCGCGTTCGGTCAAGCGGCCGAGTTCTGCGAGCTCGCCCAGTTGAGCTGCATCGCTGGCATCCGCCAGACCGCCCGGACGCAAACCGTCACCAATGGAGAAGGTCACGTCGTACTTACGGCACACGGCGCAGATGTCTTCCCACATGGTGTTCATCAGGTTTTGCTTGCCGGTATGAATCATCCATTTGGCCAGGAGCGAACCGCCTCGGGAGACGATGCCGATGAGCCGCGAGGCCACGGCGGGCAGGTGCTCTCTGAGCAGGCCCCCGTGAATGGTGAAGAAGTCCACGCCTTGCTCGGCCTGTGACTCCAGGGTCTCCATCACCATGGCTTCGTCGAGCACTTCAATAGAGCGATCGATGATCATGGCGTAGATGGGCACGGTGCCGATGGGCACGGTGGATTCACTGAGCAGGGCGACGCGCGTGGCATCCAAGTCGCCTCCGGTGGACAAGTCCATTACTGTGTCGGCGCCCCAACGCTCAGCCCAGCGCAGCTTGTCCACTTCGTCAGTGACACCTGAGCTCACCGGGGACGCGCCCATGTTGGCGTTGATCTTGGTCAGGGTGGCCCGACCGATGGCCATGGGCTTCAGAGACCCTGCCAAATGCCGCACGTTCGCGGGGATGACCAGCCGCCCAGAAGCCAACTCGTCGCGGATCTGCTCCGGCGTCAGGTGGCTCTCTTGCTTGGCTACGTAACGCATGGGGTCGGTGATCACACCGAGGCGCGCGTGCTCCAGTTGGGTCACAGCCACGAAGCCCTCGGGGGGCGCCCAACCTGCAGCCGACTTGCTCTGTGACGGATCGATGCAGGTCCAGTCGCTGGGCATGAAGTCCCATGCGTCTTTGGTGGACGGCTGGGGCATGCCTGGGGTGTCGGGGGAGGAGTACGACCAGGGGGAGCCAATGCGTGCCGGGTTGGCGAAGCTGCCTGGGGTCGTGCCGGCCTTGTGGCTTGCGGGGTCGTTGCCCAGGGACGGTAGGGGCGTGTCGGTCGTACTCATCACTCTCTCTCCGATGTGGCGGTATAGCTTCGGAGGGAATGCCGCAGAACGACGACGCTTCCCTACGCAGCTGGCCGAAGGCGGCAGGTGCCGCCCCGACGTGAACTGATCAGGTTCGAAGGGTTTGTCTCAGCCCGGACAGCATTGCCCGGACACCCCTAGCGAAGGCCATAGTGTAGCGTCGAGCGGGGCTCAGTACTGCTTCAAACCCAGCGCTGCACTCGGCCGGCTAAGCGGGGCACCCCCAGGTGCTCCAGCAGGGGTTCGAGCAAATCCCGCCGAGCACCCCTCCAGGCCAGCTCGGCCAGGGTTAAGTGGACCGGCGCGTCACGTGCCACCGTGGCCAAGGTGCGCGACAAAAAGGCCATTTCCCGGCAGGGTTGCAGCTTCTTCGCCAGACTTTTGGCCCCGCGCACATCCACGTCTTTGACTTCGTCAAGGCGGGCGTAGATGTCATCCATGGAGTCGAAGTGCTGGAGCAGGGCCGCCGCTGTTTTCGGGCCGACACCCTTGACTCCGGGAATGTTGTCCACTGAGTCGCCTGCCAAGCCCAGGTAGTCAGCGATCTGATCAGGGCGCACACCGAAGCGCTCCAGGACTGCGGCGGGGTCGTAGCGCTTGCCCCGGGCGTAGTCGTACAGCTCGACATGTTCGCCGACGAGCTGAGACAGGTCTTTGTCGATGGTCACCACCACGACGCGCTGCCCGGCTTCCCGCGATTGAGTGCACAGGGTCGCCACCAAGTCGTCTGCTTCGTAGCGCGGGTCAGAGAGGCAGGTGAGCCCCAGAGCTTCGGCACCACGGCGGCAGTCGTCGAGTTGAGCGAGCAACTCTGCGGGTGGCGCCTCTCGCTGGGCTTTGTACTCCGGGTAAATGTCGTTGCGAAAGCAGCTGGTCAAGCTCTCGTCAAAGGCCACAGCGATGGACTCCGGGCGCTCGGCGACCAGGTAGCGCACCAGAAAATCGAGGAAGCCCCGGGTCGCTCCACAGGGTTTGCCGTCCCCATCTGTCAGGGTGGTGGGCATGGAGAAGTAGGCCCTAAACACGTAAGGCAAGGCGTCGATCAGGTGCACTTCGCCTGCCGGT
>JBLIMM010000225.1:0-7761 GCA_047638635.1 Pseudohongiellaceae bacterium | reverse complement strand
GTGTTGCGGAAGATCTCGGTGGTCATGATCAACACCGGTGCCCCCGGGTTGATCGTGACGTCGCCCGTCATCAGCCCGACCATGTTCGGGTCGATGGCTTTGAAGTCGCGATACTTTTGGTTACTGAGGGCCTTGATGGGCGCGGTGTAGATGGCCCGCTTGCCCGCCTTCAGGCTCATCTCGATGGCGAGCTCTGCCACCAGGGTCTTGCCCGCACCAGTAGGGGCTGCAAGGAGCACAGGCCGGCCTTCGCGAAGGGGGCCGAGAGCGCGCATTTGAAAGTCGTTGAGTGTCAGTCCTCGGAAAGTTTCCCGAGGGCCGCTGGGTGGTGTGGGAGTGGCCTGGGGCTTCCGCTTGGGTTTGCCCTTTCCTTTACCGCCCTTGGATCGGCCGCCGATGAGCAGCTCGCCTCCCGAGAGAGAAGGGCCGGGGCGGCGGGGGAGGCTGGGGGATGCTGAGGCCTCCTGCGGGCTGGATGGACTCTGCTTCGTCTTCTTGCTAGCAGATCGGCTCTTTGCAGGGGATTTGGAGGCCGCCTTGGCGACCTTCTTACGAGTCGTCTTCTTGGCGGCTCGCTTTTTCGTGGCCTTCGCCCCGGACGGCGAGGAGGACTGGCCTTTGGGCTCTGCCTGACCATCGGCCTCGGCGGAGCGCGGCTGAGCCTTACGGCGAGCAGTGCTCTTCTTTCGCCTAGCCTTCTTCTTGGCAGGCTTGTCTGAGGCTTCGGAGGAGGCAGGTGAGCTGCGAGGTTTGCTGGGTTGATCAGGCACGGCGATGGGATGTCCGCGAGGCAGAGGTGCGCCACAGAGAGATTACCCACTGGGTCTTGCGCCGTTGCCGCCTATTCTTTGGCGATGGACCGCAATCGCTTCGATCAACTCGTCAAACGCTACGGCGCACTCCTGCTTACAGGGCTTTTTGTCGCCGGCGTAGGGTTCCTGGTTTGGGTGGCTGATGAGGCGGCTAAATCCAGCCCACGCTTCTTTGTTCGGCCTGACAAAGTCTCCGTGCTGGCTCGGCCCTCCTGGCTCGGAGAGGCAACCGCCCAGGCCATCGCCGGGGATCTGAGCGCCGGGCTGCCAGGCCCGGTCTCCATCCGGGATTCAGCGGCCCTGGGAGCTTGGCGGACCCGTCTGGACCGGCTGTCTCCCTGGGTTTCGGTCGTGCTCTCCCTGTCGCCACGGTTTCCGGGACGAGCAGAAGCCGAGCTCCAGCTGAGGCGTCCGGTGTTGCTCTTACCCAACGGAGAATGGGTGGCCGCCGACGGCAGCGTCCTGGGTCACGGTGAAGTTCACCTCGACCCACCAGCTTTGGTCATGGGCGGAGCCATGGGGCTCGATGAGATCGCTGAGTGCGCCGCCGCGGCAGCAGAGGTCGCTCCGTGGCGCGCTGAGTTGACCGCTCAGGAGATCGATTTGATCTCGGTGCGGCTGAGCCAGGAGCAGCGAGTCCTGTTCGAAACCGCCAGTGGAGTCGATATCGAATGGGGCCGATCAGCCCTCAAGAGCGATTTTTCCGCAGTGGACCTGCCGGTGGCGGCCCGGGTTTCGGGGCTCCTTGAGATGGCAGAGGCCCGCCCCGGGCTGATCGGGGTCGATCGGGTTGTGCTGTGGCTGGATCGCCCTGAGTTGCGTCTCACCCCGTAGCTGGCTCAATCGAGGGTGCCCCCCTGTCCCATATGGTGAGCCTTAGTCCTATATATAGGGGGGCTGAATGCTAGGAGTCTGCGCTGTGCAGAGCGCACGGGGCGGCCACCCGGTGAGTGCTCGGAGAGACCAGCTCTCCTGGCATATTGATCGCTTCGCCGGCTTTGCTATCCTGGGCGATTCGACATCTGGTCTGGAAAGGTCCTCTCGGGGATCCCCTCGGCTGGGTGTTTGGCCGTTGTCGGCCAATGTTGGTTGTCACTGCCCCGCCCGGAAGCCGTTCTTCCAGGTTCCCAGACAGGGTGGCCGACAAAAAGCCTCTCGAGACGGGCTGCATTGCCTCGCCGAACTGACCGATTGCTGCCTGTATTCGCAGCCTGTTTTCAGATTGACCACTGATTCATGAACAAGACTTATCACGCCAAAGCGGGTGAAGTTCAGGCTGCCTGGCAACTCTTTGATGCCGAAGGCGCGATCCTCGGGCGCATGGCTGCACGCATCGCCATGGTGCTGCAAGGCAAGCACCACGGTCGCTACACGGCTCACGTCGACACCGGCGACTTTGTCGTCGTACTCAACGCCGACAAGATTTTCGTCACGGGATCTAAGCGCGAAGACCGCATGCACCGGTGGCACACCGGTTACATCGGTGGACTGCGCGAGATGTCCATGGGCGAGATGCTCGACAAGCATCCCACACGGGTGCTGGAGCTGGCGGTGCGGCGCATGATGCCCAAGACCCGGATGGGTCGCCAAATGCTCAAGAAGCTCAAACTCTACGCAAGCGGCGAGCATCCTCACGCCGCCCAAATGCCCATTGCGGTCGACATGACCGAGTTTCAGTCCAAGAAGGACTCCTGATCCATGACTGATGACGCACAAGTCACCGTGACTCCCGAAGTCGACATCGTTGAGCCCGTTGTGGTTGCCGCACCCAAGGCTGCGCCGCTTATCTTGGGTGCAAAAGAATACGCATGGGGCACTGGTCGCCGTAAGACGTCGGTGGCCCGGGTACGCCTGCGCGCCGGTACCGGCGTGATCATCGTGAACGGTCGCGCGTGGGATGAGTACTTCCCCGTGCTGATGCGCCGGGTCGCGATCATGGCTCCTCTTGAGGCTGCTGGTGCCGAGAGTCGCTACGACGTCTTTGCCAACATCAATGGTGGTGGTCCGACGGGGCAGGCTGGCGCTTTGCGCCTAGGCATTGCCCGTGCACTGCTAAAGGTCGAGCCAGAGCAAGATGAAGCTCTGCGCGCCGGTGGCTTCCTGACCCGCGATGGCCGTATGGTCGAGCGTAAGAAGTACGGTCAGCGCAAGGCCCGTCGTAAGTACCAGTTCAGCAAGCGCTGATCTCAACAGCGGCCGAGGGTTGGCTGGTGCGGAGACCGTCTCGACGGTCTTGGCAACTCTCGCCCTCGGTCGCTGCGTAAGCTCCCTTACGGGGAGTTCTCGGCTGGTGAGGGGGCTGGCCGATCGTTCTTGAAAGCTGCAGGTCGCAGATCATGCCGACCTGTTGGGTCCCAGCGAGACCCCCGCCGTTGGTGGTTGGTGAGACCCCCGCGGTTGATGGTTGATGATGGAGACCTGTCATGGCTGGCCATAGCAAGTTCAAGAACATCATGCACCGTAAGAAGGCGGTGGATGCCAAGCGCTCCAACGCCTTCAGCAAGCATGCCCGTCTGATCATGACCTCGGCCCGCAACGGCGGCGCTGACATCGGGATGAACCTGACCCTGCGCTACGCCATCGAGCGGGCCCGGGCGGACAACATGCCCAAGGACGCCATCGCGCGCGCAGTCACCAAGGGGGCTGGTGGCGGCGATGGGGTGGCCATGCATTCGATCACCTACGAGGGCTATGGCCCTGGGGGTGTCGCAATTTTGGTAGAGACGCTGACAGACAACCGCAATCGCACGGTGGGGGATGTGCGGATTGCCCTGGACCGAAACGGCGGCAATCTCGGGGAAAGTGGCTCAGTGTCTTGGACGTTCGCGAGCAAGGCCATCTTCTTTGTCGCGGGTGAGGCGGAGCAAGAAGAGGAGATCCTGCTGGCCGCCATGAAGGGTGAGGCGGAAGACTGCACTGTCACCGACGGCGGCTTCGAGATTACCGCAGATCCCACTGCTTTCGGGACAGTGACCGAGGCACTAGTGGCCGGGGGCTTCACTCCAGAGAAGAGTGAGATCAGCCCTTTGCCCAAGACGACTGTGGAGGTTGAAGACCCAGAGAAGGTGGCGCTGCTCGTGCGGCTACTCTCGGCTCTCGACGACCTCGATGACGTGCAATCCACCGCCTGTAACATTGAGTGGACGGACGCTGCTCTCGCGGCGGCCGAAGCAGCCTGAGCAGCCTGCACCGGTGAGCTGCCAGCGATCCGCCTGGCGGGTGCTGCTCAGATCAAGGCGACGAAATAGATGATGAGCATGCCGCTGGCCACGCAGACGCGGACGAGTTGTCCCTTGTCGTTGTTGCTGCGCATCCTCACGGCCATGAGGGCCAAGAAGGTCATGCCCAGGGCAGCCACCACATTGCCCGTCAGCCGAGGGGTTTCGGCGGCGACAACGATGGGCACGCCAGCCTGCACTCCTGACTGATAGAGCAGGTCGCAGACGCCTAAGATACCTAGGTTAAAGATGTTGCTGCCAAGGATCGAAGCGGTGGCCATGGTGAGTAAGCCGAGCTTCACGGCGCCCAATCCCGTGACAAGTTCTGGCAGGGAGCTTACGCAGGCGAGGAAGAGTGTGCCTACCAAGCCCTCGTCTAGGTTGTAGGTCGTCGCGAGCTCTTCGCCGAGGTGGCTGAGCCAAATCCCCATGGCGAGGATGACCGAGCCGGCCAGCAAGCAACGGCCGATGATGGCCCAGGGGAGGGGCGTTGACTGTCCCTCGGTGTCGCCTGATTCAGCCTTCTGACTGAACCATGCATGGGCTGTGGTGACCACGTAACCACCGACCAGCAGAATGCCAACAACCTGGGACATGGCTCCACTGGCCAATTGGGGCCGCCACATCACGGCCAGCATGCCGCCAATGAGCACCAGGTTAAAGAGGCCCAGGGCGGTGATGCCGTCGCTAGAGTCAGATGTGGAGCGTTGCTTGCGGGCGATCAGTTCGAGGATCGCCAGGATCGCCAGATTGAAGATCACACTGCCGGTGATGTTGCCCACAGACAAAGCGGCGGAGCCCACCTCAGTGACCGCAGACACCGAAATCGTGACTTCAGGGAGGGACGTAGCCCAACCGAGAATGACGAAACCAGCGAAAGCGTGGCCCCAGCCCATAGCTGTGGCTAATTTTTCTGCATTTTTAGTCAAGCTCAACCCCGCTGCGACGACGATAAGCGCCGCTACGGTAAACTTGAACCACAGCTCAAAGTGCTCCATGGATTCTCAGCGGAGCCTCGGGTCGATAGGAGATCGCAAAGTGGCTACTAGCATACAGTTGGACGCTCAAAGCCTCGTCGAAATCTTGACTGATGATGCGACGAGTCTTCTGAATCACGAATTCTTCCAGATGCGTTTGGAGGAGGAGTTCAAAAAATCTTGGCGGTACGGTTGGTCGTACACGCTGCTTGTCTTCGATATCGAGGGCTTTGAGGAGATCTGCGAACGGGATGGTGACCGGGCTGGTTTAGGCCTGGAACTCGCCATCGCGGGAGAGATTCTCAATGCATCTCGTGACATCGACCTGTCGACGCGGATCGAAGGCGGGCGTTTCATGGTCTTGCTTCCAGGTTGCGACACGGAGGGAGCACGGGCATTTGTCCAGCGTGTGCTCACCGACAACGTGGTGCAGCGTGCAGAGGGCCGATTCTCGGTGAGTGCGGGCGGCAGTTGCTCGCCACAGTCTGGTCTCGATTCTCTGGACGAGTTTGAAGCTCGGGCAGCCACGGGACTGGTCAAGGCCAAGGAAATGGGTGACAACCAGTTCGTCATCTGGAACGAAGCCTCGATCTAACTCAACTGCAACTT
Source organism: Pseudohongiellaceae bacterium (assembly GCA_047638635.1). Classification (GTDB taxonomy): domain Bacteria; phylum Planctomycetota; class B15-G4; order B15-G4; family B15-G4; genus CAZIAK01. Next base: position 2,145 of record JBLIMM010000225.1, on the reverse strand, counting down.
CTGGCCCCCGGGGACAGCGTCAAGCGCTGATTTCGGGGGCTCGTTGCGTTGGGGCCTGCCGCAAGCTCGCTTAGCTGTCGCCAGCCAAGGCGGCTTGGGCCGCCGCGAGCCGGGCGATGGGCACGCGGAAGGGCGAGCAGCTGACGTAATCTAGGCCGCAAGTTTGGAAGAAGCGGATCGAGCGGGGATCCCCGCCGTGCTCTCCGCACACCCCGACCTTCAAGCCAGGTTTGGCTTCACGGCCTTCACGGGTGGCCATCTCCACGAGGCGGCCCACGCCCGTGCGGTCAATGGAGGCAAAGGGGTCCCAGGCGTAGATGCCCTGGCGGACGTACTCCGCGATCATCGGGCCCGTATCGTCTCGGGAGAGGCCCAGGCCCATTTGGGTGAGGTCGTTGGTGCCGAAGGAGAAAAAGTCGGCGGCTGTGGCGATGGAACCTGCCGTGAGGGCCGCCCGGGGCACTTCGATCATGGTGCCAATGAGCAGGGTCCCTGAGAAGCCAGACGACTTGCGCAGCTCTGCCTCGGACCGCTCGATACGGCCCCGAATCTCGGACAGCTCTTCGATGGTGCCCACCAGGGGGATCATGATCTCCGGCTGGACGTCCACGCCCCCTTGCTGGCAGCGGCCGGCAGCTTCGAAGATGGCCTGGACCTGCATGTCGTAGATGGCTGGGTGGGTGATGGCCAGACGGCAGCCACGGGTGCCCAGCATGGGGTTGAGTTCGTGGAGTTCGGCGACTCGCTTGGCCACCACTTCGGTGGTCCAGCCCAGGGTGCGAGCCAGAGCCTGTTGCTGGCCGACTTCGCTGGGCAAGAACTCGTGGAGTGGCGGATCGAGCAACCGGATGGTCACCGGCAATCCGTCCATGGCTCTGAAGATGCCTTCGAAATCTGAACGTTGCAGGGGCAGCAATTCATCGAGTGCGGCAGACCGTTGGCGATCGTCCTCTGCCAAGATCATTCTGCGGACCGCGGCGATGCGATCTTCACCGAAGAACATGTGCTCCGTGCGGCAAAGGCCGATGCCTTCGGCGCCGAACTCCCGTGCTCGCTTGGAGTCTTCGGGGTTGTCGGCGTTCGTGCGCACTTTCATGGTCCGGTACTCGTCGGCCCATTCCATGATCGTGGCGAACTCTTTGGAGAGTTCTGGTTCGGTGGTGGGGACGCGCCCCAGCATGATCTCACCGGTGGTGCCGTCTAGGCTGATCCAATCGCCCTCCTTGACGGTCGACTTGCCGATGCGCGCGGAGTGTCCACCTGGATCAATGAGCAGCGCGTTGCAGCCAGCCACGCAACAGGTGCCCATGCCCCGGGCTACAACCGCTGCGTGAGAGGTCATCCCCCCGCGAGCCGTCAGAATGCCTGTGGCCGCATGCATGCCACCGATGTCGTCGGGAGAGGTCTCGTTGCGCACCAAGACCACGGCCTTGCCATCTTGGGCCCAGGCTTCGGCGTCGTCGGCGGTGAAGACCGCTTGCCCACAGCTAGCTCCGGGGCTGGCTGGCAAGCCAGCACCCACCACGTTTCGCGGTGCTGAGGGATCGAATGTGGGATGCAGCAGTTGGTCGAGCGCCGCCGGCTCCACGCGCCACAGCGCGTCTTTTTTGCTGATCAGTCCTTCGGCAACCATCTCAACGGCGATGCGCACCGCCGCAGCGCCGGTGCGCTTGCCAGCGCGGGTTTGCAGCATGTAGAGCTTGCCGGCATCCACGGTGAACTCGATGTCCTGGACATCCCGGTAGTGCCGTTCGAGGCGGTCTTTGATGGCTAGCAGTTGGTCGAGCATCCCGGGCAAGACATCATCGATCTCAGCGATGGGCCGGGGTGTGCGAATCCCCGCGACCACGTCTTCTCCCTGGGCGTTTTGCAAAAACTCCCCATAGAAAACGTTTTCGCCCGTGGACGGATTGCGGGTGAAACACACGCCGGTAGCCGATGTGTCACCGCGATTGCCGAAGACCATCGTTTGCACAGTGACCGCCGTGCCAGCTAGCCCGTGAATCTCGTGGAGCCGGCGGTACTTCACTGCACGGGGTGTGTTCCACGAACGGAAGACCGCGGAGATCGCGAGGTGCAGTTGTTCTCGGGGATCTTCTGGGAAGGGAGCCCCGGTGCGTTCAAGGATGAGTGCCTTGTAACGAC
>JBLIMM010000224.1:0-7791 GCA_047638635.1 Pseudohongiellaceae bacterium | reverse complement strand
GCGACGCACCGGGGGGTGGCCGCGTCTTGCGGCGAGGTGCTGTTGTTCGTGGATCACGATGATGAGCTTGGGAATGAGCTGCTCACTCCCTTGGCAAGATCCTTCGAAACAAACCCAACTGTCGATTTCGTTTACACCGACGAAGATCAGATCAGCTCGACTGGCCGCTACGTTGCGCCAGTGTTTAAGCCCGGACCGTCCCCGTGGCTAGGGCTGGGGTTCAACTACGTGACCCACGCCATGGCAGTGCGGCGTCGCCTTTACGATTTGCTGGGCGGGTTGCGCAGCGAATTCGACGGGGCGCAAGATCACGACTTCATGCTGCGAGCTTTCGAGCAAGCCCGGGGCGTGGTGCACCTGCCACTGGTGGGCTACCACTGGCGGCGGACTCCTGGGAGCGTCGCGGCAAGTACCACCGCGAAACCTTGGGCTTTTGAAGCGGGGCGCCGGGCGATCGAGGCCGCTTGTAGACGTCGCCGATTGCCGCTGGCTCGGGTGCTGGCCGCCCGTCCCACGGGAGTTTGGCATCTCGAATGGCAAGAGCTGACCGCGCCGATTTCCGTGCAAGTTGTGCTTCACGGTGATGCTGCAGGATGGCCCGCTTGGCGGCGCTCTCTCGCCGAGAAAAACCCGTTGTTTCATGTCATGTCGTGGGATGAAGGCTCGCTGCCGAAGTCGCCGGTGCGTGCCCATGTGCTTTGTATCGACGGCGCGCTGAAGCCCGACTTATCAGTGCTGCAGCAGCTCTTCGGTTGGGGCACTTTGCCCGGCGTGCTTGCTGTGGCCGCTGGGGCCGAACTGGGCAGCCGTCGGACGCATTTGGGCTACTCGATCGACCGCTCGGGACTGGCCCAGCCTATAGAACCCGGCTTACCTCGCCGGGCAGTGGGCCCCGGCTTGCTGGGCGCAGCGCCAAGAGAAGTGGCCACATCGGGAGACCATCTGCTGCTGCTCAATGGAGCTTTCGAAGCGCAGCTCCAACAGCTGGCCGGGCAACCGCTGACTCGGGCCAACTTGCTGTGCCTCGGTCTCGCCGGTGCAACGCTCGGAGCACCCACGGTGCACTTGCCCAAGACCGGCGCGCAGTTGAGCCACCGGGCTGGTCAGCATCAGCAACCCGTATGGCTGCACCTCTCGCCGCTGTGGTCATCGGTGAAGAGCCAGCTGCCCGTAGATTTCTGGCGCAACGACGTGGACCGCTTCTGTCCCCGGCACGAGTTGCTCACCGATCTGGGGATACCTGCGCCGATCACTTCAGCGCCAACCGGCGCCAACGTCGTGACGCCCGGGCGAGCCTAAGACTCGTTGGTGCCGTCGCTCTTCTGGTCGATCCAAACCACGGTGTAGGTGCGGCCGTTCGTCGTCGGGTCACTGTTGTCGCTGGCGGAGAACCAAAGCTGATCTCCCCAGTGGCAGTAGCGGCCCTCGCCATGCTCGCGAAGATCACCGTGACCCGCGTGGGCCGGTCCCAGGAGCACACCGTCTTCGAGCAAGCGCAGGTTCGATGGGCCGTCCTTGTCGGAGGGCCACTCGGCGGGGAGGCCGTCGAGGATCCAGCATTCGCCAGATTCATGCCAGGGCGCCTTGCGGGCTTGGTCAAAGGTGAAGCCCGTGGCGTAGGCCACCGAGTAGGTGCGGCCGTTCGTGGTGGGGTCGCTCCCGTCGCTGGTGGCGAAGAACAGCGCGTTGCCCCAATGTCCGTAGGCGTTGCTGCCAGCCGAGGTGATGTCCTCGCGGGAGCTGTGGGGGTTCAGCAGCGGCGTGTCGTTTTCGAAGAGCAGCACTGTGGACAGGCTCTCGTCGTCAGAGGGCCAGTTCTCGCGAAGCTCGACGGAGAACAGCGGGCCGCTCACTGATTTCATGGTGCTGGCGGCCAGTTCTTCGGTGGCCCACTCCATGGTGAAAACCCTGTCGTCGTCGCTGCGGCGGGATGCGTAGTCGGCCCACCCGCTGGCGCCCGTCGGAGGGCTCCAGCCTTTCGGAGGGACGATGGAGTAGGTCCGGCCGTTCGTGTTGGGGTCGCTGTTGTCGCTCGCCGAGAAGTAGACCTTCGGTCCCCAGTGGGAGTAGCGCCCGCGGCCCAAGGTACGAATGTCGTCGTGGGTCACGGAGGCCGGGCCCAGGTACTGCCCGTCCTCGAGGAGGCGAGTCTTCGAGCGGCCGTCAGCGTCGCTGGGCCAATCTTCGGGGACTTCGATGCTGAAGCAGCTGCGGTCGTCCTGATCGAAGGGCCCCGGGAGCACGATGGAGTCTTCGGGGATGGCGTAGGTGCGGAACAAGCTGCCGAGCTTTTGAAAGACGCCGGGTTGGCGGCGAGTGTCTTCCGTCTGGAATGGCGCGGTGCTCTGTCCCATGCGCGGTACGTCTCCTGCAAGTGGCCAGTCTGAGTGTGTTGCTGCCAGCTCGCGGCAAAGCGACGCTGTGGTGCGTGGCGGTGCTACGGGCTGATCCCGAACCGCCGAGAGTAACTCGCGACCACAGCCGCAGCAACGACGATGACGGTGGCTCCATGGTGCCCTGGCCCCTTGCGCTGGACTCTGGCGTCGAGGAGGGGCAGAGTGCGCCAGTCCGCTCAAGCTTCGGAGATTGTCCATGCGCTGGCTCGCTGTCACCGTGATCGTTCTATCCGCCTGTCAATCGTCAACCCTCACTGAGGAGGCGAGCGCTCAACCCGCAGTCGCTGAGGCCGCTGTTCCGGCGGCTCAAGCGGTCGAGTCTGCGCGACCCACTGCCTGCGTGGATGTCACGGAGCGTCAGTCTTTTGGGCCCTCGTCAGGGAACTCCCGGGTCGTGTGTCTTCTCGACGCTGACGGGGATGGAGCGCTCGACGCGTTTGTAGGCGCGTTTGGAGCGGCGGATGCGCTGTACTGGAATGATGGCAGCGGCATGTTGCTTCCAGGACCCTCGGGAAGCGTGGGCCGCAGCGCCGGTTCGACGTTTGGCGCCGCAGCGGCCGATCTTGACGGAGATGGCCGCACGGACCTCTTTGAAGTTCGCTCTGACGGGGAGACCAACGTGCTGCACCACAATCTCGGGGGGCGCCAGGGGTTCGAAGCCTCCGACGGCGGTTCAGCCACCCAGCCCGCTGCTGATGCGTACGGGGCTGCCAGCGCAGATGTAGATCTCGACGGGGACGCAGACCTGATCGTGGTCAACCGAGGGGCCCACAACGAGCTGCACCTTAATGATGGCTCGGGAGTGTTCAGTGCTGCGCCCTCAGGCCCGCTGAACTCTCAGGGGGGCAACTCCCGCGCGGTGACGACGGGGGACCTCGACGGAGACGGGGATGCTGACGTGGTCATTGCCAACTGGGGCGACAACGCCCACGCGATCTACATGAATCAGGGCGGTGCGCAAGGGGGCCAGGTGGCGAGCTTCGATCAGGACCAAGGCGCAGAGATCGCACGGCTCTCAGCCAAATCGGGCGGCTTAGCTCTCGCTGACCTTGATGGGGACGGAGACCTCGATCTCGCATTCAGCCATCGCAAGGGTGAGACCAACGAGGTTTGGCTCAATGACGGCGCGGGAGTCTTCACCGCGAGCTCCGAGGCGCTACCTGCCGGTGATGGCGGCAACTCCACAGACGTGGCTGCAGTCGACCTGAATCGTGACGGTTCGGCGGACCTGCTGATCCTCAATCGACAGAGCGCGCCGTACCTTTACCTGAACGACGGTAGCGCCTCGTTTACGGCGTGCACGACTGTCCCCCTTGCGCAGCAGGCCCTCGAAGCGACCTCATGCGCCTGGGGTGATCTGAAGGGCGACGGGGGGCTAGATTTGCTGATTGTCGATGCGCTGGGAACGGACTGGCACCTGAGGGTAGGGGCGAAATAGAGGCTCGCTCAACAGAAACCCTCATCGTCGGGTAGCCCAGTGGCCGATAGGTGCGACCGAATCTGTCCACCCCGGTTAAAGAGTCTCGACGATGAAATATGCCCTTCTAGTGTGCGTTGCCTGTTTTGCAGGCAACGTGGATGCCCAGACGAATCTACTCACGCCCAACAGCCAGTCGGCGGTGGCTGACAGCGGTGGCAACACCCGCGCGATTGCCTCTGGCGATTACGACGGGGACGGGGATCAAGATCTGTACCTCAGCAACTTTGGCGAGGACAACATGCTCTTCGTCAACCACGGCAACGGCACGTTCGAGCCTCTCGCTGCCGAAGTCGCCATGACTGACGGCGGCTTCACGTTCCACTCTGCTTGGGGTGACATGGACGGCGACGGCGACCTCGACCTCGCCACGGCCAATGGACACGTGGTCAATAACGGCCTGTTCAAGAACCTGCGCCCCTTTGGCGCGGTGCTCACGCCGCAGTTCCAGAAGATGAACTCCAGCGTGGTCTGCAACGACGCCGGTGAGTCCTACGCCGTGACTTGGGGCGACATGGACAACGATGGCGACCAAGATTTGCTCTTCGCCAACCAGTTGGAGCCGACCTTCTATTACGACAACCAAGGCGCTGGCAACTTCGCCAAAGTGTCCTCGGGCCCAGTGGTTACCGACAACCGTCCTTCACGGGATATCTGTGTGGGCGACCTGGATGGTGACGGCGATCTCGAAATCGCTTTGGCCAACAGCAACGACCTGGAGAACTTCGTCTACTTCAACCAAGGTGGTCTGCAAGGCGGCAGCACGGGCGCATTCTTGCCAATGACCGCTGACATCGTCGCTACCGAGACGAACAAGACATTCGGCGTGAGCATGGCTGACTTCGACGGTGACGGCGATCTCGATTTCTTCTGCTGTAACCGCAAGGGCCAGCTGAACACGCTGTACTCGAATGATGGCTCAGGAAGCTTCACTTTGGCTAGCGCCCAGGCTCCCGCTCAGGATGGCGGCGATAGCTACCACGCAGCTTGGGGCGATCTAGAAGGCGACGGCGATCTCGACCTGTTCGTCGCGAACAAAGAAGAGGACAACTTCCTCTACATGAACATGGGTGGGTCGTTGCAGAGGGTGGCTTCGAGCCCGGCGATTACCGATGCGGGTGACTCCCGTCACGCGGTCTTCACTGACGTGAACTTGGACGGTGTGATGTCTCTGGTGGTGGCCAACACCTCCGGGGAGAACAACCTCGTCTACGACAACACGGCTTCGCCTTGGGATAACCTTGGCCTCGCCTACCAGCCGGTGCCTAACGCTGCTGAGCCCCGTCTCTCAGGTGCTGGCACCATGAAGGTGGCTACCTTGGTGACTCTGTTTGCTCAGGATTTCCCCGCGAACTCTGTGGTCACCGTGGTGGCTGGCTTGAGCCGCGTGGACATGCCCTTCCGCGGCGGTGTCTTGGTTCCGGCTCCCGACGTGCTGGTGCCCGGCTTTGCCAGCGATAGCGACGGTGAGTTCGAAGTGAGCTTCACCTTGCCCCACAACGTTCCCGTGGGGACGAAGCTGTACTTCCAGGGTTGGGTTCCCGAGGCGCTCTCGCCCACGGGCTTGGTGTCTACCAATGGCTTGGAAGCCACCAGCAGCAACTGAGCGCTGAATCCGGGCGCGCGCAGTTATTGCCTCAACCACTCCCGCAGCAGTCTGCCGCGGGCGTGGTTGGGGTCGCGCTTGAGTAGCTCTTCGACTTGGATGTTCGCGGCGCGTAGGTCTCCCTGGGTGAAAGCGGAGAAGGCTAGTAAGTAGCGCACATCGTGATCGTCGGGAGCGACTTCGAGAATGATGGAGAGGTTGGCGACGGCGGCATCGAAGCGCCCAGCCATGGCCTGCAGGATGCCTAGTGGTCTGATGACTGTGGGGTTGCCCGGGCTGAGTTGCAGAGCGATGGCCATTTCGTCTGCGGCTTCCCCGGGGCGATTCATGGCAGCGAGGGCTGCGGCGACCCCGTAGTGAGTCTTGGGGTCGTTGGGGAAGGCCTGTGTGGCTTCTCTGAGCTGAGAGAGACGCACGAAGTCGGCGTCGGTGATCTGCAGCGGCTGTCCAGGGGGCAGCAGGTCGGTGATCGACAGTCGTGAGTGGGTGTCGTTCCCGGTGAACCAGAGCCCGGTGAGAGCCAGAGCCGACAGGGCCCAGCGGAGTGGGCGTCCTCCGGGCAGAGAGAGGGTGATGCTGTCGCTGAACGATGCGGCCAAGCCGATCAAGGTGCCAAGCAAGAGCGTCGAGACCCCGAAGCGTAAGTCGGGGGAGACGAACGATTGGGTCAGGCCGCCGCCGATACCCGCGACGATGGCCACGAGTCGGGCCACGTCCTGAGCCCGGTCTGCGGGGCCTTTGAGCACTGCCCCCAGGGCTCGGAACAGAAACCACGTGGCCAGGGCCAGGGCGAGGAGCCCTGGGAGGCCCAACTCGGCCAAGACCTGCAACGCTTCGCAGTGAGCGTCGTTGATGATCACGGAAGCTCGTGGGTGAGCGGCCAGGAGATCTTTGGATGCGTAGGGCAGAAACTCGATCTGAAACTGGCCCGGGCCGACGCCCCAGGGACGGTCGAAGCACATGGCCAGGGTATCTCGCCAGATCAACCCGTGGGTTCGAGGGCGGATCAGGATGTGCGGGTGCATGGCCAGCAGGGCGGCTGCTCCCAAGGCGCTCCCAGCGAGGGCCGTCGTCAGGGCTCGCGAGGCGGGGATCAGCAGCACCAGGCCAATGACCACGGCGACGCCAAAGCCCAACCAGGCTCCCGCGCTGCCCGTGGCCAGGAGAGCAGGGAGGCACAGACCGGCCGCCAAGGCCGCGGGCCAGCGCCAAGCCGATGACTCTGTGAGAGCTTCGGCCAGCAGCAACGGAGTGGTGAGCACGAGCCAGGCACCCAAGAAGACCGGGTTGCCGAAGCCTGCGTCTGAGCGACTTGTGGGGTCGATGCCAAGAAATGATAGGCCCCCGAGGCCCCCAATTCTTTCAAGGAGGGCGAGTCCTCCCACCCAGATGCCGGCCACAGCGAGGACTCCCACCAGCAGCCGTCGGGACTGGGGGCCTTCGAGGACACCAGCTGTCAGCCAGGCGGCCAAGGGGATCATGGCCAGGCGCACGATCTCGTCCCTGGCCTGAGGAGGGCTGGTGGGATCGCCGAAGAGATACCAAAGCCCGGCAACGGCGCTGGGAATGAGAGCGATGCCCGTGAATGCCGGCCATCGGGATATCAGCTGGCCCGCAAGAGACTGGCTGAGTAGGAGCAGGCAGGCTCCAGAGAGGATCAGCCCGCGGCCCCAGGCGAGTTTGGGACGGACGATCGCGTGGTCACTGACGACCGCCAATGTGAGCAGTCCGGCGGCCAGGGCCATGAGCGCCAGGTTGCGAAACCAGCGAGACAGTTGGTCGGTGGGTAACGTCATGGGCTCGGTTTCGTCTACGTCTGTTGCCGTTCCCGTATCTGCTCAACCAAGGAAATCCGTTCCATCTCTCCAAGTCCTGATAGTACAGAAGGATACGAGGATATCCGAGCAGTCTAGACAGGTAGAACCACTGCCGCCGCTAGGTTAGCCTTTCTGGTGACAGTAGTAGTAAGGTGCGCTAACCCGCATGGTGGTCTCTCCGCCACACATAGCCACCTCATGTTGTTGCCGCACTCGCTGCGGTATTCGAAGCGTTCGACCCCGTTGGTACCTTTCCCATGAGCGTCACTCGGCAGCGGATCTCTCTCGGCGCCTTGGCATTAGTACTTTGCCTGGCCTTTCCCATGGGTGTTCTCAGCCTTTTCTCGCCGGCCACGACCGGTGATCAGGTCGATGCAGCACACTCGATTCTCGTAGCTCGCGTCGAGGCGATGCAGGTTTTGCCCCTCGACAACCGCACGGTGCTTGAACTCGAGGTGGACCACGTCGTCGCTGGCGCCAAAGGCAAGGCGCGAC
>JBLIMM010000223.1:0-7799 GCA_047638635.1 Pseudohongiellaceae bacterium | reverse complement strand
GAGGCTCGGCTGGCTTCAGTCGGCTGCTTCCCCATCCTTGTCGAGGACCACGGAGATCGACGAACGAAGGATGCGGACCCGGGTGGGGCCATCATCGAACTTAATGGTGATGTCTTGCTCACCGAGGGCCGCCACGGTGGCGTACATGCCGCTGGAGGTGAGCACCCGATCGTTCTTCTTGACTGCCTCGAGCATGGCTTCTTTCTTCTTCCGAGCCTTGCGCTCTGGGAGAAAGGCCACGAGGTAGAAGATCACCAGGGTGGCGCCCACAATGATGAGCATGTTGGGAGCTTCGGCCGGGGCGGAGTCGCCGCCGGAGACCTGGGCCAAGAGAGATGCAGCTGTCGTGAAAGCGGGAGTCAACATAACTCTGATCGAGAGGGTGGATGGCAGAGGAGCACCCGTGCAGAGGAACTCTCGGGCACGGTCGAGGTGCGATGGGGCATGATAGAGATCAGGCCCCTGTGGGACCAACGCTCCACTGTCCGACTCTCGCTTTCTTTCCTGTCGCCCCAACTCTCCACGCTCTTGTGATACGCCCCTTGGACACAACGCCTCGCCGACTCTTGGTCGCTCTCAGCGGAGGGGTCGATTCGGCTACCACCGCGGCCCTGCTGGCCTCCCAAGGGCACGAACTCGTGACGGTGTTTATGCGTAACGGGGTGGTGGGCTCGGCGGCAGCGAAGTCGTGTTGCTCCCTCTCTGATGCCCGAGACGCCCGTGCCGTGGCCGATGGGCTGGGTGTGCCCTTCTACGTACAGGACATGTCGAAGGGCTTCCATGAGCTGATCGAGTCCTTTGTGAGTGACTACGGCCGGGGGCTGACACCCAACCCCTGCGTGCTGTGTAACAACGATCTGAAGTTCGGCGAACTCCTTGAGCTGGCCGACGACTTGGGGTGTGACGGCGTCGCCACGGGACATTACGCGCGATTAGAAAATGACCGACTTTTTCGCGCCGTCGACCGCTTGAAGGACCAGAGCTACCTGCTGCACGGACTGACAGCAAAGCAGCGCAGCCGAGCCCTCTTTCCCCTGGGCGAGCTCACCAAGGACAGGGTGCGCCTGCTCGCGGAGGAGTTCGGCTTGAAAGTGGCTCAGAAGCCAGATTCTGCTGACATCTGTTTCGTCCCCGGTGGCGACTATCGCGCTGTGGTTGCCGAGCGCCTGGGTCACCTGGGCCAGACAGGCGTCTTGGTCGACAGCTCTGGTAAGACTCTGGCAGAGCATCCGGGTGTGGGGGCCTTCACCGTGGGCCAGCGGCGAGGCTTGGGGGTGGCCCTCGGGCATCCCGCCTATGTCACCGAAATTGACGCTGAGAGCGGCACGGTGCGTGTGGGGCCTGAGTCTGACTTGGCTCGCCCCAGCTGCCAGGTGGGTCAGCTCCAGTGTCACGAACCCCTTAAGGACGGCGCCGAAGTCCTGGTCCAGATGCGCCATCACCACAATCCCGAGCGGGCTCTCTGTCGGCTCATGGGGAATCAGCGCATTGAGCTACTCTTCGAGGTGCCCAGCCGAGCGGTGACACCCGGGCAGTACGCCGTGTGCTACCAAGGGGACAAAGTTCTGGCAGGCGGGCGCATCGAGAAAGAGCAGCTCTAATGGCAGCACAGCAGAGGGGCTCAGAGGCCCAGCGAGTGAGGGCCTGCCTCGATTGTGGTGAGTTGGTGCCCTTTGAGGACCGCCGTTGCCCGCACTGCGATTATCACGAACCCTTGCTTCCGGGAGTTCCCGGGCAAACCGCCGGTAAACCTGAGCCTTGTCCGGAGTGCGGCGAAAGCGTCACGGCGACGTTGGTGTTTTGCCCTCGATGCGGGGCCGACCGGGGGGCTGTCCCGGAAGCCTTCGAATCTCTGGGATCGTTGCCGAGTCAGGCCAGCACCAAGGCGGTCGACTCCTTTGCCCTCGTCTTGACGCTTCTGGGACCGCTGCTGATGGCCACGGCGGTCCTGTCAGTCTTTGCCTTCGACTGAGCGGGGCACGCCAGCCGGCAGCTAGTTCCCCTGAGGCGAGGTCAGCTCGGCCATGCGGTCTCGAATCAGGCCGAAACGGTTGTCTCGGCGTAAGGCCACCAAGTCGTCATCGGCCAGAAGGTGCTCGAAGTCGCGGTAGCCCAAGGCAATGGCCTGGAGGAGTTCTCCGCAGGCGCCGTTGAGATCGCCCGTGAGCGCCAGCGAGCAGGCCAAGTTGTATCGAAACGTCGGCTCTTCGGGCTGACGGGCCACGAGGGTACGGTCGATCTCTAGGCCGCTCTGGTGCCGGCGGAGACGGGCGTAGGCCTGTCCCAGTGCGACGAGATAGTCGATATTTGCCGGATGCCCAGCGACCAAGCGCTCGAGTACCGAGGTCTCGAAGGCCAACGCCGAACGGTTCAAGCGCCAGGATAAGCGCCGACTTGCGTCAGTTTGGCGTTCGGAATCTAGTGTCGACTTCGTCATGTATGGCGATGACCGTGCGTCTGAGCGAGTGAACACTCAGGCATGAGGCGCTAAGCTAAGCGATGGATGTATCAGCGGACCACTCGGGGCCTGTCCCCAAGAAAAGACCCATACTAGCCGAAGAGCTGCTTTCAGCAAGCCGGGTCGGCCGGGAGATGGCATGAAGATCTATTTTTGTGATGGGTGCAACGAAAGCGTGCCGCTCCTCGACGTGCAATCGGGGCAAATTACGACGATCAAAGGGAAGCTGTTCTGTAAGACCTGCATCCCTCCGTCGGCAATGGTAACGCCGCTCACCTCCCCGGCGCCCGCGGCCAAGAGCAGCGGTCAACCGGTGCTGCTGTTGCTTGTCATCCTCTTGCTGGGCTGGACGGCGTGGCGTGATCGCGACGTTCTCCTAGGCCGGGTAGAAGAGCCTCTGGAGCAAGCCGGCCCCTCTCCTGTCGTGGAGTTGAGACAGCAGTCGGATGCCTTGGAGACCGAACTCATCTATCTCAGAGATGAATCTGAGGGGCACGGACGGAGACTGACCGATTTTGCCGCAGGGCAAGACAGCTTGGCGGCTGCCGATGGCGCTCTGTCCCAGCGCTTAGATGGCCATGCAGACGCGATGGTGCGGCTCACTCGCAGTCAAGTCGCCGCAGGGCAGCTCATCGAAAAGGTGCAGCGGAACACGAACGGGCAGGCCACCCTGGAAATGCGCATCGAGGCACTTTCGGCGGCCCTGTCAGCCCAACAAGACACCCTCGACTTTGGCGTGGCGTCTCTGGGTGACGTCATCGGCATCGGCGGGCAACCGCTAGAGGTCACCGAGCCTGCGGCCCCGGCCGTCGACCCGGAGCGCGTGGCAGCCATGGATGAGATTCGGCGCCTGCTCCTCGATCCGGAGCCGGACTTACGCTTCGAGGGTGTCGACCGGCTGGAAACAAGTGGCTTCCGAGAGCTGGCTCAGGATCTCGTGGCGCTGCTCGCAGACGAAGACATGTTTGTCCGCCTTCACGCCATGAATGTCCTCGGTAACTTTGGGCACGAGGGTGCGATCCCCGCACTGTTCGACGTGCTGGACGACGGCAACGCATCCATTCGCAAGACGGCAGCAGAAACTCTCGTTCGCCTCACCGGCTACGACCCAGGCTTCGAGCACAAGGGAAGCTCTGGCGAGCGCAGCCGGGCTATTCGCAAGTGGCGCGACTGGTATAGCGAGAGGGGTGCCTGACTCTCAGGCTCCTTCAGCGAAGCCTGATCTCGATGTCTTGTTTGTTGCGCACCAGAGAGCGAGCCAACCCGAGTTCCTCCGAGTTGGGTGGGTCCTCGCCGAGGAGTGCGGTGAGTTCTGCCCTGGCCTCTTCGAAGCTGACGGTCTTGCGCTCAATGAGTCTCAGGACAAGGTAGCCATCCCACACACGAATGGCCGGTGACACATCGCCCGGGTTATCCAGGCTGGCCAGAGCAAGCTCCGACTCCGAACCCAGGAGGTTCTTGCGCCAACGGTTCACGTAGCCATCGATCACGAAGTCGTTGTTCACCGTATCTGAGGTGGGCAGCAGTTCAGCCAGGGGCCGTTCAGCTTTGAGCGCATCGGCCCCCTTCTTGGCCAGTGCCTCTGCGACCAGGGCCTGTGCGTCCCTGTCAAGACGAGGGCTGTCCGGACTCAAGCCGTGATAAAGGCTGTAGAACAAGACCTCAACTGCGACCCCTTCGCCCAGCTCGCCGTAAATCACTTTGTATCGAGCCCGAAGCATGTCGTCGGTGATGACCCGCAGGTTGCGGGCCAGTCGCTGGAGGCAGATCTCTGGTTCGAGCTGTGCCCGCCGCCTAGCCCCATGGTTTTCGAGAGACAGCCCGCGAGCCACCAAATCGTTGATGTAGGCCTCTTCGTCGCCCCTAAAGGTGTCATCGATGAGCTTGCTGCGGGCTGCGTCACAGAGCCTGTCGAGTTCTGCCGCAGTGGGGGCCAAACCCTGCTCAATTGCAGCAGCGACGATGAGCCGCTCCATGGCGAACTCTTCGACGTGTGAGTGGCCCACCCGCTGGATGAGCCAGGCGGAGAACTCGTCCTGACTCAGGGCAAGAGAACCCGCTTGGACGACGACTTCGTCGCTAGCGAGGGGGCTGGGGCATAAACAAAGGACTGTCGCGAACAACCAAGCGTTCATCGCTGGGCGTCTCCGGAAGCGGGATGGGAGTGAGAGGATACGAAGTGCAGTCCCGATGCGCTGGATCGCAGTTGCCAGAGGCCCCCGCGCGCGGGGGGATCCATGGGCAGATCGTGCTTTCGGCCATTGGGCTCGGTGATCGAGACGCCCGTGAGCGTGTCGCTGCCCAGGCCGAGATGGATTCTGGGGGAGCTCATGCCAAAGTAGGACGGCTGGCTGGAGGCGAAGCGATGCACCTTGCGCCCCGAGCTGAGTTCGAGCGTTAGCTGACTTCCGGGAGGAAGACCAGCGAGGACCAGACCGGGGCCTGCGGCTTGGCCGTCTGGGCCGCCCGAGTTGCGGTAGATCTGGGCAGGCCCGCCGCAGTTGGTCAGTAGCAGATCGAGGTCGCCGTCGCCGTCGATGTCGCCACCGTAGAGCCCTCGGCCCACGCGCAGCGTGTTGGTGAAATCGCCGGCTTGGGCGCTCACATCTTCGAACGGTCCCTGACCTCGGCCCGCGAACACCAGGGCTCGTTGCTTGTGACGCTTACCGTCGTGATAGAGCTGAATGTTCTCGATGATGTGCCCGTTGGTCACCGCAAGATCGAGCAGGCCATCGCCGTCGAGGTCGCCCATGAAGGTGCCGAAGCCCACAGGCAAGCGGCTGGAAGCGTCCAGGCCGGACGGGGCGGTGACATCCGCAAAGAGCCCGTCGCCGTCATTGCGATAGAGCGTGTTCGACTCGTCGTCGAAGTTGGTCACGAAGAGGTCCGGGTCTCCGTCGTCGTCTACGTCCCCAGCGGCAAGCCCCATGCCCGCTTCGGTGAGGCCTCGATCGTTGACGCCTGTACCAGAGATCAAGGTGCCGTCGTCGAAGTGACCGTCGCCCCGGTTAAGCCAGAGGCGGTTTTCCACGCTGTCGTTGGCGATGTAGAGATCAAGATCGAGGTCCCCGTCTACGTCCACGGCAAGGACGCCCAACCCCTTGCCATGATGTCCTGCTGTGGTTGCCAGGCCAGCCTCGTCGGTGGCGTCTTCGAAGCGCCCGTCGCCCAGGTTGCGCCAGAAACGATCGGCGAGACCGGCGAAACTGTCGGGGTGACAAGCGCTGCGCCAGCCTTCTTCACGGCGTCCGCACCAGGGCGGATGGGCCAGATCTTCGTCGACGTAGGCTGCTACGTAAAGGTCTTGGTCGCCGTCTCCGTCTGCATCGAAGAATGTAGCGCCGCCAGTCCAGCGAGGGTCGCCAAGCCCGCTCTGGGCGCTGCCGTCCGTGAAGAGTCCTGAACCTTGGTTGATCAGCAACTCGTCAGCACCAAAGTTCGTGACCAGCAGGTCGAGGTCGCCGTCCAGGTCGATGTCCCCTGCTGTAGCGCCCATGCCGTAGGAGCTGCTTGCCGCCGCACCAGAGTTGGCAGTGACATCGAGAAAGTGCCCGGCGCCGTTGTTGCTGAAGAGCCGGTTGGTCAGCGACGGGTCTCTCGGAAAAATGGGCAGAGGGCCGGACTGCACCAAGTAGGCATCGAGGTGTCCGTTACCGTTGAGGTCCGCGAGAACCGCTCCTGCTCCCATGGTCTCAGCTAGTCGTTTTTCTGGTGTAAGGCCCGCGTCGTGGACGAAGAGCAAGCCGCTGTCGGCGGTGGCGTCTACAAACCAGCGCGGGGAGTCTGGGTCGATTGCTAAGTCTGTTGTGCTGCCAGGGCTCTCGCGCGGAGTGAGCGGGGCCGTTGCCTCTGGGCCGCTGCCCGAGTCATTGCAACCCAGCAGACTGACGCAGAGCCATCCTGCGAGAAGCGTGAGCCTGTACTCGGCCCCGATCATTGAGAGCCGCCAGCTGCGTTGTGAGAGTTGTCTTGGCTCATCTCCTGGGCGACTGCCAAGGCTGCTTGCCGGCGGGCAGCGATCTGTGTGTCTGTGGGACGAGCTTGCTGTGCCAAGTCGAAACGAGCCAATGCCGCACGTCCCTGGCCGTTGGCCAAGAGCAGGTCACCGGCGCGTACGGTGAGGCGAATGTCCCCCGTGGCCAGGGCCGCTTGGTCGAGCATCTCGATCGCGGCGCTGAGCTGGTTGCGGTCTTCGTGGAGCAACCTCGCATGCCGCAGAGCGATCACGGTGAGTTCGCTGGAGCTAGCCAGTTGGGCGGCCCGGCGGTAGGACGCCTCTGCCTGATCGAGTCGCCCGATGGCCCGGTCCACGTCGCCCAGTTGGGCGTGGTTGGCGGCGTGCAGGGGAGCCAAATCGATGGCTCGCAGTGCGTGCTCCCGTTGATCCATGAGCGGAACCAGCTCGCGATGTCGCGCCAAGGCAGCGAGGGCATCCTCTTTCTGCCCCAGCTGGAGTAGCGACCGTCCCAGGCCGAAGTACGCGGAGTGCTCGAAGGGATCGATGGCCAGAGCTCTGCGAAAGGCTACCAGGGCTCGTTGATGCTGCCCTGCCCGGGCGGCAGCGCGCCCCTCGGCCACGGCCACTTGTGCGTTGTCTGCGCCCAACACCGCTCGCGCAGCCAGCAGAGCAGCCTCTGTTTCTGGCCCATGGCCAAGGATCTCGTGGGCGTCTACCAGCATGAGCACTTCGCTCGGAGCCTGAGGGTCGAGCTCGGCGATGGCTAACTCAAAGTGGCCAAGGAGGTAGTGTGCTTGGGCGCGTAGGCTTCGGCCAGCTAGGCCAAGGGGAGTCGCGCTAAGCAGGGCTCCCTCAAAGCGGTGCACCTGTAGTTGTCGCTGGGCCAGCAGCAGCCACAACTCTGTGTCCTCGGCATTGCCTTCTAGTTGCGTTTCCAGGGCATCGACAGCGCGCTCCCGGTGGCCCGCCTGCCAGTCGACCTCCCACGGGGGCAAGGTTTGCTGAGACAGGAGCGGCCCACTGATGAGCAGCGAGAGGAGCCAAGGCAGCCACCGCGGGATCATCGGGGGCTGCTCTCGGCAAAGGGCTCGGAGCGCAGCAGCTGCCCCCCAAAGGCAATGTGGTGTCGTTGGTCTACGGGTAGCCCGTCGAGGCTTGAGGACTCTCCGCCAGGCCAGCGAATGGTGATCGTATCGATGACGTCCGTTTTGCCCAAACCGATCAGCAGCTCGTTGTCGCTGCAGCTGACATAGCTCCCGCCGGCGACCACTTCGCGGACAAACAGGCGCCCGCCCGCGCGGACGGTGACCCGGGCACCGACGGCATCAGCGAGGCCGCCGGTGCCATGGAGGATCAAGGAGATGCGGTGGCCTTGGTCGAGGA